>CACCGK010000006.1:45000-46450 GCA_902545555.1 uncultured Pelagibacteraceae bacterium
GAATCTCATTTATATAAACATGCTAATTTTCCCTCAAAAAATTTAAAGTTTTTAGCTGAGGAGTTTCTAAATAAGGGTTACTTTACTCATGCTTTAACTAATTTTTCCAGAATGAGACCCCATTTTGGGATGAATATTGGCTTTCAAGACTATACTAATATTTGTACAAATAATTTTCATACAAGCGTTTATTTTGAAAAAATGCTTGAACTGCTTAAATCTGTCGAAAACGAAAAGTCTTTTACTTTTTTTCATTATATTGGTGCCCATCCCCCATTTCATTCAGAAATAAATTTAAATGAAAAAAAACAGTTAGATAATGAGGAAAATTTTTATTATTCAAACATATCTAAAAGTGAATTGTTTTTAGAGGCAATTATTAATCAATTAAAGCAAAAGAATTTATACGAAAATACAACTTTAATTGTTACATCTGATCACGGAAAAACACTCAAAAATTTTAATAAAGCTAATTTTCATTTTTATGAGGAAAGATTATCTGTTCCATTAATATATAAACCAAGATCGTCAATGGGTTTAAAATTTAAAGGTAAGACTATAAACAAAAGAGTAATTAATCATAAAGAGATTTATAGTTTAATAAACAAATACGAAAAAATTCAATTAAATAAACAATTTTATTTTCAAAATTATGACAATATTCTGTGGACCACAGTGTCATCAAGTTATGATAATTTAAACTCTTTTGTTTTTGTAGGTTATGATAATGCTTTTAAATGGATTTTTAAGTGTATTCTAGAAGATAACAATTACTTTAAATTAAAAATAATTGATGAACCAATAGCTTTTAGTATTTCTAAATCTAACAAAATCAATGAAGATAAAAATATATATCCTGTATTAAGTGAGTTTATAAAAAAAAAAGTAAAAAGAAGTTTGTATAGTTTTATTAAAAAATCTAAATTTAAAAATTTGAGTCCTGAAAAACAAAATGAGAATATGATTTATTTTTAAAAAATTACATGTAATTTATTACATTTCTTTTATATTTTTTCTTATTCTTAAAAACTTTAATAGATTTTTTAATATATTTTACAACTTCTAAAGGATTATTGCCTACAGCTGTTTCAGCTGCCAAAACTAAACCTTTAGCACCTTGATTTAATGTATTATAAATATCGTGACTTTCTGCTCGTGATGGAAAAAAATTATTTATCATACTTTCAAGTAAATTAGTTGCAACATAAACATCTTTTTTTCTTTTCATTCCTTCTTTAATAATAACTTCTTGGGCAATTGGTATCTTTTCATAGTTTACGTATCTAGACAAATCTCCTCTATCAATTAAAATTGCATCAGAATTTTTTATAATTGATTTAAGATTTGTTATCGCTTTTTTAGTTTCAATTTTTGAAATTAAAAAAGATTTTTTTCCAATTAATTTCCTTAGCTTTTTTACATCGTTAGCATGATTAGCAAAAGATAAAGC
>CACCGK010000007.1 GCA_902545555.1 uncultured Pelagibacteraceae bacterium
TCCTGTTAATGAAATAACAATTGCTGGTAATTTTAAGGATATGTTCAAAAATATTATTTTAGCAAACGATTTAGAATTAGAATATTCAGTCAATTCACCAACTATGATGATAGAAGGTATGACTGTTGCAGGAAAATGAGTAGTTATTGTGTAATTGGCTCTGGAATTTCTGGAGCAACAATAGCTAATTTGTTAATTAAAAAAAATTCTGTACACATTTATGATAAAGCTCGGGGCCCAGG
The DNA here is from genome assembly GCA_902545555.1 of uncultured Pelagibacteraceae bacterium. Classification (GTDB taxonomy): domain Bacteria; phylum Pseudomonadota; class Alphaproteobacteria; order Pelagibacterales; family Pelagibacteraceae; genus Pelagibacter. The sequence goes on from CACCGK010000007.1 coordinate 243, forward strand.
TGGTAGATCTTCTTTTAAAAGATTAAATAAGACAAAAGGATTTGATCACGGGGCACAATATATTTCTCCAAAAACAGTTCAATTTAAAAAATTTATTACAAATTTATGTAAAAAAAAAATTCTAAAGAAATGGAGTGGCAAACATATTTTTTTAAACAAATTAAAAAAAGAAAATAAAAATCATCTTAAAATAATTGGCTGCAAGGGTAACAATGATATTATCAAACATTTAATAAAGAATATAAATTGTAATTTTCAAAGTGAGTTAGAGAAGATTAAATTTGTAAACAAAAAATGGAAGCTAGTCTTTAAGAACAATAAAACAAAATATTATGATAGATTAGTATTAACTTGCCCATTCCCACAATTAAAAAAATTATCAAAAAAATTTATTAAGGATCCATTCATTAAGCAAAAAATCAAAATGGATGCAAATATTACAGTCATGATCGAAATTAAAAAAACAAATAAAAACATATCAAGTTATTTATTTAACGATAAAATTTTAGGATGGGCCGCTAAAGAAAATAGTAAAAAAAGATTTAAAAGTAGTAATGATTTATGGACTTTACAAAGTACAAGGCTGTGGGCAAATAAAAAAATAAATAAAAATAGAGAAAATAAAGAAAAAAACTCAAAGATTTTAATTGATCAATTTTTTAAACTTACTGGAATTAAAAAAACAAAAATATTAACTTCATTAAATCATGGTTGGAAATATTCTTCAAATTCTAGATCTTTAAAAATTAAAAGTTATTGGAATAACAAATTAAATTTAGGAGTATGTGCAGATTGGTTTGTAGGTCCTAGAGTAGAGGCAGGCTGGATAAGTGCAAACGATCTTTTTAAAAAAATAAATAAGTAATTTTAATGAAGATTTTTTAAGCGGTATTCCCAATTTCCCATTCTCTTATAAGTAATTTTAACAATCACTGAAGTTTTTTTATCAAGCCAAATGTCAAAATTTAATTTTTTATCTTCAGGAAGAGACACATCTTTTGATGTAAGTTTAAAATGATCTGTTTCGTATTGTTTGCCATTAATTGAAATATTTTCCTTTTTAATAAAAGTAACTATTTGTTCTTTTATACTTCCAGAAATAGGACTTATTTGGCTTTCTGCTTGTAAAATTTTATGACTCCACCAATTTCCAATAATATTTTTGAAAGAAGCTTCACCTGAGTATGAAGATCCTTTAATATCAAACTTTTTATTATTTTTATCTAGTTTTAGGTTTACAAATTTTTCTTTTTTATTTTGAAGTGTCTTTGATTGAAAAGATATCAAATTATCTTTTAAATAAATTTCTTCTCCATATCCCTCTACTTTAAATATTGTTGCAGATAGTAATTTTACCTCAAATTTATATTGATTTTTTACTATCGTTTTTTCACCATCTCTTTTAAAATAATAATTGTTATATCCAATTACTTCATCATTTCTCAAGATCTCCATTTCTATTTTGTCAAATTTGTTATAATGACCTATATGAGCTAGCGAAATTGATGAGAAAAATACAATAAGTAAAATAACTGCAAATTTTTTCATTTGCTGGTTACAATATTAGAATTTTTCATTAATAGATATAGCTTATTACAATTATGTTTTTAAAAATAAAAAAAATTCCAAAAGTTAAATGGAGCTCAGAAAAACCATTTAATTTTAAACCTAAGTTTTCTACATTTTTTTTCTTATGTTTTGGTTTGTCTTTATTTGGATTGGGTGAAGGATTGCTAATTGTTTCATTCACAGGAGCCTCTCCTTGGAGTGTTTTAGCCCAAGGTATTTCCTTAAATATTAATTTAAGTATTGGAACTATCACATTATTAATAAGTATTGCTGTTTTAATTTTGTGGATACCTCTTGGGCAAAAACCGGGGATGGGCACAATATTTAATGCTTTGATTATTGCAATTATGATTGATCTTTGTATTAAGTATGTTCCAACACCATCAAATTATATTCATCAATTATTATTAGCTATTATTTCTGTTATTATGGTTGGAATAGGTGGGGGTATTTACTTAGTATCAAATTTAGGAGCCGGTCCTAGAGATGGACTTATGATAGGATTACAAAAAGTAACAAATTTTCCTATAGCTGTAGTAAGAGCAACTTTAGAAATTTCAGTTGTTAGTGTTGGATGGTATTTAGGAGGAATAGTAGGGGTTGGAACTTTATTGTTTGCATTTGGCATAGGTCCTTGCATTGCTTTAGGACTTTATTTAGTTGATAAAACTTTTGACTAGGCTGCAGCTATAGCTTTTTCGCTTTTCTTTCTTTCGTGTGGATCAAGAATTGCTTTTCTCAATCTACATGAGTCTGGAGTTATCTCTAATGCTTCATCTGTATTAAGCATACTTAACTGTTCTGCAATTGACATTTTTCTAACAGGAGTAAGTACGACATTCTCATCTGTGCCCTGAGTTCTCATATTTGTAAGTTTCTTACCTTTCATTACATTAATGATCATATCACCTGGTTTAGGTGAAAGACCAACTATCATTCCAGGATAAACAGCATCATTATGAGTTACAAACATTTCTCCTCTTGCTTGTAGGTTAAATATCGCGAATGCAACTGCTTTTCCTTGTTCCATAGAGATTAATGCTCCATTTCTTCTACCTTCCATTTCTCCTTCAAAAGGACCATAGCTATGAAATATTCTATTTATCACTCCATTCCCTTTTGTAAGCGTAAGAAATCTACTTGTGTAGCCCATTAACCCTCTAGTAGGTGCATGAAAAATTAATCTTTTTTTGTTAGTTCCAGTATCTTTTAATTCTACTAGCTTACCTTTTCTTCTGTTCATAGAATCAATTACTTTTGAAGAATGTTCTTCATCAAGGTCCATAGTAATTTCTTCAATTGGCTCAAGTTTATTTCCACTTTCATCAGTTTTATATAATACTTTTGGAGGACTGACTGTCATTTCAAAACCTTCTCTTCTCATTTGAGTTAAAAGAATTTCTAACATCAGTTCACCTCTACCACTAACAACAAAAGAGTCTTTTCCCTCGTTTTCTGAAAATGTAATACCAACATTATTTTGTGCCTCTTGAACTAATCTGCCTCTTATTTGGGTACTGGTTAATTTTTTACCCTCGGTTCCAGCTAAAGGTGAAGTATTTACAGTTATTGTAATTGATATTGTAGGAGGATCTATTGGAGTCGCAGGGATCGCTTCATTTACCTCTAGGTCACATATAGTATCAGCAACGTTTGCTTTTTCTAACCCAGCAACAACTACAATATCCCCAGCCTCACCAACATCTATTGGAACTTTTTTAGTTCCTTCATATCTAAAAATTTTTGTTAATTTTCCTTCATCAACTTTTTCACCATTTAAATTAATTGCTTTTATAGATTGGTTAGCTTTTGCAGTACCTTGTGTGATTCTTCCAACTAAACTTCTTCCTAAAAAACTATCTGCGTATAGTAGCGTTGACAACATTGCAAAAGGTTTAGTTTTATCAAGTTCAGCAGGTTTTACATGATCAACAATTAAATCCAACAAAGGATTTAAATTTTCTCTTGGACCATCAACTTCATGATCAGCCCAACCTGATCTTCCACTTGCATATAGAACTGGAAAATCTAATTGTTCTTCATTTGCATCTAAGCTAACAAATAAATCAAATGTTTCATCTAAAACTTTATTAGCTCTTTGATCAGCTTTATCTAATTTATTAATAACAACAATTGGTTTTAACCCTTGTTTAAGAGCTTTTGATAATACAAATTTTGTTTGAGGCATAACACCTTCTGCAGAGTCAATTAATAACAGTGCTCCGTCTGCCATACTTAAAACTCTTTCAACTTCTGCAGCAAAATCTCTGTGGCCTGGAGTATCGATTATATTTATTCTTGAATTATTCCAATTAATTGAAGCAGGTTTTGCTAAAATTGTAATTCCTCTTTCTTTTTCAAGTTCGCCCGAGTCCATTAATCTTTCATCAACAACTTCATTTTCTCTAAATGAACCGCTTTGTTTCATTAAATTATCAATTAGAGTAGTTTTGCCATGATCAACATGGGCTATGATTGTGATGTTTCTGATATTATTGCTCATAAATTCTGGCTCTTATACATATTTAAAAGGATATTAAAACTCAAAAAAACTCATAACTGGCTTGAATAATTTTCAAAATTCAGGATTAATTTGTCTTTTTTTGCTTATTTTTTTAAGTTTTCTTTTTTCTTTAAGGCTTAATTTTGGTTTTTTTTTAACACTAGAGTCTTTAAATGATTTTCCACTGTATCTTTTTGACATATATTATTTCTAAAATTAAATTAATTAAAATTACTTAAATATTTATATCAATTTAAAAAAAAATGCTTTTACAAAATTTTATCAAAAAACTTTTAAATAAATTGTCTAGAGTCATTTATCATTTAACACCAAGCGAGTTTAAAAATGAATTAAATCTACATGAACACTATAAAAAAGAGCAACAATTAAATAGTTATAATTTTTTTAAAAAATATTTTAAAAAATCAATATTATTTAAAAATTCATTAGAAATTAGGAAATATTCAATTGATAGAGCAACACAAAAGAAAGAACAAAATTTATGTTATTTAGAATTTGGTGTATTTAATGGAACATCAATAAATTTTTTTTCTAATTTTGTACATGAAATTTATGGGTTTGATAGTTTTGAGGGATTAAATGAGGATTGGATTGGTAATTTGGGATTTTCTAAAGGGCATTTTGATTTAAAAAATAAATTACCCAAAGTTAATGCTAATGTAAATTTAATCAAAGGTAAGGTCCAAGATACTTTAGATAATTTTATTGAGAACAAAATAATTTTAAATAAATTAAAAATTAATTTTATACATATGGACCTTGATACTTATGAAAGTTCGTTGTTTGTGCTAAAAAAAATTAAGCCATATCTTGTAAAAAATTCAATAATTCTTTTTGATCAACTTCATAACTTCGAAGGCTGGGATACAGGTGAACTTAAAGCATTAAACGAGGTTTTTGATGATAATGAGTATAATTACATAGCTTTCAGCATGGAGCACCAAGCAGCTATATTAATTAATTAAAAAATTAAAAAACTTAAATGATAAATTAATAAAATTCTTTATATAAAAAATTTAATATTTTTAGTGGTATTTAGTCAGATATTTGACTTAAAAAAAAGGGCAGTGAAAACTGCCCTTTTTGAATTTTTGTTTGAGATAAATGGGGATTACATTCCCATTCCACCCATTCCTCCCATGCCGCCCATACCACCAGGCATTCCACCAGGCATTCCGCCAGCAGCATCTTTTTCCTCTGGTTTATCTGCTATCATTGCTTCTGTAGTTACTAATAATCCGGCAATTGAAGCAGCGTCTTGTAGAGCAGTTCTCACAACTTTAACTGGGTCTATGATACCTTTTGCAAACATATCACAATACTCTTCGTTTTGAGCATCGTAACCGTTAGTTTTTTTCTTCAGCTCTAATAATTTACCAACTACCACTGAACCATCTACACCAGCATTTTTAGTAATTTGTCTAATTGGAGCTTCTAATGCTTTTCTTACAAGATCCACACCTGCTTTCTGGTCATCACCTTTTGCTTTAACTTTATCAAGTTCTTGTGCAGCATAAAGAAGTGCACAACCACCACCAGTAACAATACCTTCTTCAACAGCAGCCCTCGTTGCATTTAAAGCATCCTCAACTCTGTCTTTTCTTTCTTTAACTTCAACTTCAGTTGCACCACCAACTTTGATTACTGCAACTCCACCAGCTAACTTAGCAAGTCTTTCTTGAAGTTTTTCTCTATCATAATCAGAAGTCGTTTCTTCAACTTGTTGTTTGATAGAAGCACATCTTGCTTCAATATCAGATTTCTTTCCACTTCCATTAACAATAGTGCTATTGTCTTTATCAACTTTTATTTTTTTGCAAGATCCAAGATCATCAAGTTTAACATTTTCAAGTTTTATACCTAAATCTTCAGATATTACCTGACCTCCAGTTAGAATAGCTATATCTTCAAGCATAGCTTTTCTTCTATCACCAAAACCTGGAGCTTTAACAGCTACAACTTTTAAACCACCTCTTAGTTTGTTTACAACTAAAGTTGCCAAAGCTTCACCTTCAACATCTTCAGAAATAATCATAAGTGGTCTGCCAGCTTGAACAACAGCCTCTAAAAGAGGAACCATTGGCTGTAAATTAGTTAATTTTTTTTCATGTAATAAAATAAAAGGATTATCTAATTCTGTAGTCATCTTATCGCTATTGGTGATAAAATATGGTGATAGATATCCTCTATCAAACTGCATACCCTCAACTACATCTAATTCTGTTTCAATACCTTTATTTTCTTCAACAGTAATAACTCCCTCGTTTCCAACTTTTTGCATTGCTTTTGCAATCATTGTTCCAATTTCTTTATCACCATTTGCTGAAATTGTACCAACTTGAGCTATCTCATCGCTATCTTTTACTTTTTTTGCAGATGCAACAAGGCTATCTTTTACTGTTTCTACAGCAGCATCAATTCCTCTTTTTACATCCATTGGATTCATGCCAGCTGTAACATACTTCACACCTTCTTTAACAATCGCTTGTGCAAGTATAGTTGCAGTAGTAGTTCCATCACCAGCTTCATCATTAGTTTTACTAGCAACTTCTTTAACCATCTGTGCGCCCATATTTTCAAATTTATCTTCAAGGTCAATTTCTTTAGCAACAGATACACCATCTTTAGTAATTCTAGGAGCACCATAAGATTTATCCATTACGACATTTCTTCCTTTAGGTCCTAAAGTTACTTTAACAGTGTCAGCTAAGATATTTACACCTCTTATCATTGCTGCTCTTGCCTCTGCATCAAATTTAACAACTTTTGCCATTATATTTCTCCTTTAAATTAAATTACTTACCTGAAATACCCATAATGTCAGACTCTTTCATTATGCTGTATTCTTTACCATTAATTTTGACTTCAGTTCCTGACCATTTGCCAAATAAAACTTTATCACCAACTTTAACATCCATTGGAATTATTTTTCCATCTTCAGTTTTCGCTCCACCACCCACAGCAACAACTTTGCCTTCCTGAGGTTTTTCTTGAGCTGTGTCAGGGATAATTATTCCTCCAGCAGTTTTTTCATTGCCATCTAATACTTCGATTAAAACTCTGTCATGTAACGGTTTGAACTTCATAAATTCTCCTTAATAAATCTTTATAAATATGAGCCTCATATAGATATTTCACCGCCTATTTCAAGATCAGAAAATCTTAAAGATATTAATATTTCTAGTAAATTGTGGATTTTATGGTTTATACCTTAAAAAATGACCAAAAATTTAGATTTAAATGGATTACAATCAATTGCTGATAATTACGATCTTTTTTATATAGACTTATGGGGCGTTGTTCATAATGGGCTTAATCTTCACAAAAAAGCAATAGCTGTTTTAAATAAACTTTTAAAAAAAAAGAAAATGTTAGTACTTTTAACAAATGCTCCAAGACCAAACAAAACTGTTCAAAATTTTTTAGAAAAGATGGGCATGGATAAAGTACTCAGAGATCATGTATTTACATCAGGAGAGGCAGCATTGAATTATTTGAAAAAATCTTACTTATCAAAAAAGTTTTATCACATTGGTCCACCTAGAGATTTTGATTTATTTTATTTATTTGAGAAAGATAAATGTGAAAATATTAGTGATAGTGAATATTTATTATGCACAGGTTTATTTGATGATCATGATAAGGATTTAAAATTTTATAAAGATTTACTTGAAAAACATATTGCCAAAAAAATGATTTGTACAAATCCAGATTTAATAGTTGATCGTGGTGAGGTTAGAGAGTTGTGCGCAGGTTCTGTTGCAATGGTTTTTGAAAAAATGGGTGGAGAAGTAGTATATTTTGGAAAACCACATCCAGAGGTTTACAATGAGTCAATAGATAATAAAAATAAAAAAATATTAGCAATAGGCGATAATTTAAATACTGATATCAAGGGTGCAAATCTTTTAAATTATGATTCTTTATTAATAAGCAATGGAATACATAGAGATGAAATTAAAATCAAAGGTATTCAAAATGTTGCAAAAGAATATGAAGCAATAGTTAATTACATTCAGTCAGATTTAAAATGGTAAAACATTATTCAAATTTTAACATTCAAAAAATACACAGAGGATCAATTGTCTTAATAGGTAATTTTGATGGTTTGCATTTGGGACATCTAAAATTATTTAAATTAGCACAGACCTATAAGAAAAAGTATAATTTAAAAATTGGAGTAGTTAATTTTGATCCAATGCCAAAAATGTTTTTTAACAAAAAATTAAAAAATTTTAGAATTTCAAATATTGATCAAAAAATTAAATTACTTAGTAACTTAAAGGTAGATTTTGTTATTACAAAAAAATTTAATAAAAAGTTTTCAAAAGTTAAAGCATTAAATTTTATTACTCAAATTTTGAATAAAAAATTAAATTCCAAATATATTTTTGTTAGCAATAATTTTAGATTTGGTAATAAACGAGAGGGTAATGTTAATTTATTAAAAAAATATGAGAAATTGTTTAAATATAAAGTTGTAAAACCAGATCCGTTAATAAAAAATAAAAAGACTGTTTCATCATCTTTAATAAGAAATCTTTTAGAGAAAGGTTTTTTAAATCAAGCTAATAATCTTTTAAACAGAAATTGGACGATACAGGGAGTTGTTAAAAAAGGAAGACAAATTGGAAAAAAAATTGGTTTTCCGACGTGTAATATAGATATTAAAGATTATATTCTAGCAAAACCGGGAGTCTATGCAGTAAAAGTTTTGAGGAAAAATAGCTCAAAATATCTGAATGGAATTGCTAATCTTGGGTATAGGCCAACATTTAATCAAAAAAAAATATTACTGGAAGTTCATCTATTCAATTTTTCTGGAAATCTTTATAATAAGCTTTTATCAGTAGAGTTTTTAAAGTTTATAAGAAAAGAAAAAAAATTTAAAAATGTCAATCAATTAAAAGTTCAAATAAAAAAAGATTTAAATATTGCAAAAAATACTAAATGACTAAATCACAAATAAATCTCCCCAAAACTGCTTTTTCCATGAAAGCTAACTTACCCACTCGTGAACCAGAAATTCTTGAATATTGGAAAAAAATAAATCTTTACGAAGAGTTAAGAAATGAAAGTAAAGGAAAGGAAAAATTTGTTCTACATGATGGACCTCCTTATGCTAACGGAAATATCCATATGGGAACAGCTCTTAATAAAATTCTTAAAGATATAATTGTAAAATTTCATCAAATGGACGGAAAAGACTCTATTTATGTTCCGGGTTGGGATTGTCATGGCTTGCCTATTGAGTGGAAAATCGAAGAACAATATAAAAAAAATAAAAAAAATAAAAACGACGTTCCGATAGTTGAGTTTAGAAAAGAATGTAGAACATTCGCTGAGAAGTGGATTGAAATTCACAAAGGCCAATTTAAGAGATTGGGCGTTGTAGGGGATTGGGAAAATTATTATTCTACGATGAGCTTTGGAGCAGAAGCACAGATAGTTAGAGAGCTTGGTAAATTTTTAAAAGAGGGAAGTCTGTATAGAGGTTTCAAACCAGTTTTATGGTCAACTGTTGAGAAGACTGCACTTGCAGATGCTGAGGTAGAATATCAAGATCATAAATCAGATACAATTTATACATCATTCAAAGTTAGATCATCTGATTTGAGAGATTTAGTCGGAAGTGAAATAGTTATTTGGACAACTACTCCATGGACGATACCTGCAAATAAAGCCTTAGCGTTTAACGAGTCTCTTGATTATGTCATATTGGATATAAAAGATGAGGGTGATTTTAAAAATAGAAAAATTGTAATAGCAAATGCTTTGCTAGAGTCAGTTGTTAAGGAATGTGAATTAAAAAATTTTAAAAAAATTCGCATATTTAAAGGTAAAGAATTTAAAAACACCATATGTAGTCATCCATTTTTAAATCTTGGTTATGATCATGATATTCCAATGTTAGAAGCTAGATTTGTAACAACCGAGCAAGGAACTGGAATTGTTCACTGTGCTCCAAGCCACGGACCTGATGATTTTAATTTATGTCTGAACAATAATATTAAAGCCATTGAAACTGTAGATGGAGATGGAAAATATACAAACAATGTTAAATTGTTTGAAGGAATTCATATTTTTAAAGCAAATCCTATTGTAATTGAAAAACTCAAAGAACAAAAAAATTTATTATTTAATGGTGAGCTGGTCCATTCTTATCCGCATTCATGGAGATCTAAGGCTCCACTTGTTCATAGAGCTACACCTCAGTGGTTTATTTCAATGGAAAGTCATAAACTAAGAGATAAAGCATTAAAAGCAATTGATGAAACTACTTTTTATCCAAACAAAGGTAAAGAAAGATTAAAATCAATGATCGAAACAAGACCTGACTGGTGCGTTTCAAGACAAAGAGTTTGGGGCGTGCCACTTCCAATTTTTATTAATAAAAAAACAAAAAAAATTTTAATTGATGATGAAGTTAATGAAAATATTGCGTCTATTTACGAGAAAGAGGGATCTGATTGTTGGTTTTCAGATGATCCTCAAAGATTTTTAGGAAATAAATATAAAGCGGAAGATTATGAAAAATTAAGTGATATTGTTGAGGTATGGTTTGATAGTGGCTCAACGCATTCATTTGTCTTGGAAAAAAGAGAGGATTTAAAATGGCCAGCATCAATGTATTTAGAAGGTTCAGATCAACATAGGGGCTGGTTTCATTCATCATTATTAGAATCTTGTGGAACGAGAGATAGAGCACCTTTCGAGTCAATTTTATCTCACGGTTTTGTTGTAGATGGCAAAGGCCTAAAGATGTCAAAATCCCTGGGAAATGTAATAGCACCCGAAGATATTTTGAAAAAATATGGTGCCGATATATTAAGAATTTGGGTAGCATCATCTAATTATGCTGAGGATTTAAGAATAGATTATTCCATTTTAGATCAACACGCAGAGTCTTATAGAAAAATTAGAAATACCTTTAGATATTTACTAGGAAATATTAAAGATAAATATGAAACATTTAATTTTGATGAGCTAGATGTAGATAATTTACCTGAGCTAGAACAGTTAATGCTACATAAAATTTATATTTTAAATAGCAATTTTAAAAAATATTTTAAAAATTATGATTTTCATAATTTATATAAAGAATTATTAAATTTTTGTACTGTTGATTTATCTGCCTTTTACTTTGATATTAGAAAAGATAATCTTTATTGTGATCCTGTAGACACAGAAAAAAGAAAATCAACAATTTTACTTCTAAACATTATTTTAAATGCTCTACTAAAATGGTTTGCACCCATACTATCTTTTACAACAGAGGAAATTTTTAAATTATTATTTAAAGACCAAAAAAGTATACACCTTGAAAAATTTTTAGAATTTCCCGATAAATTTAAAAATGAAAAGCTTAGTAATAAATGGATTGAATTGATAAAAATTAGAAATATTTGTAACATAAGTATTGAAGAAAAAAGAGCTAGTAAGGATATAGGATCAAGCTTAGAAGCAGATTTAAAAATACAACTAAATCAAAAATTAAAGAGTCTTACTGAAAATACAGATTTTTCAGAACTTTGTATCACCTCAAGTGCTGAAGTTAGTTATAAAGATGATATCGAGACAACTGCAATTACCAGCAAGGCAAATGGATCGAAGTGTTCTATTTGCTGGAAGGTCAAAGAATCAGCTTGTGATAGAGCTAATTGTGCTGTGAATTTAGCATGATAAAAAAAAACTTTTTTATTACCTCGTCTTTTATTTTGCTAATTTTTTTACTTGATAGAGTTTCTAAAATTTATGTAATTTATTTAAATGATAAATTTTTAGGATCTGAAATTTTTTCTTCTAAGTTTTTAAATATTAGCCTGATCTGGAATGAGGGAATTGCTTTTGGTTTATTTTCATTTAAAAATCAAGATATTTATAACATCTTAACAATATTAATATTAATAATTATTCTATTTATATTTTTTATGATTATTAAATCAAAAAGTTTTGAAAAATATGCACTTTCAATGATTTTGGGTGGCGCTTTGGGAAATGTTTTTGATCGAATAATTTATAAAAGAGTCCCAGATTTTATAGATTTTCATATTAAGGATTTTCATTGGTTTATTTTCAATGTATCAGATATATTTATTACTATTGGAGTAATAAGTATGATTGTGTTAGAAATTTTTAATAAAAATAATTATGAAACTAATTAAATTAATTAAGATCTTTATTTATTTTAGTTTTATTATTTTAAATCTTTCATCTTGTGGAGTAGTCAAGGAAGGTTTTACAAATCAAAAAAAAAATAGTAGTGATGAATTTTTAGTTGAAAAAAAATCACCACTAGTAATGCCTCCTGATTATGACAATTTGCCAAAACCAGATTCGGAGGATAATCAATCTAAAAAAAATAACAATATTAAAGAGCTGGTTTCAAAAAATCAAAAAAATACCCAAGAGAATATAAATTCAGGAAGCCTAGAAGGGTCGATTCTGGAAAAGATTAAAATCGATTAATGCTTACAAAAAAAATTTTTTTTAAAAATTTCAAGCAAAAAATTAAAAATACTAACTTTAAAAAAAATTTAGAATTTCTTATTTCAGAAGAAAATGAAATACTAAGATCTTTAAGTAAGAATTATAAAAATAAATTTAATAAAATGAATTTAGTTAAATATAAAAAAAATTTAAATTTTCGAATAATAGGTATGGGAGGCTCATCGTTAGGAGCTAGAGCAATTTATGATTTTTTAAAACATAAAATTAAAAAAAATTATATATTTGCAGATAATTTAAAATCATCTTATGAGAAAGATAAAAAAAAATATCTAAATCTAATCATTTCAAAATCAGGAAATACAATTGAAACAATAATAAATGCTAACCTCTTAATTAAAAAAAAAGAGAAAAATATATTCATTACTGAAAATAAAAAAAGTTATCTTAATATTTTGGCAAAAAAATTAAAATCAGAGGTGATACATCACAATAACTATATCGGTGGTAGATTTTCAGTTTTATCTGAGGTTGGCATGTTGCCTGCAGAATTGATGGGTCTTAATTCAAATAATTTCAAACAATATAATGACTTAATAAAAAATAAAAAGTTTTTAAATCATCTAATTAAAAATGTGGATGCAATAACATATTTTAATAAAAAAAAAAAATATAATTCAATTATAATTAATTATGATGAAAAATCTGAAAGTTTTTTTAAATGGTACCAGCAACTAGTAGCTGAGAGTTTAGGAAAAAAAAATAATGGAATTTTACCAATAGTTTCAAATATGCCAAAAGATAATCATAGTGTAATGCAACTATATTTAGATGGTTTTAAGAATAATTTTTATACTTTTTTTTACGTTAAAGAAAAAAATTCTCTAAAAATAAAAAATAGTCAAATTTTACCAATGCAAAATTATTTAAAAAATAAAGATATTGATCATATTATTTATGCTCAAAAACGAGCTACAGAAAATGTTTTTAAAAATAAGAAAATACCTTTTAGGAGTTTTGAGATTTTGAAAAGAGATGAAAAAACTCTAGGGGAACTTTTTACTTTTTTTATTTTAGAAACAATATTGTTAGGAAGAGCTCTTAAAATTAACCCTTTTGATCAACCAGCTGTGGAGCTAATTAAAACTGAAACAAAGAAAATTTTAATTTAAATAAATTTTCCAAATATTATTTTAGAAATTCCATATTTTTTTTCTTCGATAATATTGAATTTCTCTAGAAAATTATCCTCTTTTCTTTTATGTCTATGAATAATTATTATTCCATCTGTTTTAAGAGCTTTGAATTTAGAAAGATTATTTAAAATATTATTAATTTCTTTTTCTTTGTACGGAGGATCTAAAAAAATAATGTCAAATTTTTCTTTTTTTTCTAAAAAATCAGTGTCAATTAAAATATTCTTCTCAATAATTGAATAATTTTTGACCGTTTTTAAATTCGATAAATTTTTTTTTAAGATTGGTAATATTCCTTTGTAATTTTCTACAAAACTTACATGCTTTGCTTTTCTTGATAAACATTCCAAACCAAAAGATCCTGTTCCAGAAAATAAATCTAATACATAAGATTTTTCAAGGTCTATAGAAAATTTATTTGAATGATTAATAATATTAAAAATAGATTCCTTTGTTAAATCTTTTAAAGGTCTTGTTTCTTTATCTTTAGGTTCAAGAATTTTTTTTCCTTTAAAATTACCACCAATAATTCTCATTTATTAATGACTTTGTATCCAATATCTTTTCTATAAAAACCTTTTTCCCAGTTTAATTTTTCCAGGTTTTCTTGGATATTTTTTTTTGCTTCACTGTATGTGTTTGAAAGTGATATGAAATTTAATACTCTGCCTCCAACAGCGTAAATTTTATTATCCTGTTTTCGTGTTCCTGCATGAAATAGATAATTATTTTCATTTAAGTTTAATTTCTCAAAATTATTTATAATTATATTTTTTTCATATTTGTCTGGATAACCATTTGAGCATAATACGATACACAAACTTTTTTTATTTATCCATTTTATTTCTATTTCATCAAGCTTTTCATTAATACATGATTGAAAAATTTTGATGATATCAGTTTCGAGAGTTGGCAGAATTGTTTGACACTCTGGGTCACCCATTCTTACATTGTATTCAATTAAAAATGGTTCATCATTAACAATCATCAATCCAGCATATAGAAAACCTTTATATTTTGTTCCTAAATCATTTATACCATTTAAAGTTGGTTTTATAATTTTTTCTAAAATTTTTTGCTCTAATTCTTCATTAAACAATCTTGATGGTGAGTATGCACCCATTCCCCCAGTGTTTTTACCCTTGTCTCCTTCTCCAACTCTTTTATGATCTTGAGCTGAGCCAAAATTTTTAAATGTTTTTCCATCGCTGATGATGAAATAACTCATTTCTTCACCTTCTAAAAATTCTTCAAACAAAATATTTTTTGCAGTTCCAAACTTACCATTAAATATTTCTTTTACTGCTAAATATGATTCTTTTTTTTCTTTACAAATATAAACACCCTTACCAGCTGCTAAATTATCTGCTTTAATTACTAACGGGTGCTTTGCATTATCAATATAATTATAAGATTCCTCAGCATTTTTAAAAATACCAAATTCTGCTGTTGGTATTTTATATTTTTTACATAGATTTTTTGTGAAAATTTTTGAACCTTCTAGTTGTGAAGCAACTTTATTTGGTCCGAAAACTTTTATATTTAACTTTTCCAAATAGTCTACAATGCCATTTACAAGTGGATCTTCAGGACCAACAACTACAAAATCAATATTATTTTTTTTTAAAAACTCATATACAGTTTCAAAATTATTTATATCTATAGAAATATTTTCAGCTAGTGAGGATGTTCCAGCATTACCTGGTATACAGTAAATTTTTTTAACTTTATTAGATTTAGATATTGAAAAAGTAAGAGCATGTTCTCTTCCTCCACTTCCTAAAATTGCAATTTTCATATAACTATTTATATCTTAGAAATGAAAAATAAATTAGCTAAATTAAAATATCTGCCTAATAACTTCAATGTCTTGGAAGTAGGCGATCACGTAATATGTGCTATCTCAGGTAAAAAAATTATGTTAGAAAATTTAACTTATTGGAATGTAGATAGACAGGAGGCATATTACTCATATAAAGAGGCTTCATTACAACGAGAAAAAGAAAATAATTGATTATACTTTCCAACGATCGTGAGTCCAAATCCACTGGTCAATATTTTTCAATATCATTTTTTCAAGAATATCATTTAGATGTTTTGTGATTTCAGAAATGCTTCTTGATCTACTTATCCTGATAGGCTTTGAAACATACATTTTAAAATGATGTGATTTTTTTCTTTCAATATAAATTGGTACAACACTACAACCATATTTTTTTATTAATTGTGCTGGAATTGTTGTTGTAGTTGCAGGATTTCCAAAAAAATCTATCTTTTCTCCTTCCCTAACTCTTTGATCAATCATTAAAGCAATTGAGGTACCCTTTGATAAAAAACGTATAATTTCTCTTGTGCCAGCTCTCCCCTTTTTGATTTGATACTTGCAAATATCTCTGATTCTAATTGTTTCCATAATTGAGTTTAAGTAAGGATTGTTTAGTGGTCGATAAATTGCAGCGCATTCAACACCAGCCTTTTCAATTTGCATTGCCATTAATTCAAAGTTGTTAAAATGACCTGAAATAAAAACAACTTTTTCACCGTTTTTTTTAATATTTTTTAAATAATCTAGTCCTTCTATAGAGAAGTATTTTTTTAAACTATCATTTTTAAAATTTTTTAAATGTACATATTCTGAAAATATTCTTCCGTAATTTCCAAGAACATTTGAGGCTATTTTCTCAAAGTTATTTTTTTTATCGATATTAGCTTTTTCAAGATTATTTATAATTAACTCCTTTGATCTAAAAATTGGACCAAGGTATTTACCTATAAGGAATCCTAACATCGAGGATGCTTTGTATCCAATTATCCCAAATATAGTAAAAAAAAATTTTATAATAATGAATTGAATTAAATGATTAATTTTTTTCATATGTTTGATTTAAGAAATTTTTTTAACTTACTTATATTTTGAATTTTTAATTTAATTTTTAAAAAATTAATACCCTTTTGCTGTTTTTTAGTTAATCTTAAAAAATCTTTTTCTGTGGTAATTATCTTTAACTTATTTTTATTGGCAGTATCCTTCATGTTTTCTATTATTTCATCTGATATGTTATAGTGATCAGGAAAAATAAGTTTTTCTTTTATTTTAAATTTAAATTTCTTAAGCGTATTTTCAAATTCATGTGGGTTTCCTATACAGCAAAAAGATAAAAATTTATTTTTTAAATTATGTTCTTTAAGATTGATAGGTTCATATATTGCATCAAAAACTTTTAAACTATTTTTTATTTTTTTAATTTTATTTTTTATTTTTTGATTTTTCTTAAAACCGTTAATAAAAATAATATCATAATTCCTTAATTCGTTTGAATTTTCTCTCAAGGGACCTGCTGGTAAAAGAAAATTATTTCCAAAACCTTCAGAGGAATTAATACATACGAATTTTAAATCATACTCTATATTTTTTTGTTGCAGGCCATCATCTAAAATAGCTAAATCAAAGTTTTTTTCTGCTGTCTTCAATGCATCTGTTCTATTTTTTGATGATATGATTTTACCTCTCTTTTTTAGCAAATTATATTCATCTTTTTGGTTTGAGTATTTCTTTTTAATAAATACGGTTTTGAATTTATCTCTAAGTAATTCATTTAACTCTACTGCCAAAGATGTTTTTCCTGTACCACCTGCACTTAAATTTCCTATACAAATTGTTTTTATTTTAAAATGTTTTTTGAAATTAAATTTTTTTAAAATATTAATACTGAAAGTAATTAATGTTAAAGGTAATAGCAAAAGAGAGATAAAATTTTTTGTTTGCCAAAAATTTGGTTTCATGAAAATCATTGAATATATTTTTCGATAATACGTATGTTATTATTTAAAATCTTATTTCCATTATCAAAAATTTTTTTTCTTTTGCTGAGTGGCACTTTTTTGTTAATTTTTGACAAAACTAAATCTCTCATTTTTAAAATCTTTGAGGTTGTATATGATATTTTATTCATTTTTAAATAGTCGTATATTTCTGTAAAATTACCAATATTAGGTCCATTAATAATATAATTACCTAATCGTGCGGCCTCTAATGGATTTTGACCTCCATGATTTACAATTGATCCTCCTAAGAAAGCAATATTAGAAAGATTATAAAAATTCTTTGTTTCACCAAAAGTATCAACCAAATAAATATCAGTTTTTTTTGATATTTTTTGTTTTGTGGAGTGCTTCACAATATTAAGTTTAAATTTATCTAAATCATTAATTATATTTTCTGATCGACTAATGTGTCGTGGGATTATAACTGTAATTAAATTAGGTAAATTTTTTTTTAATTCGATATGTAGTTTAGATATTAATATTTCTTCAGTATTGTGGGTGCTACCTGCACACAAAACTTTAAATTTCTTAAATTGCTTCAATAATTTTGAATTTTTATAATCTAATAGAATTTTTTCTCCATAGTATTTTATATTTCCTGCTGGAATAATCTTTTTAATACCAAGAATTTTAAGATATTTTTTTGTTTCTGTATTTTGAGGAAGGGCAATTGAGATCTTGTCAAATATTTCTTTTGCAAAACCTTTTACAACTAACCATTTCTTAAAACTAGAACTTGTAAATCTTGCATTTAATAAAATTATTGGAATTTGATTTTTTTCTAAATTTTTTATCATATTAGGCCAAATCTCTGAGTCTACAAAAATTGCTAACTGAGGTTTCCAAAAATTGATAAATTTTTTTGTTAAAAAGTTAGTATCTAAAGGAAAAAATCTGTGAATTGTTTTTTTAAAATTTTGTTTTTTGAAAATTTTTGATGAGCTTATTGTTGATGAGGTTATGATTATTTTTTTTACTTTTTTATTTTTTTCTAGTCTTTTTACAATTGGAATTATGCTCATTAATTCACCAACGCTGACTGCATGAAACCATATTGTTTTTTGAAAATTTTTTCTAGGATAAATACAATACTTTTCTTGAAATCTATTTATATCTTCTTTCTTTTTTAAAATTCTAATTCCAAAAATTATTGGTGATAATAAAAATAAAATATTTGTTAATATACTGTATATAAAAAACATCAATTTTGTTTTATTTGTCTTTCATAAAAGTTTTTATAAACATTTGAACTTGACAACAGATCTTCATGATTACCAGAGTTTATTATTTTACCCTGATCAACAACATATATTTTATCTGAGTTGAGAATAGTTGATAATCGGTGAGCAATTACGATAGTAGTTTTATTCAATATAAGTTTATTTAGTGCCGATTGAATTTTTTCCTCTGTTTTAGAATCTAGAGATGATGTTGCTTCGTCGAGTAAAATTATCTTACTTTTTTTCAAAAATGCTCTAGCTATTGATAACCTTTGTTTTTCTCCTCCTGACAATTTAACCCCATTTTCTCCAATTCTAGTTTCATATTTATTATCTAAATTTTCAATGAAGTCTTTGCACATAGCATTGTCTGCTGCCTCATAAATTTCCTCTAAATTAGCATCTGGGTTTGCATACTTGATGTTATTCAAAACAGTATCATCAAAAAGAGTTACATTTTGGTCAACAATTGAAATTTCTTTTCTTAAAGAATTTAAGTTTATTTTTGAAATATCTTGTTCATCTATTTGGATATTGCCTTCATTTGGAGAATAAATTCTTGGTATCATATTAAGCAAAGTTGACTTTCCTGATCCGCTATGACCAACTAAAGCTGTCATTTTTCCTCCTGAAAATTCAGCAGATACATCTTTTAAAACTTTATTTTCGAAATTCGATTTGTAAGAAAAATTAATATTATTGAATAAAATATTACCATCTTTTAAATCTAAGTTTTTGCTGTTTTCATTAGACTTAATTTCAATTTCCATATCTACGATAGGCAAGATTCTTTTTGCTCCAGCTAAACCCTGACCAATTGCAATGTTTACTTTTGTAAGTGTTTTGACAGGTTGATAAGCTAACATCATTGCTGCCAAAAATGAGAAAAAATTATTTATTCCTAATTCTTCATTTATTATCAGTTTTCCAGAATAAAAAATTAAAATTGCAATCATTATTCCTGTCAGAATCTCCATTACTGGAGCCGACCTAATATAAACAGCATTAATTTTCGCAGACTTTTCTTTAAGTTTATTTACAAAATTTTCTGATCTTAATCGTTCAAAATTTTCTCTTTGAAAAATTTTAATTATTTTGTGATTTTTAAATAAATCAATTAAATAACGATTTAAATCTCCAGATTTTTCCTGCGCTTGTGTAGAAATTTTACTCATTCTTTTACCTAAAATTTTAGCTGTTATTGATGCGAGAGGTATCATGATCATAGCAATTAAAGATAATTTCCAATTTTGATAAAACATAACTATTAAAAGCCCTAATAATGTAAGACCATCTTTAAACATACTTAAAAATGCTTCAGATAACATTCTGGTTATTTGTTGAACATCAAAATTTAAGTTTGAAATATAATTTCCTGAATGTTTATCCTCTATAGTTTCTGTATCAGCTTTTATAAACGAATTAAGCATATCAACTTGGATTGATTTTTTTACTTCTTCTCCTACATTTATCATAATTAACTTTGCATAATAAAGAGAGATACCCTTAGTCGTGAATGCTAAAATAATTGCAAAGGGAATTAATATTATTAATGTTTGATCTTTATTTATAAATATTTTTTCAATTGCAGGATCTAATAACCATGCTGTTACAGATGTGCTAATTGCAACTAATACAGATAATAAAGCAGCTAAAAAAATTTTGCTAATAAATTTATTTGTGTAATTTTTATAAAGTCTTTTTAAAATTTCTATGTTATTCATAATTATGCTCTAAATTAGTTTCCCAACAAAAATATTTATGAGTATAAGCAGTCCTAAAAAATTGTTACTTTTAAATTTATTAAGACAATCATTTGTATTTGAGATATCTAATTTTTTGATTTGAAACACATAGAGTTGTGTTGCAGGTAGAATTAAAAAAATAAAATAAAATAATTTAAAATTCATATTTATTCCTACAAATATTAATGAGACAACAAACAATAGATAACAAAATAATAAAAATTTTTTTGGATCATTTTTAAATTTAATTGAAGTTGATTTTACTCCTATAATTTCATCATCTTTAATATCTTGAAATCCATATATTGTGTCGTATCCGAGTGTCCAAAATATGGCCCCCAAATAAAAAGCTATAGCTACAAAAGAAATATTATTTGACACCGAGATCCATGCCAAGACTAAACCGTAGTTAAATGTAATACCTAAAAATAATTGTGGCCAATAAGTTATCCTTTTCATCAGAGGATAAGTAAATGCTAATGGCATAGATAATAGAGCCATATAAATTGTAAATTTATTAAAATTAATTAATATTAGGAATGCTAATCCACATAATATTATTGAATAAATTAAAGCAAGCTTTACCGAAACTTTGCCAGATGCTATAGGTCTATTTTTTGTACGTTCAACTTTTTTGTCAAAATTCTTATCAGCTATATCATTTACGATACATCCTGCTGAACGCATTAAAACTGAACCAGCTAAAAATAGCAAACTATATAAAAAATAATTATTTATAGAAGAATTAAAATCATAAACTAATGTTAGTCCCCAAATGCAGGGCCAAAATAACAACATAAAACCAATTGGTTTTTTTAATCTTGTTAATTCAATAAATAAGTTTAATTGGTTCATAATTTACTTGTAAATAACAAACGCTAGATTCATAATCAAATTGATTCGAATGAATATAGATTATACAGTTACAGCATTAATGTTTCCTGCAATTCCCCTCTTAATGGGTGTTTATAGCAATAGATTTCATTCTTTAAGCATCTTAATTCGTCAACTTCATGATGAGCACGTTTACGAAAAACACATTCCTCCTGAATGGAAAAAGCAGTTTATTAATCTTAGTGGTAGGATAACTCTTTTAAGATGGACAATATTATTTGCTGCTTTTGGATTTCTATTTAATATGCTTACAGTATTCGCTCTTTATTTAGATGAAGTTTTTCTTGCTAGAGTGATATTTGGATCATGCTGTTTATCTATGATTATTTCCATAGTTTTTTTTATTCGAGAAATACAAATTTCAACAAACGCACTTAAACTTCATATGTCTGATATGGATGTGGATGTTAATTAGGAACTAAAATAGCTGGGCCTAAAATTTTTCTTCCCTCAAGATCTTTATGAGCTTGAACAACTTCTTCTAACTTATACTTTTTAAAAATTTTAATTTTAACTTTACCAGAGCTTATTTTTTCAAACATTATTTTTGAAGCTTCATCTAATTCTTCTCTAGTTGAAAGGTATTGCTGCATAGAGGGTCTTACAAGATATAAGCCTTTTGGCTGAATAACTTTTGGCACGTTAATATCTGACAAGGGTCCAGATGCATTTCCAAAAGAAACCATCATTCCTCGAATAGCTAAACATTCAATAGATCCATCTAGTGTATCTTTACCGACACCATCATAAACAACCGGGACACCCTTACCGTCAGTAATCTCTAAAACTTTTTTTGCAAAATCTTCCTTATTGTAATTTATTACGTGATCATACCCATTTTCTCTTGCCATATTTATTTTTTCATCTGATCCAACTGTGCCTATAACTGTACACCCTAAACTCTTTGCCCATTGTCCAAAAATTTGACCAACACCTCCAGCTGCTGCATGGAATAAAATTGTTTCTCCTGATTTAACCGCATAAGTTTTATGTAAAAGATAAAAAGTTGTTAATCCTTTTGTCATTAAAGTTGCAGCTATTTCAAGATCAATACCATCTGGTATTTTTACTAAATTTTTAGTTGGATAGTTTCTATGTGAAGAGTAGGAACCTAGAGGAGTTCCTGCATAAGAAATGTTGTCACCAATTTTAAAGTCTTTTACGTTCTCACCAACATCTGTAATAACTCCAGCACCTTCCAAACCTAAACCAATTGGTAATTTTAAAGGGTACAAACCTGATCTGTGGTATGTATCAATATAGTTCAGTCCAATTGCTTTTTGTTCAATTGTTACTTGATCAGGACCAGGTTTATCTAAAGAAATATCCTTAACTTCTAAAACCTCAGGTCCACCAGTTTTATTAATTTCTACAGCTTTCATAATTTATTTTACAAATGTACCATTATGATAATCTTGAACTGCTTGCAAGATTTCTGCTTTAGTATTCATAACAAATGGTCCACCTCTAGCTATTTTCTCATCAATTGGTTTACCCGAAATCACTAAAAACTTAGCATTTGATATAGCCCTAACGCTTAAATTTTCACCTTTAGTTAGTAATATTAAAGTGCTGTCTATAACTTGATCGTGTTTAACTTTTCCAATTTCAATTTCACCACTAATTAAATAAATAAAAGTATTATGACTAGAAGGTAATTTAAAATTGAACTCTTTGTCTTTGTTTAATTCTACATCAAAATAAATTGGCTCAACGTTATGACCTTTTACTGGTCCTTCAGCTTTTTCAAATTTTCCTGCTATAACTTTAACCTGTTTATCATAATCTTTATGAACGCTCATTTTATCTGCATCGATATAAATATATTCAGGCTTGCTCATCTTTAATTTAGCAGGCATGTTAATCCACAATTGAAAGCCATGAAGTTTTCCTTCTTTCATAGCTGGCATTTCTGAATGAATAATTCCACTTCCTGTTTTCATCCACTGAACATCGCCTGCAGTCATTTTTCCTTCACCACCAGTGCTATCTTTATGTTCAAAATCTCCAGCTAACATATAAGTCACCGTCTCAATCCCTCGATGTGGGTGAGGTGGGAAACCAGCAATATAATCCTCACTATTTTCGGATCCAAATTCATCTAGCATTAAGAAAGGATCAAAGTAATTTGGCTCAACACCAATACTTCTTTTTAATTTAACTCCAGCTCCATCACTGGCTTGTATAGGATCTATAATTTTTTCGACTTCAATATTTTTCATATTAAATGATATAAGATGTTTTTATATTATATCAAGCAACTTGCTAAGATTTTGGATTTCATGTTTCGGAACAAAGTCTAAATTATCAAAAATATTATTATTTCTGTTCACCCAAATAGAATTATAACCATAATTTCCACCTCCTGAAACATCCCACGTATTTGCACTTAAAAAAACAACTTCATTTGTTTGAATTTGATATTGATTTATTGGAAGATCATAAACCTTAGAGTCAGGTTTATAAATCCCAACTTCTTCAATTGAAAAAATATCATCGAATATATTTTCTAAATTATTACTCTTAACTAATTCATTAAGCAGAGTAGGAGTACCATTTGAAAGAATAGCAAGTTTATAATTTTTTTCTTTTAATAATTTTAAAACTTCAGGGACTTCTTTGAAGGTTAATAAAATTTTATAAAGATCTAATAACTCATTTCTCATTGAAGAGTCTATCTCATAAGCTTTCATCGATTTATCTAAACTATCCTCTGTTACTTGCCAAAAATCTTTGTGACGTTTCATTAAACTTCTTAGCCAAGTATATTCTAATTGTGTTGTTCTCCAATGATTAGCGAAACTTTCCCACTTATCACCTATTTTATCTTTACATTTTTCAGCAGCTGAATTTACATCAAATAAGGTTCCGTAAGCATCAAAAATTATTGCTTTAATATTTTTCATAAACTAACTTATTAATATGAGTAACATTAGATTATTTTATTCAAAAAGTTTATCTATTAATTTGACTGACAAACTTGATAAATCTCAATCTCATTATCTTGCTAAAGTAATGAGAATTAAAGAAAATGAAGTTTTTTCTTTATTTAATAATAGCGGAGAATGGGAAGCTAAAATTTTAAATATAACAAAAAGCTTAGTTGAGTTTAATGTTACAAAGCAATTAAGACAGAAAGAAAATATTAAAGAACTCTGGTTAGCTTTTTCTCCAATCAAATCAAATTACTTTAATTTTATGATCCAAAAAGCAACGGAGCTTGGGGTAACTAAGTTTTTACCAGTCATCTTTGAAAGAACGATTGTTAGAAAAATAAATAAAGAGAGATTGGAAAAAGTAATCATAGAAGCAGCTGAACAGTCAAATAGAATAACAGTTCCATCAATTGAGGATCCCCAAAAATTAAAAAGCTTTCTAAATAATGATATAGATTTAATATTTACTGACCTCAATACTGCAAATACAAAAATTGATCTTACAAAGTTAACAACTAAACCCACTTGCGTAATCATAGGGCCTGAGGGAGATTTTTCTGAGAATGAGAGGGAAGAGATTCTCAAATTTAATGGTGTTCAGTCTGTTAAAATCAGTGAAAACATCTTGAGATCTGAAACGGCTGTAATTTCTGCTCTAGCGATCATAAATTACGCCATTAATTGATATTTTGTCGCTAAAAGTAAAAGTGTTTTTTTTTAAAAGACACTCTATATAGGGTAAAAAAATGAAAAAATTTTTATATATATTTATAACATTCTTTATCTCTTCAAGCGCATTCGCTAATCAACCAGTTGATTGGCAACTAGGCTTTCAAAAGGCTGCTTCCGAGACTATGAGAGATATAGTTAATTTCCATGATAAATTGTTGTTACCAATTATAATAGCAATCAGTGTTTTTGTACTATTTTTGATGGTTTATGCATGTATAAGATTTAGAGCTTCAGCAAATCCAGTTCCGTCAAAAAGAACCCATAATGTTGCTGTAGAAGTTTTATGGACTTTAATTCCATGTTTAATTTTAATCGTGATGGCGGTTCCATCATTTAAAATTCTATATAAACAAGATGCAATTCCTAAGGCGGATATAACAGTAAAAGCTATAGGATACCAATGGTACTGGGGATATGAGTATCCAGATGAAAATATATTCTTCGACTCTTACATGATCGAAACTAAAGACTTAAAAGAAAATGAGCCAAGACTTCTAGCTGTAGATAATGAATTAGTTATTCCAGTAAATAAAGTTGTTAAAGTAATGATCACTGCTAATGATGTATTACATGCTTGGGCACTTCCTTCATTCGGTGTAAAACGAGATGCTGTACCTGGAAGAATAAATGAAACATGGTTTAAAGCAGAAAAAGTTGGAACTTATTATGGTCAATGTTCTGAGTTGTGTGGAATTAAACATGCGTTTATGCCAATTGAAGTTAGAGTTGTTACTGAGGAGGAATATCAAGAGTGGTTATTAGATGCCAAAGTCAAATTTGCAAAAGAAATTAATGAAGAAGATCAATTCAAAAAACTAGCGAGTAAATAACATGTATACACAAACAACATCACACGACGATCATCATACACCAACTGGTTGGAAACGTTGGGCTTATTCAACCAACCATAAAGATATTGGAACTATGTATCTAATATTTGCAATTATTGCAGGTGTGATTGGTACTGCATTCTCAGTTTTAATGAGAATGGAACTGATGCATCCAGGTGATGGAATTTTAGGTGGAAATTATCATTTATATAATGTCTTAGTTACTGGTCATGGTTTAATAATGATTTTCTTTATGGTTATGCCAGCAATGATAGGTGGTTTTGGCAATTGGTTTGTTCCAATAATGATTGGTGCACCTGATATGGCTTTTCCGAGAATGAATAATATTTCATTCTGGTTACTACCTACATCTTTCATATTATTAATAATGTCAATTTTCATGGATGGCCCTCCAGGTCAAACAGGAGTAGGAGGAGGATGGACAATATATCCTCCATTATCATCTACAGCAGGTCAACCAGGTCCAGCAATGGATTTTGCAATTTTAAGTCTACACTTAGCTGGAGCTTCTTCAATTTTAGGTGCAGTAAACTTTATTACTACAATTTTAAACATGAGAACACCTGGTATGACATTGCACAAAATGCCATTATTTGCTTGGTCAATATTAGTAACTGCTTTCTTATTATTGTTATCATTACCAGTTTTAGCAGGAGCAATTACGATGCTTCTTACAGATAGGAATTTTGGAACAGCTTTCTTTGATGCACAAACTGGAGGAGACCCAGTTCTATTCCAACATTTATTTTGGTTCTTTGGTCACCCAGAAGTTTATATTTTAATTTTACCAGGTTTTGGAATGATCAGTCATATTGTTTCAACATTTTCTAGAAAACCTGTTTTCGGATACTTAGGAATGGCTTATGCAATGGTCGCAATAGGAATAGTTGGTTTCGTTGTTTGGGCTCACCACATGTATACAGTTGGTTTAAGCACAGATACTAAAGCATATTTTTTAGCTGCGACGATGATCATTGCAGTTCCAACTGGTATAAAAATATTTTCATGGATAGCAACTATGTGGGGTGGTTCGATTTCATTTAAAACTCCAATGGTTTGGGCCTTAGGATTTATATTTTTATTTACTGTTGGTGGAGTTACTGGGGTAGTCCTTGCAAATGCTGGAGTGGATACTGCAATGCATGATACTTACTACGTTGTTGCTCACTTTCATTACGTATTATCTTTAGGAGCTGTATTTGCAATCTTTGCAGGGTTTTACTATTGGTTTGGAAAAATGACTGGTTATGAATACTCAGAGTGGATGGGTCAATTACACTTCTGGTTAACGTTCATCGGAGTGAACTTGGTTTTCTTCCCACAACACTTTTTAGGCCTTGCGGGAATGCCAAGAAGATATGCTGATTATCCAGATGCTTTTGCAGGATGGAATTACATTTCGTCAATTGGTTCTTATATTTCTGTAATTGGATTGGTGGTATTTTTTATAAACCTTGCTTATGCGTTTTATAAGAAAAAGGCTGCAGCAAAAAACCCATGGGGAGAAGGCGCTACAACTTTAGAATGGACTGTGCCATCTCCACCTAATTTTCATACTTTTGAAGAATTACCAAAGTTTGAAGATGAAGAGGGTGTTGAAAAATCTACTAGCTAAGTATAGTAAACAAGATTTTTTACTTTAAATTAATGATTAAGTCTAAATTAAAAAATAGAAACTTATCTCAAGAAGACGCCTTTAATTTATCTGAATTATTTAAATTAATGAAACCAAGAGTAATGTCTTTGGTCATCTTTACATGTGCAGTTGGATTGTTAATGGCTCCAAATATAATTCCAACAAAAGATGCTATCATTGGAATAATTTTAGTTTCAATTGGAGCAGGAGCAGCTGGGGCTTTAAATATGTGGTACGAATCAGATTTAGATGCCCTTATGACAAGAACTTGTTTGAGACCAATTCCGACAGGTAAGGTAAATAGAAATCAAGCACTAGTATTTGGAATTTCTCTTTCGATTTTTTCTGTAATTGCGCTTGATTATTATTCAAACAGACTATCAGCTAGTTTATTACTTTTTACTATTTTGTTTTATGTATTTGTTTATACAGTTTGGTTAAAAAGAAAAACTCCACAGAATATAGTAATTGGAGGAGCTGCAGGAGCACTGCCTCCAGTTATTGGCTGGACTATAGCTACTAATTCTTTGACTTTTGAACCAATTACTTTCTTCTTGATTATATTTTTTTGGACACCTTCACACTTTTGGGCTTTAAGTTTGTATAAATCTGATGATTATAAAAAAGCTAGAATTCCAATGCTTCCTTTAACTAATGGAGTTGAGAGTACAAAATTAAACATATTTGTTTATTCTTTAACGATGTTACCTGCAATCATCTTGCCTTATGCTATTGGCTTTGTAGGTATAACCTTTTTAATCCCATCTTTAATTTTGACAATTTATTATAATTATTTATGTTTCGACCTTTATAAATTTAAAAAAAACAAATTTGATGCAAAAAAAGCAAGATCTATTTTTGTATATTCAATTTTGTATTTATTTTTAATTTTTGTTCTTTTTTTAATTGATAAAATTTTATGATAACACCTGATAAAAAAACAAAGAAAAAAAATATTATAACTGCTATAGCTATTTTAGCATTTATGGTATTTTTATTTATTTTTACTTTATACAACGTTGGAGTATTTGATAGACAGATATGATTAAAGGCAAAACATTAACTCCTTTACTTTTAGCTGGAATTTTTATTCTAATGTTAGGATTGTCTTTTGCAGCAGTGCCTTTGTATGATTTGTTCTGTAGAGTTACTGGTTTTGGAGGAACAACGCAAGTTTCAAAAGAAGCTCCAAAAATAGTGTTAGACAAGGTTGTAAGTGTGAGGTTTGATACAAATGTGAACAATCTTGATTGGAATTTCAAAGCAAAATCAAACGTTATTGATGTGAAAGTTGGCCAGGTCAACAGAATTGAATTTGAAGTTGAGAATTTAGGAAATGAAACGACTCATGGTGTAGCTAGTTTTAATGTTTCACCAGCAAGTTTTGGCAAATATTATAGTAAATTAGGATGTTTTTGTTTTGAAAAACAAGAGTTGAAGGCAGGAGAGAAGGCAACTTACGTAATGACTTTCTATTTAGACCCTGACCTTGTGAACGATCCAACTACAAAAAATCTACAAGATGTAACTATGTCGTACACTTTTTTCTCGACAGATTACTATAAACAATCATAATCACGAAAAATGTCAGCAGAAAAAAAACACGATTACCACTTAGTTGATCCAAGTCCCTGGCCAATCTATACATCTTTTGCATGCTTAGTATTAGCTATAGGTGCAATTTTTTATATGCATAACGGTATTTCATGGGGAATGTATCTTGGTTTAGCTTTGTTAATTTATGGTGCATATATGTGGTTTAGAGATGTAGTAATCGAAGCTGAACATCAAGGTCATCACACACCTGTTGTTCAAATACATCATAGATATGGAATGACTTTATTTATTGCTTCAGAGGTAATGTTCTTCGTTGCATGGTTTTGGGCTTATTTTGATATAAGCTTATTTCCAAATGAATTTGTTGGAAATGTGTGGCCACCTAAAGATATTGAAACATTTGATCCTTGGGACATTCCTTTGATAAATACTTTAGTTTTATTACTTTCAGGAACAACAGTTACTTGGGCCCACCACTCTTTATTAGAGGATGATAGAAAAGGATTTATACAAGGATTAACTTTAACAGTAATTCTTGGTTTCTTTTTTACGTTATTACAAGCATATGAATACCATCACGCTACTTTTACTTACTCAGGCCATATTTATGGAGCTGTATTTTATATGGCAACAGGTTTTCATGGTTTTCACGTCATAATTGGAACGATATTTTTAGCAGTATGTTTGTGGAGAGGAAGACTTGGTCATTTTACTAAAGATCATCATTTTGGATTTGAAGCAGCTGCTTGGTACTGGCATTTTGTTGACGTAGTGTGGCTCTTCTTATTTGCTGCAATTTATATTTGGGGAAGTTAATATTTATCCTTGAAGAATAAATTTCTATTTTCAGTATTTGTTTATTTTATTATTTTAACTCTTCTCTCTCTAGGGTTTTGGCAAATTTATAGATTAAATTGGAAATTAGAATTAATTGAGCAAATAGAAAACTCTTTAAAAAACAACCCTGTAGAACTTTCCAATATTGAAAGAAAAAACTATCTTAGAATAAAGACACGTGGAGAAATTGATTTTGATAAACAAATTTACTTATACAATTTAAATGATGCAGGGAAACCTGGATTTGAGGTAATTAATCCAATAAAAATTGGTGATGAAAATTACTTAGTAAATAGGGGATGGATACCTTTTGAAAAAAAAGACCTACCCGAAATAAATTTAGTTGATCAAAATCAAATAGTCGGCACTCTTATGCTTCAAACTAAACCAAGCACATTTAAGCCTGAAAATGATATTGAAAAAAATTATTGGTTTACTCTGAATAGAGAAGATATTTTAAAATTTACTGGTAGAAATTTTTCAGAGTATGTCATTTATTTAAACGGTGATTATAAAATTCCAAAACCAAGAGTGATTACTGCTAAAATTTCAAATAATCATAAGAAGTATGCAATTACTTGGTTTTCTATGGCGATTTCAATTCTTTTAATATATTTATATTTTAGAAAAAAAAATTATTAAATGAGATACGTAAGTACAAGAGACACATCAAAAACCTTTGAATTTAAAGACGTTTTCATTAAAGGTCTTGCCGATGATGGAGGTTTATTTATTCCAGAAGCATTAGTGAAATATGGGGAAAATGAAATTAGAGATTTAAAAAAACTTAGTTATTCAGAGTTAGCAAAAAAAATTATTTATCCATTTATTGGTAATTTTATGCCTGAATCTGAAATGAGTAAAATTATTGATAAATCTTACTCCACATTTAGAAAAGACAACGTTGTAGATTTCATAAAGATTGGAGACAAAACAATATTAGAATTATTTCATGGCCCTACTTTAGCTTTTAAAGATGTTGCTATGCAACTTTTAGGTAACTTTTACGAATATTACCTAAACAATGAAAATCAAAAAATTAATATTGTTGTTGCCACATCTGGAGACACTGGTGCTGCAGCAATTGATGCAATTAAAGCTAAAAAAAATGTTAATATTTTTGTGCTTCATCCAGACAATCGTGTTTCACCAGTACAAAGAAAATTAATGACAACAGGTAAATATGAAAATGTATTTAATATAGCTATAAAGGGAAATTTTGATGATTGCCAAAACCTGGTTAAATCTATGTTTGCAGATAAGCAGTTTTCAAATGATATCAAAATGTCAGGGGTAAACTCTATTAATTGGGCGAGGATTATTGCTCAAAGTGTTTATTATTTTTATAGTTATTCATTGGTTGAAAATACAGGTGAACCAACAAATTTTTCAGTACCAACAGGAAATTTTGGAGATGTTTATGCTGGATATTTAGCCAAAAAAATGGGCTTGCCTATTAATAAATTAATTGTTGCAACTAATCGAAACGACATTTTACATAGAGCAATATCAAAAGGTAGTTATGAAGCAGAAAAGGTTTCGGAAACTATTTCTCCTAGTATGGATATTCAAATAGCTAGTAATTTTGAGAGACTTATATTCGATCTTAATAATGAGGATGATAAACAGACTTCATTTGATATGAAAAATATTAAAGAGAATGGAAAATATTTAATTGGTGATGATAAATTAAATAAAATTAGAGAAAATTTTTTATCTGCTAGTCTGAATGAGAATGAGACTTTGGATGTTATTAAAAAGGTGTATGAAAAATTTTCTGTAGTTTTAGATCCACACACAGCAATTGGATATGGTGCTTTCGACAAACATAAATTAAAAGGAAATAATATTGTACTAGCAACTGCTCATCCATGTAAATTTCCTGATGCTGTTACTAAAGCCATTAATTTAAAATCTGATTTACCAAAAGAACTTGAGTTTATTTTGAATGAAAAAGAAGAATATGATATAGTTGAAAATAATTTAAAAAAAATTAAAAACTATATTAAAGGTAAAATAAAATGAAAATTAAAGAAGGGGAACAACTTCCAAATTCAGAATTTTATTATTTAGACTCAAGTGGAGCGGCAAAAAAAATAACTACAGCAGAAGTTTTTAAGAATCATAAAACAATTGTGATTGGTGTTCCTGGAGCATTCACAAAAGTTTGTTCCGCAAAACATCTTCCAGGGTATGTTAATAATTATGAGGAAGCAAAGAATAAAGGGGTTACAAAAATTATTTGTGTTTCAGTTAATGATCCAAATGTGATGAAAGCATGGGGTGATAGTCAAAAAGTTGAAGATAAAATATTTATGGCTGCAGATCCATATTGTGAATTTACTAAATCAATTGGAGCAGAAATAGATAGACACGATCGGGGTCAGGGAATGAGGTCAGCAAGATATACAATGTTAATTGACGACAATGTTGTAAAGAAAATACAAGCAGAAGAAGATACTGCCACTTGTGAAATTTCAGCAGCTCAAAATTTTTTAAAATTAATCTAAATTTGCTGCTTTTTTAGCTAGTAAATCCACCTCTTCATTTAAAGGGTTTCCATCATGAGCTTTAACCCAATTCCATTGAATATTAAGCGATTTATTTAAATTATATAGATCAATCCATAAATCTTTATTTTTAACATCTTCTTTTTTTGAGGTTTTCCAATTATTAGCTAACCAAGTATTAATCCATTCAGTTATTCCATTTTTTACATATTGAGAGTCAGTATATATTTTTATTTGAATACCAGGCTTCATATCTTTCAATGCATTAATTGGGGCTAACAACTCCATTCTATTATTTGTTGTATTTTTTTCGTTACCACTAATTTTTTTTATTTCTTTTCCATCATTTATAATTGCAGCCCATCCACCATTACCTGGATTTGTTAAACAAGAACCGTCTGTATAAATTGTAATCATCAATTTAAATAATCTTTAAATGAACTTAAATTATTGTGAGAAAGTAATTTTTGATAATATTCATTAGGGTCTTTAATTTTAATCAATGCTGTTTTTGGTGTATTTGAGTAGTCATACAATCTTGTTAATAAATATCTTAATGCTGCACCTCTACACAAAATATTTATAGATTTTTTTTCTTTCATTGAAATTTTTTTAACACTTTCATACCCTTTGATTAAATTTTTAATTTTTTTCTTATTTAAATGGAATTTTCTCTTTTTATGATCAAAACAAAGAGCATTGATGCATATAGCAATTTCATACATAAAATAATCATTGGCGGCAAAGTAGAAATCAATAATTCCAGAAAGTTTGTTTTTCTTGAAAAAGATATTATCTATAAATAAGTCACCATGGATAACACCTTTGGGCAATTGTTTAGGCCAATATCTATTAATATCTTTTAGGTTATTGTTTAAGAATACTTTTAAATTTGAAAACTTTTTTGACTTAAATTTAATACTTTCCAATAAAGGTTTTAAATTCTTAATACCCATCGAATTTTTTCGATTAAGCTTCATTTTATTTGTGACCACATGCATTCGAGCAATTGTTTTACCAACTGTATAACAATCATTTATATTTAATATTTTTTTATCTTTACCCTCTAAAAATGATACAATACATGCAGTTTTATTTTTTAATTTAATAAGATATTTATTATTTCTAGTTTTAAGAGGCTTAGGACAATTTATTTTTGAATTATTTAAATTATCCATCAATTTCATAAAAAAAGGTATTTCTTTTTGTAAAACTCTTTTTTCAAATATAGTTAAAATGTATTTTTTCTTTTTTGATTTAAGAAGATAGTTTGTATTTTCTATTCCTTGTTTGATACCTTTAAAACTTATTACTTTATTAATATTAAAATTTTTATTTATAATATTAATTTCTTTTTGATTTATTTTTGTATAGACAGCCATTTTTAATTTAATTTTTTGGGAGCTTTAAATACTACATCTTCCTTAATTATTTCAACTTCATCGATACTTATAGAAAATTTATTTTTTAAATCATTAATAAAATTTTCAACCAATATTTCTGGCGCAGATGCTCCTGAAGATATACCTATAGTATTGCAATTTTCTATTTGATCAAATGGTATTGAGCTTTCTGAATGAATAAGTTGTGAATTTTCACACCCTGATTTTTTTGCTACTTCAACTAGTCTAACTGAATTTGAGGAGTTCCTACTTCCAATAACAAAAAACATATCACAATTTTTTGCAATATTTTTTACTGCCATTTGACGGTTAGTAGTTGCATAACAAATATCTTCTTTCATTGGTTCTTTTAAATTAGGAAAATTAGTTTTTAAAATTTTTATTATTTCTTTTGTATCATCAACTGACAAAGTAGTCTGAGTAATATATGCCAATTTTTTATCTAATTTATTTTGATAGTTTGTAGCATCTTCCTCATTTTGGATTAGATCTATAGAACCTTGGTTTAATTGACCCATAGTTCCAATTACTTCTGGATGATTTTCATGACCAATTAAAATTATATGGTAACCAGCTTTATTAAGATTTTCTGCTTCTCTATGAACCTTAGAAACAAGTGGACATGTGGCATCCACATAAGTCATTTTATAATTTTTTGCATCTTCAGGTATTTTTTTTGGAACACCATGTGCTGAAAAAATTACTGGTCTTGATTTATCTTTTATCTCCTCCAGCTCTTCGACAAATATTGCCCCTTTATTTTTTAAATCATCCACGACATATTTGTTATGGACTATTTCATGACGCACATAAACTGGAGCTCCAAATTTTTGTATAGATTTTTCAACTATTTCAATTGCTCTTTCTACCCCGGCACAAAATCCACGAGGTGCAGATAATAATATTTTTAATTCTTTATTTTTCATTTTTTTCTAGAAAATATTCCAGCAATATATGTGGAAAGGTTAAAGACGCCAAACCTATAAATATTATTTTTAAAATTGCACTATCCAAATTGTATGAATTTTCCAATGTATATAGAGCAATAAAAGAAAAAATAGCTGTCAAAATTGTTAATGGTAAAGCTTTTTTAATAAACAATCTAAATCCAGAAACCAAACTATTTGGATCAAGATCAATAGCTAGTGAAATTGAATGTCTAATCGAGTGTAAAAAACAGAAATAAACAGTAAAAGCTATTAGTGGAGATAAATAGTAATTTAAAATTAAAATAGAAAAATAATCTAAAAAAACTACAAATTTTTTGATTTCAAAATTCTTTAGGAAAAGAAAAATACTAGACAGGGTGCTACAGATTATTCCTATTTGAATTACATTATTTGTCTCAATAAAATTTAAGCTTGAATAAAATGCCTCATTATCAATTAATAATAATTTAAAAATCGCTATTGTTTCCTGAAAATGAAAATATAAAGGAGCAAGTATAATTAAAAATCCCTTAAAAAAATATAGTATTTGAGTGAAATAAGATCTATCATTAATCAAAAATTGTGTATCTTCTTTTCCAAAGTGATAGGAAGCGATCATTAAAAAAACAATTAAGGTTATTGATGGCAATATTATCCAAGTTAGTATTACTATTGCTGCAATTAAAAGATACGAGATATAGAATATATAAGTTGATTTTATATTAAATAATCTTAGCAGTTTTTTTCCTTTTATATGATCTAAAGATCCATGGGAAACTCCTATAATTAAAATTAAAAGTAAACACAAAATTGATGAAATATTTATATTATTAAACTTTAATAGCAAAATACAAAAAAGGTTTACAAAAAAGAAAAAAATAAATGAATGGTTTAAATTTATTTTTTTTATTTTATTTATCATCTTAAATTAATTCTTTTAAAAATTTCCACTTTGGCATTTTTAGAATTACTTCTAAATCTTCAAAAAAATTGCTTTTATTTGATAAAAAATTGATAGCTGTTTTAGGTTTTGAATTAAAAACTTTAAAAAATATATTTCCCATTTCATTTGAATTGTTTTTAAGAACCCTCAATAAGATTTTATCTAAAAAATCATATTTTGAATTAATTTTAAATAGATTTACATTTTTTATATTTTCTATGTTTTCTTTTATATATCTGCTTTGTTCTTGAATATTTAGGAAGGTATAGCCCGTACTTAATCTAGTCATTCCTCCTGCTGAGCCTATATAAATTTCATTTAATTTATTTACATTTTTTTGTCTAAAAAGTGGGATTGCTCCAGTTTCTTTGAAATTAATTTTACAGTTTCTAATATTTAAATGTTTACTCAAATAATCATCAATTTGTTCATCATAATCTTTTAGTTTTTCATTATTTAGTTCAGATATCCAAGTTGTTTCAACTAATGCGTTTCTTTTTGTAAATGGTAGCGTATAAAAAAAATGAACTTTATTTCTTTGATCACAAGCGAAGTCCATCAAATTGAATATTTCGTCATCAAAGAAGTCTTTATCTGTTTCTATTTCAACTCCACAAAAGTGTTGCCATAACTCACTCTGTTTATTCTCAAAACTAGGTACACTATTAAATACAATTGAGTTTGATCTATCTATTTGATCAATACTTTTAAAAAACTGAATATTTTTATTTAATTTAAGTTTTGAAAGTATTTTTTCATAGAACATACCACTATCAATTGTTTGGTATGGTGTAGTTTCGCAATCTACATATTTTGTATTATTGGGTGTATTTATTGTAAAATTATTCCAACTTTTTTTTACACAATCATCAAAATTATGCGAAAAAACTTTCCAAAATGACCAAGTTTTATCTCTTCTATAATCTTCTCTTGGCTCAATAATTGCTAAAGTTTTATCTTTTAATTTTTCATAAATTTCGAGCTCATACGCTAATGAAAGGCCTGCGCAACCTCCACCTATAATTATGTAATCAAATTCTTTCATTTAAATTTATTTTTTCATTAATTAAATTATGATCATGATTAATATTATCATCGTTTTTACTTATAAGTGATAACTTAATTAAGTCAAAAATAGATAAAAAAGTTTCAATAATTTTTTCAAAATTTGTAACATAAACTTTTCCTGACTTTTTATAATTTTCCATATTCTGTTTATTTAAAATTTTATATCCTATTTTTCTATAAACCCTTCTTGCAACCAAAATAGAAAATCTGAAACTTAATGGTATTTCTTTTATTGAGTAAAATGAGTTTTCATAAAACTTTTCTGAAAGCCTGATTGTAGTCTTTATGTCCTCAAAACTTTCATTGATATAAAATCTATTATTTTTTTTATCTTCCATAACATCCCTAGAAATATTTGTTAATTGCATAGCAATTCCAAGATCAATAGCTGATTTTAAAGATTGCTTTTTTTGAACATTCAATATTTTAGCCATCATTAATCCAACTGTTCCTGCCACTCTATAAGAATAAATCAATAATTCTTTTTTTGAGTTAAGTTTAACATTTTCTTTAATATCAGAATTAATACCCTCAAATAAATCGTCTACAATTTTAGTTGATATATTAAATTCATTAATAAGATCCCACATGTTTTTGATGACTGGATCATGGTAATTTTTGTTTACAAAATTCTTTTGAAATTTAATAAAATTATCTTTTTTTATTTCAATCTGGTTTGCATCGTCAGCAATATTATCTGCTTCTCTACAAAAATCATAAAGTGCAGAGCATTTTTCATAGGTTTTTTTTGGTAAAAAAAAACCTGCCCAATTAAAAGATTTTGCGTAAATAGCTAAATAATTCTTTGTTAACATTAAAATAATTTATCTAAAACCTTTGCTGAAGAGAGAACACCTGGAACCCCAGCCCCAGGATGTGTGCCCGCACCAACAAAGTACAAACCATCATATATTTCTGATTTATTATGAAATCTAAAGTATGCGGATTGTGTAAATTTAGGTTGAATTGAAAACCCTGATCCAAATTTTGTATTTAACTCTTTTTCAAAGTAATCAGGCGTTAGATAAAAATCCTCAACTATATTATTCTTAAGATCTGGCATTAAATCTTTTTCCATTTTTTCAATTACAAGATTTTTCATTTTTTCACCTTCAGTTTTCCAATTTATTTTTGACTGATTATTAGGAACAGGCACTAACACATAAAAACAATCATTTCCTTCTGGGGCCATAGTTTTATCAGTCGCTGTAGGTCTGTGAAGATAATAGCTAATATCATTATTTAATTTTTTCTTATCAAATATATCATCCAGATGTTCTTTATACTTGTTTCCAAACTTTATTGTGTGATGTTCAACATTCTCATATTTTTTTTTTGTACCAAAATAGTAAACAAATAAACCCATAGAATATTCCATTCGATTTTTTTTCCAATTAAACAACATAGAACTTTCGTTGCTTTTGCTTAACATTTTCTCATAAAATGCAGGTGGATCTGCATTACAAACCACATTATCTGCATTAATTTCATTTTCATTATTTAATTTTACACCACTTATTTTATTCTTTTTTGTTATAATTTCAGTTACTTCACTGTTTTTTAATATTTCTATACCAACCTCATTCATTAACTTTTCAAAACCTTTAATTATATTTCCTGTTCCTCCAACGGAATAGTGTATTCCCCATTTTTTTTCTAAATAAAGAATTAATCCATAAATAGAGGTGGTAGTAAAAGGATTTCCCCCAACTAGTAAAGGATGCATGCTAAGCATTCTTCTTAATTTTTCATTTTTTATAAAAGATGAAACAAGAGAGTAAACTGATTTGTAACTTTTAAGTTTTAATAGAGCAGGTAATTGTTGCATCATTACGAATGGCTTATCAAATGGTACATCTGCAAGTTCTAAAAAACCTTTATCAAATATCTTTTTTGTGAAATTAACTAATTTTTCATATCCATTGATATCTTCTTTGCTAAGCTTCTCAATTTGGCCTTTCATTTCAATTTCGTCACCTGAATAGTTAAATTTAGTTTTATCTTCAAAAATAAATTGGTACCAAATTTTAAGTGGAGTAAGTTCTATATAATTCTTGGGATCTTTATTGAATAACTCAAACAATTCATTAATTAAATGGGGCGCAGTAATTACTGTTGGCCCTGCATCATATATAAATCCATTTCTTTTAAAGACCCTAGCTCTACCACCTAGGTCTGGGTGTTTTTCTATTAATTTTACTTTATGTCCTTTTGACTTAAGTCTTAGTGCTGCTGCGATTCCACCAAATCCTGATCCAATAACTATAGAGTTCATTTTAATAATTTATAGCTTTTTTGAAAAATTGTAAGTGTATTATGAGTTAATTTTTTTTAACTCTGCTTTAGTTTCATCTAAATTTTTTTGAAACACAGCATCTAATTTTGACTTGTCTACAGATGTAGTTATTATTTTTTTAACTGAGTCCACGGCAATCTTTATTGATGCGTCCTTAATTTCTTTTAAAGCCGCTTCTTTCATCTGACTTATTTTATTTTCAGCTAAATTTTTTTTAATTTCTGATGATTTATGAAACTTATCATTCATCTCAATTATTAATCTATCTGCATCTTTTTTGGCGTTCTCAAGAATTTCGTTGCTAACAGACTTAGCTGTATCTAATTTTTTTTGTGAGTTATCTAGTAGTGTTTTTGCCTCGGTTCTTAATTTTTCACTTTCATCAATTTCATTTTTAATGTCAGATATCATTTTATCTAACATTTCAGAAACTTTTTGAGGAATTTTAAGGTAAATTAAAGCTCCAAAAAAAATAATAAATGATACGGCTACCCAAAATGTTGCATCAATTGCCATAGTATTTATCTCCATTTCTTTTAGATAGATCGTCAACAATTGCAGATATACTACTATTATTTACTTCAGCTCCAATTAGTTTTTGCAATAACTCAGATGAAGTTTCAATAGCAATTTTATTTATTTTATCTGGAGCATTTTTTCTTAATGCATCTATTTCTTTTTCAGCCTCAGCAATTTCATTATCAATTTGCTTATCAAGTACTTCTCTTTTTGCGCCAATGTCTTTTAGTGCTTTTTCTCTTGCTTGATTGAAAATACTATTAGCCTCTAGTTTGCTTTTAGATATAATTTCATCGTATTCTTTTAGTTTTACATCACTATCTTCTCTTTGTTTCTCAGCAGCCTCAACATTTTCTAATATTTGAGATTTTCTCGATTCTAAGTTGTTACTAATTTTTGGTAGTATTAGTTTAGATAAAACTAAATACATAATACCAAAAGTAAGTATAAGCCAAAAAATTTGAGAAATCCAAAACTCAGGATTTAATTGAGGCATACCTCCGCTTTCAGCTGCATAAGTTTTTTTAATAAAAAAGAAGCTAAAAAATATTAACTGAAAATATATTTTATTAACCATCAATTTAAAACGCAAAAAGAATGATTAACGCAACTACCAATCCGAATAATCCTGTAGCTTCTGCAAGTGCGAAACCTAAAAGCAAGTTAGGAAATTGTTTTTGTGCTGCAGATGGATTTCTCATTGCACCAGACAAATAATTCCCAAAAATTATTCCAATACCAACACCAGCTCCAGCTAAAGCAATTGCTGCTAAACCTGCTCCGATCATTTTTGCTGCTTCTAATTCCATTATATCCTCCTCTGTTATTAATGGTGTAAATTTAATGCATCATTTAAATAGATGCAGGTTAAGATTGCAAAAACATAAGCTTGAAGAAAAGCAACTAAGATCTCCAAACCTGTTAACGCAACCGAAAAACTTAGTGGAAGCCAACCACCAACTACTCCAAGGCTTATTACAAAGCCTCCGAAAACTTTCATCATTGTATGACCAGCCATCATATTGGCAAATAATCTAACTGATAAACTTATAGGTCTACTCAAATAAGAAATAATTTCTATAACAACAATTAAAGGGAGTAATACTGCAGGCACTCCACTTGGAACAAATAATTTTAAATACCCAAATCCATGTTTAATAAACCCAATTACAGTCACTCCAATAAATATAAATGCTGCGAGCACAAATGTTACAATGATATGACTGGTTACAGTAAAAGTATAAGGTATCATTCCAAACATGTTACAAAATAAAACAAACATAAATAGAGAAAATATAAATGCGAAATATGGTTTAGCTTTTGATCCAGCTGTATCGCTAATCATTTTGGATACAAAGGTATAGCTAAGTTCTGCTAATAATTGAATTTTGTTAGGTAGTATTGAATTTTTTTTTGATCCTAAATTAAAGATTAACAAAATAGATACAGTACTTAAAATCATAAACAAACTTGCGTTTGTAAATGAAATGTCGAATGCTCCAACTTTAATTTCTGGTCCAAT
>CACCGK010000008.1 GCA_902545555.1 uncultured Pelagibacteraceae bacterium
ATTGGACACAAAAAAAATGTATTAGAGCTTGGATGTGGTACGGGTCAACTATCAATTTATTTTTCAATTGGAACTAATAATAATATAATTGGTTTAGATCCAACGATTGACTCTTTAAAGTTAGCAAAAAAATTTGCTGATAAAAATAAAATCAATAATATCAATTTTGTGAACGCTGATGTTTTTGATGATGTTTTGCAAGATGATTTTTTTGATTTTATTTGGTGTAATGGAGTATTACACCATACTAAAGATCCATATGGCGCATTTAAAATTTTAGCTAAATCTTTAAAAAAAAATGGTTATGTTTTAATTGGTTTATATAATAAAATTGGAAGATTCAGAACTATATTTAGAAGATATATTTTTAAATTATTTGGAGTGAGAGCACTAAAAATTATCGATCCAACTTTAAGAAATCTAAAATTTGATGAGGATGAAAAAAAAGCATGGATAAGAGATCAATATATTCATCCGATTGAGAGTTTACACTCTTTAGATGAAGTTTTAAATTGGTTTAAAAAAAATAATATTAAATTTGTAAGCTCAATTCCTTCCTCTGATTTTGATTATGATTACAAAAATATTTTTGAAAAAAAATCCCAGGGAACTTTTTTTTCTAGAATATTTAATCAATTTATGATGATTTTTAACTCTTTTGGTTCAGATGGTGGTTTGTTTGTGTTATTGGGAAAAAAAGAATGATCTTGATAAAGAAATAAATTGTTATAATTAATATTTATGAACTTTTTAAAGGAAATTTTTAAATTTATAGCAGCTAGAAAAAAATTTTGGTTAATTCCAATTTTATTATTTCTTTTAATTTTTGGTGGTTTATTTGTAATTACCCAAGGAACTGCTGTAGCTCCATTTATTTACACTATATTTTAATTATGACCTACATTTTAGGTATTTCAGCGTTTTATCATGACAGTGCTGCTTGTCTTGTTAAAGATGGAAAAATTATCTCTGCAGCTCAAGAGGAAAGATTTACTCGAAAAAAACATGATTCAAGTTATCCATTTAATGCTGTAAATTTTGTATTAAATTTTTCTAATATTAAATTATCTGATGTAGACCATATTGTTTTTTACGAAAAACCTTTTTTAAAGTTTGAAAGATTACTTGAAACTTATGTAGCTTTTGCTCCAAAAGGATTTCAATCGTTTTCAAGGGCAATGCCTATTTGGTTGAGAGAAAAACTTTTTCAGAAAAAATTAATTATCGATTGTTTAAAAAAACATGATGAAAAATTTAATGATGAAAAAAAAATCTTATTTTCTGAGCATCATTTAAGTCATGCTGCTAGCGCTTTTTATCCTTCACCATTTGATGAGGCAATCGTGTTGACTGCTGATGGAGTAGGCGAATGGGCAACTACAACAGTAGCTTTATGTAAAGATAATAAAATCGAAATAAAAAAAGAGCTTCATTTTCCTCATTCCTTAGGATTATTATATTCTGCATTTACTTATTACACCGGTTTCAAAGTAAATAGTGGTGAATATAAATTAATGGGTTTAGCACCTTACGGTGAACCAAAGTATGTTGATAAAATATTGAATAATTTAATTGATTTAAAAGATGATGGTACATTTATGTTAGATCAGAAATACTTTAATTATTGCACTGGTTTAACCATGACAAATGAAAAATTTAATTCTTTATTTGGTTCAAAACCAAGAAAACCTGAAAAAGAAAAAATTACACAATTTCATATGGATATTGCAGCCTCAATTCAAGTTGTAACAGAAAAAATTATGATTATGCTTGCAAAATCTTTACGTCAAGAATTTGGAATTAAAAATCTATGTCTTGCGGGAGGTGTTGCTTTAAATTGTGTAGCAAATGGAAAAATTCTTGAAGAAAAAATTTTTGATAATATTTGGGTTCAACCTGCTGCTGGAGACGCTGGTGGATCATTAGGTGCTGCTTTGGCTTATTGGTACTTAGATTTAAATCAATCCAGAGAAGAAATTAACCAAGATAATATGAAAGGATCTTATCTTGGAAATGAATTTTCTAACGAAGAAATTAAATCAAAACTTGACGAAATTGGTGCAGTTTACGACACTTATAGCGAAAATGAATTAATAAATAAAACTGTTGAGGATCTTACAAGTGGAAAAGCAATAGGATGGTTTCAAGGCAGAATGGAATTTGGACCTCGAGCATTAGGAAATAGATCAATAATTGGAGATCCTAGATCAGAAACTATGCAAAAAAACTTAAATTTAAAGGTAAAATTTAGAGAAAGTTTTAGGCCTTTTGCACCATCAATAATGAGAGAAGATGTAAGTGATTGGTTTGAATTATATAATGATAGTCCTTACATGCTTTTTGTAGCAAAAGTAAAAAAAGATAAAACAATTCAGATGAGTGATGATCAAAAAAAACTTTTTGGCATTGACCTGTTAAATATTAAAAAATCTGAAATTCCTGCTGTGACGCATGTTGATTATTCAGCAAGGATCCAAACAGTAACAAGAGAAAGTAATAAAATGTACCACGATCTATTATCAAAATTTAAAGAAAAGACAAATTGCCCAGTATTGGTAAATACCTCGTTTAATATTAGGGGTGAGCCAATTGTAAATTCTCCAGAGGATGCTTTCAGATGTTTTATGGGAACAGACCTTGATACCCTTGTGATAGGCAACACATATCTTCAAAAACTAAAACAAGATAATAATTTAAAAACAAATTATACTGATAAATTTGAGCTTGATTAATGAGTATTTTTTTAAAAAAAGAAGTTTTTTTTGTAAAATTTCCAATATTTTTTCCAATAATATATGGATTTATTTTATTCGGTTTTCCAAGTTTTGAAACTCAATTAATTTTTATAACAATTTTATTGTTGGCCGAAACGCATTTTGGTGCAACTTGGCCATTTTTTATTAATAAAGTTAATTATAATTATATTAATGAAAATAAAATTTATTTAATTTTATTTCCTATATTTTTAATCATTTTTTGTATTATTGGCTTCTTTTATTTTCAAAATTTATTTTTACTAATATTTTTTGCTGCTAATGTTTACCATGTTACTAGACAAAGTTATGGTGTAATGAATCTATATACAAAAAATTTGACTGAAAAAAGAAATTATGCAAATCTCATATATATTTTTAACATTATATTTTTTACAATTGCTTTTTTTAGATTTTATATTCCATTAATTACTTCAGAACATTTATTGATACTTAATATTCTTGTAATATCTATTTTAATTTTAATTTTTATTTTTCAATTTCGTAAATTTGGGTTTTCCGAAAACTTTTTAACTATGATCGCAGGTGTATTAATATTTTTTCCTGTATGTTTTGTAAGTAATCCAGTTCATGCAATAATTATGGGAGTAACGATGCATTACTCACAGTACC
The DNA here is from genome assembly GCA_902545555.1 of uncultured Pelagibacteraceae bacterium. Lineage (GTDB taxonomy): Bacteria > Pseudomonadota > Alphaproteobacteria > Pelagibacterales > Pelagibacteraceae > Pelagibacter. The sequence goes on from CACCGK010000008.1 coordinate 3,387, forward strand.
TTTTTTTAACAAGTAAGGTTATTAAAAAAAGATCTGAGACAAGCATTAATAAAAATAATAATTATTTTAAAAGATTCATAGTAATTTTAATTTTTTACTCTCTGGTAATGTCTATATTGTCAATTTTTGGAAAAAATGAATCTGAATTTTTAAGAAATTTAATTTTTATACCTATAACAGGTCAAATGCTTCATTTTTATCTAGACTCTCAGTTATGGAAATTTAGTGAAAGTCACAATAGAGAAAATATTTTAAAACATTTATTAAACTAAACTAAAAATTAATGTTTTTGATTAAATTTTCAAAAACAATTTTGGTTCCGGCCTTATTCCAATGTAGATCACCAAATATAAATGTATCTAATATTAATTCTCTATTGTCTGGAGAATTAAAATTTTCGTATAAATTTATTAATTTTAAATTATTTTTTCTTGCCCAACTTATCCAATATGGTTTATGAAATTTATCTTCATAAAAAATTTGTGAAGGATGAGGATACAAAACAAAATGAATATCAATAAAATTATTTTTTAATAAATTAATTAATTTATTTAGGTTTTTTTCAGACTTTTCCAAACCCTCTTGATAATTTTTGAATAATAAATCATCAAAAGTCCACGCTGACCTATCTACATGTGTCATTCTATAAAAAAGTGTATCTTCAGTTGTAGTTTTAAAAAAACTTTTATTATATTTCTTTGATGCTTTATATTTTAGTTTAAGAAAATTCTTTAAATTTTCTGTACTATCTGAAAACCTTAAAAGAGTTCTAAATGTTAAAAAATTATGAACTAAATAGTCTCCAATTTTATCGTCCACATTTTTTTTATTTTCAACTATTATATTATTGTTCTTATCATATTGTATAAATAGCTCGTCAATTACATCTGAAGGGTCAAGAAAAATTATTGCTTTATCAAATACGTATCCCTCATTAATAAAATGTTCAATTTTTTTTAAATAAATACCAGGTGAGTAAGAACCAACAGCACTATTAAGAACTTCATAATCTTTTTCTAAATGTTTGTGAAGCAATCCACCAATTGTAAATTCATAGTCATATCCTGCACCTTCTATTGCAGAGTCACCAATTAATAAAAGTCTCTTTTTACTTGAAAATTTTGAAACTTTTTTGTTGGTAAAATCTCTAAATCCTAATGAATTTGTTATCAATTTTTTTTTTAAATTAAAACCCCAAGGCTCAATAACGTTAATATTTGCTTTCAAATCATGGTGATAAATATTCGATGGAATTCTCCAATAGTGATCAACTAATTTATCATAATGCCAAAATCCCATTTTCTTAAATATTAGATTTGAAGAAATAAAGTCAGCAATTAATAGTGAAAATATTACTAGGATTGTTTTTTTCATATTATACAGCTTATAGTTATATAAAAAAATTATTCTATGAATATTTTAAATGATAATTCTTGTAGCTGGATTAATGATTTAGTACCACGTACAAAAATAAATTATCTTGAAGATAAAGACGAATGTGACTGGTTAGTCGTTGGAGCAGGATATACAGGACTATCTGCAGCTAGAGTTTTAGCCCAACTTCACCCAACTAAAAATATTATAATTATAGATGCACAGCTTGCCGGAGAAGGAGCTAGCGGTCGAAATTCAGGGTATTTAGTAGATACAACTTTGAATGATGGTTTCAACTCAAATAAAGAATTATCCAGCTATAAAAAAAAAAACATCAATTTACAAACTAGGTATAGAAGTTATTAAAAAATTTATCAAAGATTATCAAGTTGAATGCGAGTGGAATGAATGTGGAAAATATTTTGCATCAACAAAATTAGAGGATGAATATAAATTAATAAATTTTTCTAAAATTTTAACAAAATTAGGATATGAAAATAATTTATTATTCCAAAATGAATTATCAAAAAAAATAGGAACTTCTTTTTATAAAATTGCTCTATATACTAAAGGAGGTATTTTGTTACACCCAGCAAAACTAGTTAGAGCAATGATTTCTGCTTTACCTAACAATGTAAAGCTTTATGAAAATACATGTCTAATTAGATGGATAAAAATTAAAGATTTTTATATTTGTAAGTTTAATAACGGTTCAATCAAAACAAAAAATATTATATTTGCAACAAATGGATTTTTAAAATCTTTGGGTATTAAAAAACATTATAATTTTCCATTAACTTTAACAGCAAGTATGACTAGAAAATTAACCGATAAGGAATTTAAACTTATTGGTTCTCCTAAAGAGTGGGGTGTATTACCAGTTAGACCTATGGGTGCAACAATAAGAATGACTAAATCTAAAAGAATTTTAATAAGAAATACTGTGGAGTTTTACAATTATAAAGGGATGTCGAATTCAGAGTTGAAAACAAGAGTATTGAAACACAAACTTGGTATTGAAAAAAGATTTCCCCAATTGCCAAAGGATTTAATCGAGTCATCATGGTCTGGAGTAGTTTCAAGATCAAGAAATAGTAGTCAAATATTTGAAAAAATTGATAAGAATGTTTTTGTTGCAGGCTGTTATAATGGTTCAGGCATTGGTGTAGGCACTTTATTTGGAGAGCAGATAGCAATTAAAGCAAGCAACCAAAACTCTGAGCAGATAGGCTTAATTGAAACCCTAGATAAACCCACTAGATTACCTTCTGATTATTTATTAAATTTAGGAATTAAGATTAGATTAATTTATGAAAGTTTACGAGCTAGGGCAGATATTTAATTTATGTACAGATTTAAAAACATAATAACAAAAATAAGTTTTATAATTTTAGTATATTTAATATTTGATATAGTTTTTTTTAGTTTACTACCGAATGATATAAAAACTAAAATATACAATAATAGAGCTCATAGAATAAAATCATTTTATTATCATCACGATTTTCGACCGAATGCATCATTTGTTGATCAATGGGGATACAACAAAACAATTATTAACACAAACAACTTAGGCTTTAAAGATAGTGAAATTAGAGATGTGACTTTTAAAAAAAAAAATATTTTATTTATAGGAGACTCTTTTACGGAAGGTGTAGGTTTGAAATTTGAAGATAGTTATGTAGGCTTAATATCTGAAAAGATAAAAAAAAATAATGAAGATATTGAAATTTTAAATGCCGCAGTACAATCATATTCTCCAGCAATATATTTATCTAAAATTTATCATCTTTTAGAGAGAGAAAGTATTCCTATTACCGATATTATTATAATGGTGTCAGGTGGAGATTTTCATGATGATTATTTTAGATATATTGATGTAGATAAAAATTATATAGTGATACATGAAGATCCAACAAATAAATATTTGATTAAGTTAATTAACTTTTATAAATCTCAGACTTTATTATATCAATTTATCTCAAGAGTAACTCCTATAAAAAAAATACCAATTTTAATTAAATCAACATTTTTTAATGACCAACAAAATTTAGATAAAATTGAAAAAAATAAAATTTCCAATGAAGAAATATTAAATATGAATTTTTTAAAAAATAAAGATTTTCAATATTTTTATGATGATAAAATTTTTAACGAGTGGGGAGAAACCGCCATATTAAAATCTATAAATTTTCTAAAAAGAACTATAGAGATAACTTCAAAAAAAAAACATAAAAGTAACAATTTTATACGCTAAAGAACCGAATTTAATTTTAAAAAAACCTAATCAAAAAGTCTTAAATTTTATTTTAACTGAATTTAAAAAATTAGAACAAAATAATGTTAATTTTTATTATATAAACAAATATGACAGTAAATATGAAGATAAATTTGAAAAATATAAAAATCTTTTTTATATAAATGATAACCATTGGAATAAGAAAGGTAATAAACTTGTTTCGGAAGAAATTTTTGAAAAAATATCTTTTGAATGATTTGTTATTTTAATACAGACATCGGATCTAACCGTGTTTGAAACCAATTAATTCTAAAGTCTAAGTGAGGTCCAGTTGATCTTCCAGTTGAACCTACAGTTCCTATTATATCTCCCTGATTAATTTGATCACCAACCGAGACCAAAACATTTTCTAAATGAGAATATATTGTTGATATTCCATGACCATGATCCATTATAACTGTTCCACCAGTATAATATAAATCATCTTCAGCCATAGTAACAACACCCGAACCAGATGATTTAATCATCGTTCCTTGTTTAGCCGCAATATCAATTCCATAGTGAGGCCATTTTGGTTTACCATTTAAAATTCTTTGACTACCATAAACACCACTAATAATTCCCTCAACTGGCATGATAAATTTTTCTTTAAAAAATTGTAGATCCGAATTAATTGCTCTTGCTTCTCCAATTGCATTATTTTCTGTTTTAATTCTTTTATAAACAGACTCGGGTGGAGTGACTTTACTTTCTGCCAAACCGTCTATTCTTTGTATATTGTATTTTCGCTTTAAAACTTTTTTTGTAGTTATTGATTTTTTTTCATTAATAATTTTTGTAAAAGTTAGGTCGTATTTTTGATCTCGATCTATACCAAAAACAAAAAAACCATCTTTTGATACTTTAACTTCTTTTTTTCCAACCAAAATTTTAGCATCAGGCTCAGTTTTACCTAATATAAAATGACCTTGTAGAAATTTACCTTTGAATTCAATGGCTTTTACTGGTGATATAAAAATTAAAAAAACAAAAAAAAGTCTATAAATTATTGAGCAGTCCATCCACCATCTATAATTATTGATGTTCCAGTTATCATTGAAGATGCTGATGATGCCAAAAAGCATATTGTTGTAGCAACATCACTTTCAGTAGCTGCTTTTCCAATTGGGATATTTCCAAGGGCTAATTTTTTAAATTTTTTGTTTTTAAAAAATTTTTTAACCATAGGTGTTTCAACAAAAGTAGGTGCTACTGTATTAACTCTGATATTTTTTTTAGCCAACTCAACACCCATTCCCTTTGTTAATCCTTCAATTCCAAATTTTGTCATATTGTATACGTTTCTACCACTCATACCCACATGACCAAGTTGAGATGACATATTTATAATTGAACCAGGTCTTTTTTTGTTTTTGAGCATTTTTTTAACAACAAGCTGCGCTACGTTAAATGCTGCCTTTAGATTTAAATCTACCAGATAGTTCATGCTTTTTTGTTTAATTTTTTCAAAGGGTTCTGGAATGTTAGTTCCAGCATTATTTACTAATACATCAATTATTTTAATATTATCTAATTTTTGTTTTAAATCTTCATAGTTCATTACATCGCATGAAACCTTAACAATTTTACCTTTAACTTTTTTGATATCCTTTTCTAATTTATTTAAATCTGAAGGAGTTCTGCTTAAAGCTATAACCGTTGCTCCTGCCTCAGCTAATGCAATTGAACATGCTCTTCCCAATCCTTTACCTGCACCAGTAACTAATGCATATTTATTTTTAAGATTTATTTTTTGAAGATACATTAAAAGAATATTATTTTAATATCTGTGTAAATCAACTCTAGAGCTACTATTAATATTGCTAATAATCCAACCCAAGCGATCCATTTATATTTTTTAATCCATCCAGATATTAATGATGCAGCAGTCGCCATTAAAACGATTGATAACACTAATCCAAATACAAGTAGCCCATAATGATCACCTGCTGCACCAGCAACACCTAAAACATTATCTAAACTCATTGTAAAATCTGCCAGTAAAACTGTCCAAATAGCCTTTAAAAAACTGGAATTGTCTACTTTAACATTTTCTTCTGTTTCGGAACCTTTGATTACATCTACGTAAAGTTTGTAAACAATATAAAGTAATAACAATCCTCCAATTAATCTTAAACCAGTGATTTGTAGCAGATAAGCTGTAAGCAAAGTTAATATAATTCTTAAAATTACAGCACCACCAATTCCCCAGAATATAACTTTTTTTCTTTGTTCGACTGGAAATTTAGATGCAACCATTCCAATTATAATTGCATTGTCTCCAGCTAAAACTAAATCAATAAAAATTATTTGAGTTAAGATTGCTATTTGTTCAGGCGTAAAAAATTCTGCAAACATCAATTGTTTAATATCATGTCAGAAGCTTTTTCCGCAATCATTATTGTTGGAGCGTTGGTATTTCCTGAAGTGATGTTAGGCATTATAGAAGCATCAACAACTCTTAAATTGCTTACACCTCTAACTTTAAGCTTCTCGTCAACTACTGACATTTCATCTTGACCCATTTTACATGTTCCAACAGGATGAAAAATTGTTTGGGTGAAATTTGATCCTTCTCTAACCAATTCTTCATCATCAGTAATATGAGATCCAGGTCTATATTCCTCTGGCTCATATTTTTTAAATGTTTCTGTTTCTAACATAATTTTTCTTACAATTTTTAGTCCCTGAGCCGCAACTCTTCTATCATCATCTGTTGATAAATAATTCATCTTTATTTTTGGATATACTCTGCTGTCACCACTAACAATATTGATTTCTCCTCTACTAGTCGGTCTTACATTCGCTACAGTAGGAGTAATTCCCTCGAAATCATGCATTGGAGTAACTCCTAAAATATCTGTACTAACAGGTGATACATGAAATTGTAAATTCGGAGTGGCTTTTGAAGGATCACTTTTTACAAATCCGCAAACTTGACTTGCACCCATTGTTACTGGACCACTTTGATTTAAAACATATTCAAGTCCCATTAAAAACCTACCAAATAAACTTTCTACTTTTCTATTTAACGATTTTAAATTTTTTACTTTATATACAGGCCTAAACATTAAATGATCCTGTAAATTTAAACCCACTCCATTCGATTCATGAATAATATCTATGCCAAATTTTTTAAGTTTTTCTTTATTACCAATACCAGATACTTGTAATAAATGCGGAGACCCAATAGATCCAGCAGATAAAATTACTTCTTTATTTGCTTTAACAGTAATTAAATTTTCACCTTGATAATAACTTGTGCCAATTACTTTTTTTCCTTCAAAATTAATTTTTTGGACATGTGCATTTACCACAATTTTTAAATTTGGTCTTTTTTTTGCAGGATTTAAATATCCTTTAGCAGCACTACATCTTAATTTTAATCCCCGTTTATTGAAGCTTGTTGTAAACTGAAAAAAACCTACACCAAAATTATCACCAGTGTTAAAATCGACTGTTTTTGGAATTCCATATTCTTCAGCAGCATTTTGAAATTCATCAAGCAGTTTTAAATTTATTTTTTTATTTGCTACAGTAATTGGGCCATTATCGTTGTGAAATTTACTTTTACCTAATTCGTTATTTTCAGATTTTAAAAAATAAGGCAAAACATCATCCCAGCCCCAACCAGTATTTCCTAATTGTCGCCAAATATTATAATCTTCTCTTTGTCCTCTAATCCACAAAAGACCATTTATTGAAGAGCTTCCACCCAAAGTTTTTCCTCTTGGATATCTTATTGACCTATTATTCATTGTTTCATCAGGCTCAGTTTTAAAACACCAATCAACTTTTGGATTGTGCATCGTTTTAAAGTAACCAACTGGAATATGTATCCATGGATAATTATCCTTGCCTCCAGCCTCAATTAAAAGTACTTTATTTTTAGGATTTTCAGACAATCTATTTGCAAGAACACATCCAGCTGAACCAGCACCAATAATAATATAATCAAAATTATCCATTAATTAGAACTCTTATAAATTAAATTTTTTTTATTTGTAATATTTCTGTACACAAAATTATTAGAATAATCCAATAATAACACTTGTTTTAGATTTCATTCTTTGACAAGCTTTAATTTTTAAAAATATAGAGAGGGAAAAACGATATGAAAAAAATCATTTCAATGTTATTTGCAGTTGCGATGGTATTTGGATTTATTTCAAATGCTAATGCTGCAAAAACACTAAAATGTCAGACAGTTCTTAACACTAAAGCTGATGAAGTTAAGATGTTAAAGGACTTTACTGATACAGTAACTGAATTAACTGGTGGATCTTTAAAATTCGAAATCTTACCTGCAGGAGCAGTTGTTGGAGTTAAAGAGACTCTAGATGCTGTTGACAAAGGTTTGATTGACTGCGGATTTGCATGGACTCACTATTGGTCAGGTGAACACCCTGCTGCAATGCTATTTGGTTCTCCAGTAGCTGGTGGTGGAATAGGTATAGATAATTTAGCGTTTTTATCTTGGTTCCAATATGGTGGTGGAAAAGCGCTTTATGATCAATTATGGAAAGAGATGAACAGAGACATTAAAGGATTTATGCTTCAACCTGTTGGACCGGAAGCTTTAGGTTGGTTTCCAAAACCAATTAAAGATATGGCTGACTTTAGAAAGTATAAATTCAGAACACCTCCAGGTATTCCGGGACAAACTTATAAAGATATTGGTATAGCATCTGTTGCAATGGGAGGTGGAGATATTCTGCCAGCTTTAGAAGCAGGAACTATTGATGCTGCTGAATGGTGTTGTCCAAAACCAGACTTAACATTTGGTTTCCAAAAAGTTTTAAAGCACTATTACTTACAAGGTTTACACCAAGTGGTAGTAAATGCTGATTTTTATATTACTGGAAAAACATATGATGCTATGACTGCACATGAGAAGAAGTCTCTTGAAGTTGCTGCGGATGCGTCTTTGATAAAATCTTTAAGTTATAGAATTTTATCAAATGGTGAAGCTTTACAAGAACTTACAACAAAACATGGAGTGATTTTAGAAGATACTCCATCTGACTACTTCACCGAGTATATGGCAGCTGCTAAAGCAACTTTGAACAAAAATGCTGAAAAAAATGCATTTTTCAAAGAAGTTTATGACTCTATGAAAGTATTTGCTGATAAAGCAGTTCCTTTCTGGAGTGGTGCTCAAATGTCAAATGCGAAGCTAGGAATGGCTCACGCAGCGACATTAAAGTAATCATTAAATAATTAGAATATTAGAGCGGACTTATTAGTCCGCTCTAATTTTTTTTAATAAAAATTTCTATGGCAGACGAACCAAGTAAATTAGATATTTCAGACGAAATGATTGCCGAAAGGCGAGGTGGTTCAGGAAAAATGCCAGAGGATATGCCAACTTGGATGGCAAAGTCCATAATTAACATAGATAAATTTAGTAAGTGGATTGGTAGTGTGGTTTGTTGGATATTAATGCCACTTATTTTTGCTATGACCTATGAGGTACTAGCAAGAAAATTATTTTTAGCACCAACTATATGGGCTTATGATATAAGCAGATTTTTATATGGAGCTCTTTTTATGCTGGGTGCAGGTTATGCACTTTCAAGAGGAGTTCATATTAGAGCAGATTTTTTATACAGAAATTTTAAAATTAAAAACCAAGGATTAATCGATTTTTGGTTGTATCTTTTATTTTATTTCCCAGGTCTAATAGTATTTTTTTATATGACGTTTGGATTTGTTGTAGAGTCTATCCAAAGAGGTGAAAGAGGAATGGATACTACCTGGATGCCATATATGTGGCCAATCAAAACATGTTTATTAATTGGAATTATATTTTTACTTATCCAAGGATTTTCAGAATTACTTAAAAGCTACTGGGCAGCTAAAAAGGGTAAGTGGCCAGGAGAGGATAAATGATAGCAGAATTAATTGATCCAGCTATTTTAGGTTTTATTTTAGTTGGAGTAATGCTTTTTGCAATTTTTGTTGGATTTCCAATTTCTTTCACTTTAATTTTTTTAGGTTTTGTATTTGGTTATTTAGGATTTGGAAAATTAGTCTTTTATTTAATGACACTTCAATTTTCGATGGTAATGACTGAACAAACACTCGCCGCCGTTCCACTCTTCGTGTTTATGGGAATTATGATGGAACAAGCAGGTTTAATGGAAAGGTTATTCTCAGCCTTCCAGATGATGTTAGCTAGGGTGAAGGGCTCATTATATTACGCCGTATTGTTTGTTTCGGTTATTTTTGCAGCTGCAACAGGAATAGTTGGTGCCTCAGTTACTATCTTGGGAATTATGGCTGCAAAATCAATGAACAGATCAAATTATGATGTAAAACTTGCTGCAGGTACCATAACAGCTGGTGGAACTTTGGGAATTTTAATTCCACCCAGTATCATGCTTGTGGTAATGGGACCGATAATGGAAATTCCAGTTATTGATTTGTTTGCTGCAGCAATTATTCCTGGAATACTTCTTGCAAGTTTATACGCAGGATACACAACGATTAGATGTATGATTAATCCAAAACTTGGTCCTGTGCTTCCTGAGGAAATGCGTGCAGCTAGTATGAAAGAAGTCTGGATTGAGTTTTTTTTAGGTCTAGTTCCACCCGCAGCATTAGTTTTTGCAGCATTAGGAAGTATCTTATTTGGTTTTGCTACACCGACAGAGGCTGCTGGGTGTGGAGCAATGGGCGCATTGCTACTTTCATTAGCATATAAAAAATTAACTTTATCAAAACTTCAAGAAGCTTTAGTTAAAACTTTAGAAATCACAGCTTTGATTATGGTTTTAGTTGCTGCCTCAAATTTTTTTGGAGCAGTATTTGCTCGATTGGGAACACCAACTTTATTAACAGAATTTTTATTAGGTTTAGAAATGAATAAATATCTGATCTTAGGAATGATTATGGTCATGATATTTTTACTGGGTTGGCCATTAGAGTGGGTACCAATAGTTATGATTATTGTTCCAATTATTTTGCCACTAGTAGAAGCGTTAGGATTTAATTTAACTTGGTTTGCAATTCTGGTTGCTGTCAATCTTCAGACCGCCTGGCTATCCCCACCTGTAGCGCTCTCAGCATATTTTTTAAAAGGTGTAGTTCCAGAATGGGATTTGAAAGATATTTACTATGGGATGATGCAATTTATGGTTCTACAGATTATAGGTTTAGTTTTAATAATCATATTCCCTAAAATTGCCTTATGGTTACCAAGTCTCTTGTATGGACAGTAGAATTTATTAGTTTAAAATAAATTTAGTGAATCAGCCAAAAGTAAAATATTCTCTTTCTAATTGGGACTTAGTCACAGTTAATCCAAATTATAAAACTTGGAATTGGAAAGATCTATTTTGTTTTTGGGGAGCGAATGTACAGAGTGTAATTGGTTTTTCGTTAATATCCTCTTTATACTTAATGTATAGTCTAAATATTTTTGTCGTTTTTTTTGGTATCATATTAGGATCTTTTTTTGTTTATTTATTTTCAAATATTATCGGAAAACCTTCCCAAAAATTTGGTTTACCATTTGCAGTATTGTTAAGATCATCTTTAGGATTTAATGGTGCTAAATTATTTGGATTAATTAGAAGTTTAGTAGGAATTTTTTTATTTGGTATCCAAACTTATTTTTTATCTAAAATAATAGTTTACTTAATAAGGATAGCAATTTTTTCAATTGATAACTCCCTCTTGGAGCAAGAAATTTTCATTATCTTCTATTTTGGTTTAAATATTATTGACTGGTTTTCAATAGTAATAACAATTGTTCTTCAGACTTTGTTTTTTACTGTAGGGATGCAGTATAATAAAAAAATAATTAATTTTTCAGCAATGACAGTCTATGCTGGTATGCTTATTTTTTTCTTTGTTGTTTTATTAAGTGATGTAAAAATAACTACCGAAGCTTTTTTAAATATTTTTAATCTTAATAATTTTTTAGATATAAATAATTTAGCTCCTTTAATTACAGTCGCTGGAACAATATTTGCTTATTTTTCAATTTTAATTATTAGTTTTGGTGATTTTTCAAGATATGTAAAAAATGAACAAGAATTAAAAAAAGGCAACTTAAGTTTAATTTTGAATTTAATTATTTTTTCTTTTTTTTCAGTATTCATAGTTATAGGTTCTGATGTTTTTCTTAATCAAAAATTTTCGGATATGGAAAGAATTTTTACCAATCCTACAGATATAATAGGAAAGTTTGATAATATACAAATAACAATAGTTGTTCTATTTTTTATCGTTATTGCTTCAGCTTCTACAAATTTAGTTGCCAATTTCATCCCATCTCAATATTCTCTTATAAATTTTGCCCCTTCAATATTAAGCTTAAAAAGCGCTAGTTATTTAATTGCTTTTTTTGGTTTGTTGATCGCAATCTTTTGGCTGACTATATTGAGCCAAATAGGAATTTTATCATTTCTTGATACTTTTGGTGCTTTCTTTGGTCCTTTATTTGGAGTGATGGTAGCTGATTATTACTTAATTAAAAATAAAGAATTAAGTAATAAAGATCTATATTCTATAGACAAAGAGAGTGCTTATTATTATTCAGGTGGTTGGCATATAAAAGGTGTTTATTCTTTAATATTAGGATTTATTTTTTCAGCGTCAACAATTTGGAATACTAATTTAATGTTTTTACAATCTTATGCTTGGATAATAGGTGCATTTGTTGCTTGGATGACATACTACTTGTTAGCAAAAAAATAATTTTAATGCACACATTTGATTTTAAAAATAGAACAGCAGTAGTTACTGGTGGAGCCCAAGGTTTTGGTTTAGATGTTGCAAAAAGATTTTTAGAATCTGGTGCTAAAGTTTATATATGGGATATCGATGAAAAGCTTCTTAAATCAGCAGTTGATGATGTAAAAAACCCTAACTTATTTTACAGTGTCGTTGATATATCAAATTATCAAGATGTAGAGAAAAACGTTACAGACATAACCTCAAAATCAAATATAGATATTTTAATCAATAATGCTGGGATTACTGGCCCCACAGGTCCTTTATGGGAGTATGATGTCGATATGTGGAATAAAATAGTCCAGATAAATTTAATGGGTACCTTCAACTGCTGTCGAGCAATTGTCCCAAATATGATTAAAAATAACTATGGAAGAATCGTTAATGTTGCTTCCGTTGCAGGTAAAGATGGTAATGCAAATGCAAGTGCGTATAGCTCCGGAAAAGCTGGTGCAATTGGATTAACTAAAGCTTTAGGTAAAGAATTGGCTGACAAAGACATAGCAGTAAATGCTGTGACCCCAGCAGGTGCTAAAACTAGAATTTTAGATCAAATGAGCAAAGAGCACGTGCAAAGAATGCTATCTAAGGTCCCAAGAGGAAGATTTCTTGAAATACATGAGTTCACTTCATTAGTTTGTTGGCTTTCTTCACAAGAGAATACTTTTTCCACAGCTGCAGTATTCGATATAAGTGGTGGTAGATCCACCTACTAGTCTTAAAAACTTGAAAATATTTTAAGATCTTTCTTTTGGTTTTTTATAGAATTTTTACCCATAACAGGCGCTGTGATCATTATTGACCAATAGATAAGAAGTATAAACACAGAAATTATTTTCATATTATTCATTTAGCAATCAATCTTGAATTTAGAATGTTTAAATTGTGACTGAATATTGAATTTATAAATAATTTATCTATAAGAAGAGCATGTTTAAATTTTTTTATATTTTTATTACATCATTAATTTTTCTTAACTCTGCATTGGCTGAAAATATGAATATTTTTAAATTTACAGAGCAAGAGCTTTCAGAACTCGATGTTCGTAAGGTGAGAGGAGCAGATAACAAAACATTTTATACTGTTGGATCAAATGATAATGGTAATTTTTTAAAAGCAGTAGCTGATAACGCTGCTTCTGGCCTTGGAAAACAGGTTAAAATCGATTTAAATAAAACACCTTTTATTAATATTACCTGGAAAATTGAGAAGGATTTGAAAGGCATTAATGAGAATTCAAAAAAAGGTCACGATTTTGCAGCTAGAGTCTTTGCAGTAAAAAAAACAGGAGCAACACCACTTTCAAATAGAGCAATTAATTACGTTTTTTCAAGCAATAGTGAAGTTGGCCAGAGTTGGCCAAGTCCTTATACAAAAAAATCTATAGACAATGTATTAGCAACTACTAAAGACAATCTAAATGAATGGGTAACAGTAAAAGCCAATGTTAAAGAAGATTTTAAAAAATTTCATGATTTAGATGTGAATGAATTAGATGGCTTAGCTATAATGGCTGATACTGATAATTCTAAAATGAAGTCAATTTCTTATTTTCAGAATATATATTTTTCAGAAGATTAATTAATATATAGATTATATTTTTATTTTTTTTTGATATTATTAATTTATGCAAAAAAGCTTTACTCATAATGTTAAAGTGTATTATGAGGACACAGACGCTGGTGGAGTCGTGTACTATGCTAATTATTTAAAATATTTAGAAAGAGCTAGAACTGAAGCCCTATCAACTATTGGATTAAGCAATACAAAAATAAAAAATGATTATGGTGCTCTTATAATAGTTAAATCATGTAATATTGAATATAAAAAATCTGCATACTTAGAAGATGATTTACAAATTAAATCTTTTGTTGAGTCTATTTCAAAAACTTCTTTTTTAATGAATCAATCAATATTTAAAGATGAGGAATTGATCTTAGAAGCTAAAATTCATCTAGTATTTATTAACGAAAAATTTAAGCCAGTTAAAATTCCAGAAAAAATCTTATCAGATTTTCAACCCTATACTTCTAGTTCATAGATATTTTTCTAGCTTTTTTAAATAAGTCTACAATCATTCTTTCAGATATAAGTTTAGTATTTACATTTCTAGGGCTAGGGTGATAACAGGCAATTAGTTTAATATTTCCAGGTAGTAAATAGGATTTTCCATGAATAAATTTTATCTTTTCATTAAAATTATATTTTTTTTTATAAAATTTAACACAATTATCAAATGCTACTTTTCCTAATGCAATAATAGTTTTTAATTTATTTAAATTATAAATCTCACTATTAAAATATTTCGAACAATTATTTAATTCTTCTATTTTAGGTTTGTCTCCTGGAGGAACACATTTTAAAATATTAGTTATATATGTTGATTTTAATTTAAGACCATCATTTAGATTTTCTGAATTTGGTTGGTTTGAAATTTTAGCTTTAAATAAACATTTAAATAAAAAATCTCCAGATTTATCACCTGTGAAAGCTCTTCCTGTCCGTGTACCCCCATGGGCTGCTGGGGCCAATCCAATTATTAAAATTTTTGCATCATTTGCACCGAAACCTGTAACTGGTTTTCCCCAGTAGGTTTCGTTTATATTTTGTTTTCTTTTTTCTGTTGAAATTTTTTTAACAAAATCAACAAGCCTTGGACATTTTTTACATTTAAGAATTGTTTTATTTAAACTATCTATTTTAATGTTCATAAATGAAAATTTTAAATTATTTAGTCATAATATTTATATGTATTAATCCCTCAGTTAAAGCAGATTCAAAAAAAACTTTAATAGATGAATTGCAAAAGGGTGGAAAATTAATTTTCATAAGACATGCTTATGCCCCTGGTGGTGGCGATCCAGATAATTTTGATATTAACGATTGTACAACTCAAAGAAATTTAAGTGATAGTGGTAGAGTTCAATCACAAAAAATTGGTAATTTTTTTAAAAAAAATAAAATTTCAATTGGAAAAGTTTATTCTAGTGAATGGTGTCGATGTAAAGAAACAGCATCTATTGCCTTTAAAGAATATGAAACTAAAAATTTTCTAAACTCATTTTTTAGTGCAAAATTTGCCAGCAATAAAAAAAAGCAAGTTATTGATTTTGATAAATTTATTAGAACTTGGGATAAAGATCAAAATTTAGTTTTTGTTACACATTATGTAGTGATTTCTGAAATTTTAAATTACGCACCATCATCTGGAGAGATTGTTGTATCGGATAAAAGTTTAAAAGTTATTGATACTTTAGAAATTGAATATTAAACTAAATTATCATGTCATCTAAAAGAGCAATGAGACAAGCACAAAAACAAGCATACGCTAAACATCGCTCAAATATTACAAATAACAGATTTGAATTCAAGAAAAAATTAATTACCAAAAACAAAGAAGAAAAAAAAAATAAAAACTAACTTTCTTGATCAAATTTTTCTATTTTTTTACAAGTGGAGATTTTAGATAAACTTTCGACATCGTTCAAAACAGCCTTAACAAATATTTCTGGTTTGTCTTTTTCAAATAAAATTTGAGTATAAAACTGAGGATACCCATGTTTAAGTGTAAGTATTTTTCCATGTTCTTCATAAATATTTCTCACATAGGAGTTTTTCTTTTTAACGCTTAAATCTGTGATCTTATATTTTTGATAAGTTTTTTCATCATAAACGTAATTACGTGTCATAATTAGTTCATTAAGATTTAAAATATATTCATTTTTTAAAAAACCATCCTCTTTATGATCACATTTGCTCAATACAATTATTTCTGAGTGAGAATTAAAGGATATAAAAAAAAAAGATAAAAAAAATATTAAAAACTTATTTTTTTTCATTCTTATCAACAAAAAATAAAGCTATAATAAATATTACAGTCCAAGCAAAAACAGACAATGTTTTTAAAGGAGTGGTATCTGCATCCCAAACATCAAAGAATAAAGCGCCAATAATTATCCCTATAGCATAGATAATACTTACAATTTTAACTTTACTCATAGGTTATATTATTATTTGGTTAAATTTTTTTTGAAAAGAGACATGCCATTCTTGATTTTATAAGAATAAGATTCCTTAAAACTCTCGAGCTGCCAACCTGTAAGCCTTTTTTCAATTTCAATTATATTTCCTTTTTTCCAATCATCAGTTGTTTCTTCTAGTTTCCAAAGTCTTTTTTCCTCATTACTTCTTCCACAACCATAACAATAGCCTGTTGATGGATCAGTTTTACAAATACTTATACAAGGTGAAATAATCATTTTTTATAAATTAGTATAAATTTTATTAGATAAATAGATAATTTTTTAACAATTGTCATTGGACAAATAGTTTCAATAATATATAAAACCTCGTAATTTGTGGGGCGATGGCGGAATTGGTAGACGCGTTGGTCTTAGGAACCAATATGGCAACATGTGAAGGTTCGAGTCCTTTTCGCCCTACCATTAAGATATTATGAAAGTTACAGTAGAAAATAAAAAAGGTTTAAATAAAGATCTTAAAATTTTCATCGATAAAGAAACAATAAATTCTTATATGGATGAAAAATATGAAGAGATCAAAGGTAGTGTAAACCTTAAAGGATTTAGACCAGGTAAGGTTCCAAAAGAAATTTTAAAAAGACAATTTGGCAAAGCAGTTTTTGGAGAAGTTTTAGATAAAGTTTTAAAAGAAACATCAACTAAAGCACTAGAAGAAAAAAAGATTAAACCAGCTGGTCAACCAAAACTTGATTTAAAGACTTACGGTGAAGACAAAGATTTAGAGTATGTTTTATCAGTAACAGAGCTACCAAAAGTAGAAATTAAATCTTTAGAAAATATTAAATATGATGAATACACTGTGAAAATTGACGAGAATGAAACTGATAAAAGAATAAAAGAAATAGCAAAAAACCAACCAAATTTTAAAGAAGTAAGCGCTGATACAAAAGCTAAAAAAGGTGATTTAGTCTCTTTAGATTATAAAGCAACAGTTGATGGTGAGGACTTTAAAGGAAGTGAAGGAAAGAACACTCAGCTAACTTTAGGTAAAGATTTATTCTTAAAAGGATTTGATGAGCAATTAATTGGAGTTAAGAAAGATGATGAAAAAATTGTAGAGGCAACTTTACCAGAAAATTTTCCAGAAAAAGAATTAGTAAATAAAAAAGCTAAATTCAATTGTAAAATTTTAAGCGTTAAGCAATCAGAAGAAGTAAAAATTGATGATGATTTTGCAAAAAATTTAGGAGCAAAAGATTTAAAAGATTTAAAAACATTAATTTCAAAACAAATTAACGATGAATATAAAAATTCTTTAGATCAATTATCTAAAAATCAAATTTTAAAAGAAATAGAGAAAATTAAAATAGACGAAGTTCCAGAAAACTTAGTTGAGGAAGAGGTTAAAGTTCTTTCACAAGGTATGTCTGAAGAAGAAAAAAAGAAAAATAAAAAAAACTTTGAGGAAAAAGCAAAAATAAGAATTAAAACTGGATTAATTTTAAATGAGTTTGGTGAAAAAAATCAAATTAAAGTAACAGAACAAGAAGTTCAGGTTGAAGTGCAAAAACAACTCAGAATGATGCCAGGACAAGAAAAAATGGTTATGGATTTTTATCAAAAAAATCCTTCTGCATTAGCCAGTTTAAGAGGAACTGTATATGAAGAAAAAATTTTAAATTTAATTAAAGAAAAAGGTAAAGCAAATAAAAAAGAAGTTTCAAAAGAAGAAGCCAAAAAGATTTTAAAAGAAGCTCACAAGCATGATCATAATCATAGCCATGGAGAAGTAAAAAAAGAAACTAAGAAAAAATCACCCACAACAACTGTGAAAGAAAAAAAACCTGTAGCTAAAAAGGAAAAATTGAAGCCAACAACCAAAAAGACAAAAAAAGTTAGCAAAAAGTAATCTCAAGTTGTATAAGTAGTACGAATCAACTTATGACAACAAAATTATCAGAACATATGAGCAGTCTTATCCCAATGGTTGTTGAACAATCAAGTAAAGGTGAAAGAGCTTACGATATTTATTCAAGATTATTAAAAGAAAGAATTATTTTTTTAACAGGTCAAATTAATGACAATGTTGCATCATTAGTAACTGCTCAATTATTATTTTTAGAGGCTGAAGATCCAAAAAAAGAAATTTATTTATACATTAATAGCCCAGGGGGTTTAGTAACAGCAGGACTTGGTATCTATGATACAATGCAATATGTGAAGCCAGATATTTCTACTTTATGTATTGGCCAAGCAGCTTCCATGGGTTCTTTTTTGCTTGCAGCTGGCACAAAAGGAAAAAGATTTTCATTACCAAATTCAAGAATAATGGTTCATCAACCATCTGCAGGTTTTCAGGGTCAGGCAACTGATATTGAAATTCATGCTAATGAAGTTTTGTCTTTAAAGAAAAGGCTTAATGAAATTTATTCAAAGCATACTGGAAAAAATGTTGACGAAATAAAGTCTGCTCTTGAAAGAGATAATTTTATGACAGCAGATGTCGCACAATCTTTTGGTCTTATTGACGAAGTAGTAGAAAAAAGATCTTAATATACAATATATTGATTATTCATTAATCGAAACTTGATTAGTATGAGTTTTCTATAATAAAGTAATTAAATTGATTCGTTATAAAAATTAAGATGACAACAAATAATAAAAATATTCTTTACTGTTCTTTCTGTGGCAAAAGCCAACATGAAGTTAGAAAGTTAATTGCTGGTCCAACTGTTTTCATCTGCGATGAATGTGTTGAGCTATGTATGGATATTATAAAAGAGGAGAGCAAAGATACTTTTGTAAAACATCAAGATGGTCTCCCATCTCCAAAGGAAATTTGTTCAGTATTAGATGATTATGTAATCGGTCAAGCTCATGCAAAGAAGGTATTATCTGTTGCAGTACACAATCATTACAAAAGATTAAATTATGAAAGCAAAACAAGTAAAAATGTTGAGCTATCAAAATCTAATATACTTTTAGTGGGTCCTACAGGTTGTGGAAAAACATTGCTTGCACAAACTCTTGCTAGAATTTTAGACGTTCCATTTACAATGGCTGATGCAACAACTCTCACAGAAGCAGGTTATGTTGGAGAAGATGTTGAAAATATTATTTTAAAATTGCTACAAGCATCTGACTACAATGTTGAAAAAGCACAAAGAGGAATAGTTTATATTGATGAGGTTGACAAAATAAGTAGAAAATCTGAAAATCCATCAATTACAAGAGATGTATCTGGTGAAGGTGTACAGCAAGCTCTTCTTAAAATAATGGAAGGAACAGTTGCAAGTGTTCCACCTCAAGGAGGCAGAAAACACCCTCAACAAGAATTTTTACAAGTAGATACAACAAATATTTTGTTTATTTGTGGTGGTGCTTTTGCAGGTCTTGATAAAATAATTTCTCAAAGAGATAAAGGTACTTCAATTGGTTTTGGTGCAGATGTAAAAAATACACAAGATAAGAAAACTGGTGAATGGATGAAAGGATTAGAGCCAGAAGATTTATTAAAATTCGGATTAATACCAGAATTTATTGGAAGACTTCCAATGATAGCAACACTTGAAGATTTAGATGAAAAATCTTTAATAAAAATATTACAAGAACCAAAAAATTCTTTAATAAAGCAATATCAAGAATTGTTTAAATTAGATGGTGCTAAACTAATATTTAAAGAAAACGCTTTAAAAGAAATAGCGCAAAAAGCAATTAACAAAAAAACTGGTGCAAGAGGTTTGAGATCAATATTAGAAAATATTTTATTAAAAACAATGTACGATCTTCCGAGCCAAGATAATATTCAGGAGGTTATTGTTGATGCTGGTGCAGCAAAAGGGCAGTCACAGCCAATCTTAGTTCATACTAAAGGTGACAATAAATCCAAGCCAAACAAGACCACAGCGGCTTAATATCCTTAATAAGTAATAAATACCTATTGCAATATAAAATATAATATCCATATTGTTTGTATGGACGTTAAAATATCTTTACCGTTACTTCCACTGAGAGACATAGTGGTCTTTCCAAGTATGGTAATTCCTCTTTTTGTTGGAAGAGATAAGTCAATTTCAGCACTTAATGAAGTAATGAAAAAAGATAAAAAAATTATCTTAGTAACACAAAAAAATTCAGAAATTGACGACCCTAAGAAAACTGATGTTTTTATGTATGGTTGTGAAGGAAATATTTTACAATTATTAAAATTACCAGATGGCACAGTTAAAGTTTTGGTTGAGGGTATTAAAAGAGTAAAAATTTTAGATTTTAAAGATAATGAGAAATTTATTACGTGTGATTACGCACACTATAACGATGTTTCACCTAAGGATGAGGATTTGTTTCCTTTAGCAGCTACAGCTTTAAGAAGATTAGAAAAATTAACATCTATAAATAAAAAAATCTCAAACGAAATCATAAATACAATTAAACAATTAAAAGATCCATCACAAATTGCAGATAATATTGCTTCTCATATCACAGCTACTATTTCTGAAAAACAGCAAATATTTGAAACAGTAGATGTAAAGAAAAGATTAAACGCGATTATTAAAATAATGGAAAACGAAACGAGTATTATTGGTGTTGAAAAAAGAATTAGAGGTAGAGTAAAAACACAGATGGAGAAAACTCAAAGAGAGTATTATCTAAACGAGCAACTAAAAGCTATACAAAAAGAACTTGGAGAAATTGAGGACGGCAAAGATGAAACAACTAGTCTAAATAAAGCAATTACAAAAGCTAAGATGCCAAAAGAGGTAGAAAAAAAATGCTTACAAGAATTAAAAAAATTAAAAAATATGAGTCCTATGTCTGCAGAAGCGACAGTTGTAAGAAATTATTTAGATTGGATGACCGAACTCCCTTGGCATAAAAAAAGTGAGGTAGATATTGATTTAAAGAAAGCTTTAGAGATTCTTGATAAAGATCACTTTGGATTAGAAAAAGTTAAAGAGAGAATAATAGAATTTTTAGCTGTCCAAAAAAGAATGGAAAAAATTAAAGGTCCAATTTTGTGTTTAGTTGGACCTCCAGGTGTTGGAAAAACCTCATTAGGAAAATCAATTGCAAAAGCTACAAATAGGGAATTTGTTAGAATGTCAGTTGGTGGAATGAGAGATGAAGCAGAAATCCGTGGCCACAGAAGAACTTATATTGGATCTTTGCCTGGAAAAATTATTCAGATGATGAAAAAAGCTGGAAAAAAAAATCCTTTAATTTTATTAGATGAAATAGATAAAATTGGAAACGATTATAGAGGAGATCCGTCTTCAGCATTACTAGAAGCTTTAGATCCAGAACAGAACACAACATTCAATGATCATTATCTAGAAGTTGATTATGATTTATCGGATGTAATGTTTGTAACGACTGCAAATACATTAAATATTTTACCTCCTTTATTAGATAGAATGGAGGTAATAAGGTTAGCAGGATACACTGAGGATGAAAAAATCAGTATTGCTAACAAATATTTACTACCAAAACAAATTAAGGATAATGGTGTTAAAGATAATGAAATGAAGTTAGATGATAATATTATTAAAGAAGTCATCAGAGGATATACAAAAGAGTCAGGAGTAAGAAACCTCGAAAGAGAAATCTCTAAACTTGCTAGAAAAGTTGTAAAAAAAATTGTAGCTGGTGAGGAAAAGGAAGTTGGAATTAATAATAAAAATTTATCTGATTTTTTAGGTGTTCCTAAATTTAAGTTTGGAGAATTAGAGACTGAGAATAGAGTAGGTATAGTTACAGGTCTTGCTTGGACTGAGTATGGTGGAGAAATTTTAAAAATTGAAACTGTTACAATGCCAGGAAAAGGAAGAATGCAAATCACTGGTAAATTAGGTGATGTTATGCAAGAGTCTGTTAAAGCTGCAAAATCTTTTGTAAGATCAAAATGTTTAGAATACGGAATTATTCCTCCTATTTTTGAGAAAAAAGATTTTCATATCCATGTTCCTGAAGGAGCAACACCAAAAGATGGTCCATCTGCTGGTATTGGGATGGTAACATCTATCGTCTCTTCAATTACCAACATACCAGTGAGAAGAGATTTAGCAATGACAGGAGAAGTAACATTAACAGGTCAAGTTCTACCAATTGGTGGTTTGAAAGAAAAATTATTAGCTGCACATAGAGCTGGAATAAAAGAAGTTTTAATTCCAAAAGAAAACGAAAAAGATCTGGTAGATATGCCCAAGAAAATTATAGACGATATCAAGATCACTCCAGTTGAATATGCTGATCAGGTAATAAAAATAGCTTTAACAAAAGAACTTAAACCTACAGAGTGGGTTGAGGTAGATATATCTAAAAAAGACGATAAATCTCAAGCTAGTATTCAATAATAATTAATTTACATTATTTAAGTGTTGATGTAATAAATAGCCTTGTTTTGGGCGGTTAGCTCAGTTGGTAGAGCATCTCGTTTACACCGAGGGGGTCAAAGGTTCGAGTCCTTTACTGCCCACCAAAACATAAAAGTGGGGGTGTAGCTCAGTTGGTTAGAGCGATCGCCTGTCACGCGATAGGTCGAGGGTTCGAGTCCCTTCACTCCCGCCACTTTTCCGCATTTTTTTATGTTAATATTAATAAAAATGTGACGTATCAGCCCTTCAACAACAGATAAAAACTGATATATAGATTTCCATGTTATCTGATTTTTTAAAAGATTACTTACCAATAATAATATTTTTAGTATTAGCTCTTGGGATAAGTTGTGCTTTTGTTGTTGTAAACTTTATTCTATCACCAAAAAAACCTGATCCTGAAAAACTTTCAGCTTATGAGTGTGGTTTTGAACCTTTTGAGGATTCAAGAATGGAATTTGATGTGAGATTTTATTTAGTTGCAATTCTATTTATTATTTTTGATTTAGAGATAGCATTTTTATTTCCATGGGCAATATCTCTTGGAAATATTGGATTATTAGGTTTTTCATCAATGATGATTTTTTTGTTCATACTTACAATAGGTTTTATTTATGAATGGAAAAAAGGTGCTTTAGACTGGGAATAAAAATTATAAATCACAATGAATAATAAAATAGATCAAGTTCCTGAGGAATTTAAACAACTTGCAGAAGATTTTAGTAAGAATGGATTTATAACAACTTCTCTTGATAATTTAATTAACTGGTCAAGATCAGGATCACTTCATTGGATGACTTTTGGTTTAGCTTGTTGTGCTGTTGAAATGATGCAAACAGCTATGCCGAGATATGATTTAGAAAGATTTGGAGCAGCTCCACGAGGTTCCCCAAGACAATCAGATGTTATGATAGTTGCAGGAACTTTGACAAATAAAATGGCACCAGCTTTAAGAAAAGTTTATGATCAGATGCCAGAACCAAGATATGTGATTTCAATGGGTAGTTGCGCAAATGGTGGTGGATATTATCATTATTCATATTCAGTTGTTAGAGGTTGTGATCGAATTGTTCCAGTGGATGTTTATGTACCAGGATGTCCTCCATCAGCAGAGGCATTGTTATATGGAATACTGCAATTACAAAAAAAAATTAGAAAAAAAGGATCTTTTATTAGATAGTTATGAAAAGTTTAGAAGACCTAGAAAAAAAAATTAATTCTGAGTTAACTACCAAAATTAACAATACAGAAATTAAACACAACCAAATTTATATTGAAACAGACAAAGAAGACATTATTGATGTTGCTGTATTTTTAAAAACAAATGAAGATACTAAATTTAGACAACTAATAGATATAACAGTTGTTGATTACCCAGAACAAAATCAAAGGTTTGAAGTAGTATACTTGTTTTTAAGTCATGAATTTAATCAAAGATTGATTGTAAAATATTCAATTGCCGAAAATGAAGTTATTCCATCGTTAACTAGTATTTTTCCATCTGCAAACTGGATGGAGAGAGAGGTTTTTGATATGTATGGTGTATCTTTTAAAGATCATCCTGATTTAAGAAGAATACTGACTGATTATGGATTTGAAGGCCATCCATTAAGAAAAGATTTTCCATTAACGGGTCACTCAGAAGTTAGATATAGCGAAGATCAAAAAAAAGTTATTAGCGAACCAGTAAAGCTTGAACAAAATTATAGAAATTTCGATTACGAAAGTCCTTGGGAAGGAACAAAATACATTAAAGAAGAAATTGAGAATAATGACAAAAAAAATTAAAAATTTAAATTTAAATTTTGGCCCTCAGCATCCTGCGGCTCATGGTGTTCTTAGATTAATCTTAGAGTTAGATGGTGAAGTAGTTGAAAAAGCAGATCCTCACATCGGTTTACTTCATAGAGGAACAGAAAAACTTATCGAAAATAAAACTTATATGCAGGCAGTTCCTTATTTTGATCGTTTAGATTATGTTGCTCCTATGAATCAGGAGCATGCTTTCGCGCTAGCTGTCGAAAAAGTACTTAAAATAGATGTACCAATTAGAGCGCAATACATAAGAGTAATATTTTGTGAGATTGGGCGAATTTTAAGTCATATTTTAAATGTTACAACTCAAGCTCTTGATGTAGGGGCATTAACACCTTCTCTTTGGGGTTTTGAGGAACGGGAAACTCTAATGACGTTTTATGAGAGAGCTTCAGGGTCAAGACTTCATGCAAATTATTTTAGAGCAGGAGGTGTTCATCAAGATTTGCCAAAAGGTTTAGAAGAAGATATTGCAAAATTTTGTGAAACGTTTCCGAAAATAATTAACGATTTAGAAAGTTTGTTAACTGATAATAGAATCTTTAAACAAAGAAATGTCGATATAGGAGTAGTCACAAAAGAAGATGCCTTAGATTATTCTTTTTCAGGAGTTATGATTAGAGGCTCAGGTGTTCCATGGGACCTAAGAAAATCTCAGCCTTATGATTGCTATGAAAGTTTAGACTTTAAAATTCCAGTTGGAAAAAATGGAGATTGTTACGACAGATATTTATGCAGAATTGAAGAAATGAAAGAAAGTGTTTCAATTATCAAACAATGTCTAGCTAAAATGGAAAAGGGTCCAATTAAATCATTAGATGGTAAGATTAGCCCTCCACCTAAGGCAGAAATCAAACAATCAATGGAAGCTTTAATACATCATTTTAAACTTTTCACAGAGGGTTATAGAGTTCCAAAAGATGAAATTTATACAGCTGTTGAGGCGCCAAAAGGAGAATTTGGTGTTTACTTAATATCTGATGGATCAAGTAAACCTTACAAATGTAAAATAAGAGCACCAGGGTTTTCACATTTACAATCAATGGATTATCTAATCAAAGGTCATATGTTAGCAGATGTCCCTGCGGTATTAGGTTCTTTAGATATTGTTTTTGGTGAGGTAGACAGATGAGTTTAAGAAGACCCGCTAAAGAGCAGCCAGAAAGTTTTGAATTTAATGCTTCATCATTAGAAGCTGCAAATGTTATTGTTGCAAAATATCCTGAAGGTAAACAGCAAAGTGCTGTGATGGCTTTGCTTTATATTGCTCAAAAACAAAATGATAATTGGATACCATTAGCTGCAATGAAGTACATCGCTAAGTTTTTAGATATGCCTTATATTAAAGTTTATGAGGTGGCCACTTTTTATACAATGTATAATTTAGCACCTGTAGGCAAATACTTTGTTCAAGTATGCACAACAACACCCTGCATGATAAGAGGTGCAAATCAATTAGTTGAGGCATGTAAGGAAAAAATTTCTGAAAATGAGTGTGAATTATCTAATGATAAGAGCTGTTCTTGGATGGAAGTTGAATGTTTAGGAGCATGTGTCAATGCTCCAATGATGCAAATTAATGATGATTATTTTGAAGATTTAGACAAACAAAAAACTTTAGATATTTTAGATAAAATTTTAAATGGAGAAACTCCAAAACCTGGTTCGTATAGAGGAAGAGTAAATAATGAACCAGAAAATAACAGGAAAACCTTAATGGATTTAAAAAATGCTTAAAGATCAAGATAGAATTTTTCAAAATTTATATAATGATAAAGGCTCAGATGTAACTTCATCACAAGAGAGAGGTGATTGGGTAAATACAAAAGAAATTACTGACAAAGGAAGAGACTGGATAATTAACGAAATTAAAGAATCTCAATTAAGAGGTAGAGGTGGGGCAGGATTTCCTACAGGTTTGAAATGGTCATTTGCACCAAAAGAAGTTGGATCCAGACCACATTACTTAGTTATTAACGGAGATGAGTCTGAACCAGGAACTTGTAAAGATAGAGATATTTTAAGATTTGAACCTCACAAGTTAATAGAAGGTTGTTTAATAGCATCTTATGCAGTGCAAGCACATGTTTGTTATATTTACATAAGAGGAGAATATTTTGTTGATGGTCAAAAACTTCAAACTGCAATAGATGAAGCTTATGAGAAAAAACTCTTAGGTAAAAATGCAGCAGGTACTGGTTGGGATTTAGATATTTATATCCATTATGGTGCTGGTGCATATATTTGTGGAGAGGAAACAGCTTTATTAGAGAGTATTGAAGGTAAAAAAGGACAACCAAGATTAAAACCACCATTCCCTGCTTTAATTGGTCTTTATGGATGTCCAACAATCATTAACAATGTAGAAACTATAGCTGTAGTCCCAACAATTCTTAGAAGAGGTGGAAAATGGTTTGCTTCTCTTGGAAGAGAAAAAAATACAGGGACGAAAATATTTTGTATATCTGGAAATGTAAATACACCGTGCAATGTTGAGGAAGAAATGAACATTCCTTTAAAAGAATTAATAGAAGTTCATGCTGGCGGCGTAATTGGTGGATGGGAAAATTTACAGGCTGTAATACCTGGAGGTTCTTCAATGCCTCTAATTCCAAAAGAGAAATGTGAAACATTAACTATGGATTTTGACTCACTTATGGCAGAGAAAAGTGGTTTAGGAACAGCAGGCATAGTTGTCATTAATAAAGATCAGGACATAATTAAATGCATGGCAAGAATAGCAAGATTTTATAAACATGAAAGCTGTGGACAATGTACACCATGTAGAGAAGGTTCCGGTTGGATGTGGAGAATGCTTGAGAGAATGGCAAAAGGAGACGCAACCAAAGATGAGGTGGACATGCTAGGAGATGTTACAAATCAAATAGCAGGACACACTATTTGCGCATTTGGGGAAGGTTCATCCTGGCCAGTTCAAGGATTACTTAGACATTTTAAAAAAGAAATTGAGAACAGAAATAATTTGGATCCTATTGTTCAAAAGAAAAACAATATTCCTTATTTAGTAGATCAACATTTATTAGATAAAAAAAATGCTTAAATTAAAAGTAAATGAAATCGAAGTTGAAGTTGAAGAAGGTTTGACTGTCCTTCAAGCTTGTGAAAAAGCTGGAGTGGAAATTCCAAGATTCTGTTACCATGAAAAATTATCGATAGCAGGTAATTGTAGAATGTGTTTAGTTGAAATGGAAAAATCTCCTAAACCAATTGCTTCGTGCGCTATGCCAGCTGCAGAGGGTATGAATATTAAAACAAATACTGCTTTAGTAGAAAAAGCTCGTAAGGGAGTGATGGAATTTTTATTAGCCAATCATCCCCTAGATTGTCCAGTATGTGATCAAGGTGGTGAATGCGATCTTCAAGATCAATCAATGTACTATGGAGTAGACAAATCAAGATTTAAAGAAAATAAAAGAGCTGTTCCTGAAAAAAATATGGGACCATTAATTAAAACTCAAATGACAAGATGTATTCACTGTACGAGATGTGTGAGATTTGCAACGGAAGTTGCTGGAGTTCCAGAGCTTGGTGCTATTGGAAGAGGTGAAGATATGCAAATTACAACTTATCTAGAGCAATCAATGCAATCTGAATTGTCTGCTAACGTTGTAGATTTATGTCCGGTAGGAGCCCTAACATCAAAACCTTATGTGTTTGAAGCTAGACCATGGGAACTAAAGAAAACTGAAACAATTGATGTAATGGATGCAATTGGATCAAATGTAAGAGTAGATACATATGATTGGGAAGTCAAAAGGGTACTTCCAATTATAAATGAAGATATCAATGAGGAATGGATCTCAGACAAAACAAGATATGCTTGTGACGGTCTTCTACATCAAAGATTAGATACTCCATTTATCAAATACAATGGCAAATTTGAAAAGGCCTCATGGAGTGAGGTGTATAAAATAATTAAATCTAAATTTGAAAACACATCTAAAGAAAAAATTTGTGGTTTTGTTGGTGATTTAACCAATATGGAGACTAGTTATATTTTTAAAGAATTTTTTGATCGAACAATTGATACTAAAAATTACGAGTCAAGATCTGATAACAGATTTATAAATACTTCAAAAAGAGAAAACTACTTATTTAATTCTTCTATAAATGGCATTGAAGAGGCAGATTTAATTTTTATAGCAGGTTCAAACCCAAGATATGAAGCAACTATTTTAAATGCTAGAATTAGAAAAGCTTACTTAAACAATAATACAAAAATTATTTCACTTAATAATGTTGGTGATTTAACTTATCCTTATCAAAGTTTAGATGGTCAAACGCAAACTTTAAATAATATTCTTGAGGGAAATCACGATATATCTAAAGAAATTATAAATTCAAAAAAACCAATAATCATTATTGGTGAGTCTATACTTAGATTAAAGTCTTCAGATTTTTTGTTTAATAAAATGAAAGAATTTTTATCAAAAAATAATAAAATTTCAGATGAATGGAATTCTTTAAATATTTTATCAACAGATGCAGCAACAGTAGGAAATTTTGACCTTGGATTAATTAATAATGAAAATAATTTAATAAGTGATTTAAAAGAACATAAATTTGATATTGTTTATCTTGTAGGTCAAGACAATTTAG
This sequence comes from uncultured Pelagibacteraceae bacterium, assembly GCA_902545555.1. GTDB lineage: Bacteria > Pseudomonadota > Alphaproteobacteria > Pelagibacterales > Pelagibacteraceae > Pelagibacter. Next base: position 32,573 of record CACCGK010000008.1, read on the forward strand.
AATTTGATAAAAAAGATGAATTTATAATTTATCAAGGTAGCCATGGTGACAAAGGTGCTGAGTCCGCTGATATTATTTTACCAGGTTCTGCATATACTGAACAAGATGGATACTTTACCAATCTAGAGGGAAAAATTCAAAAAGCCTACAAAGCATCATATCCACCAGGCGAAGCAAAAGAAGATTGGCAAATAATAAACGAACTTGCTGAAGTTATGAATAGTAGAAAATTATTTAATGATAAAGATGAATTAGAAAGCAGCATGTTTAATTATTTAAATTTACAAAAGGAAAAACAGGTAAATGACATTAATAATTCTACTAATGGGTTTCAAAATGAAACTTTAATAATCAAAGTTAAAGATTATTATTTTTCGAATGTTATTGCAAGATCATCAAAAACGATGGTTGAATGTAATAACTCTAAATTAAATCTAAAATCAACAGGTACAGAAGGTTAATATGGAATACTTGAGCATAGTTTTTCAAGAGGTTTATAAGATTTTATTCTTATTAGTTCCTGTTCTTGTTTCTGTAGCAATGATTGTTTGGCTAGATAGAAGAGTTTGGGCTTTTGTTCAAAAAAGACAAGGACCTAACGTTGTTGGTCCGTTTGGCTTATTACAATCTTTAGCAGATGCTTTAAAATATATATTTAAAGAAATCATTATTCCATCTAGCTCAAACAAAGTAATTTTTATATTGGCTCCAATAGTCACGATGACTTTAGCTTTAATCGCTTGGGCTGTAATCCCATTTAGTGCAACTCAGGTTTTGGCTGATATTAATGTTGGAATACTTTATTTATTTGCCGTTTCTTCACTAGGTGTCTATGGAATAATCATGGGCGGGTGGGCATCAAACTCCAAATATCCTTTTCTAGGAGCAATTCGTTCTGCTGCTCAAATGGTATCTTATGAAGTATCAATTGGGGTAATAATTATAAATGTTTTACTTTGTGTTGGTTCATTAAACTTAAACGACATCGTTATTGCTCAACAAAATATGTGGTTTGTAATTCCATTATTTCCAATGTTTGTAATATTCTTTATTTCCGCTTTAGCTGAAACTAACAGACCACCTTTTGATTTACCGGAGGCAGAAGCAGAGTTGGTTGCTGGTTATCAAACAGAATATTCAGGAATGATGTATGCAATGTTTTGGTTAGGTGAATATGCAAATATTTTATTGATGTGTGCAATGGGAGCAATATTATTTTTAGGTGGTTGGATGTCCCCAATTGATGTTTATCCATTTACATTAGTTCCAGGTGCAATATGGTTAATATTAAAAATTCTTCTTCTATTCATCCTTTTTGCTTTAGTTAAGGCGATAGTACCAAGATATAGATACGACCAATTAATGAGACTTGGTTGGAAAGTTTTTCTTCCTCTTTCTTTAACTTGGGTGGTATTAACAGCTAGCTATTTATTTTATTTTAACCTTTTACCTGTGAATTAATAATGAAGATTACAAGATTTTTTAAAACAATATTAATGACAGATTTCATTGGCGGTTTGTTAATTGCTATTAAAGAATTATTTAAACCAAAAAAAACAATTAATTACCCTTTTGAAAAAGGTAAAATAAGTCCTCGTTTTAGAGGTGAGCATGCTTTGAGAAGATATCCAAACGGAGAAGAAAGATGTATTGCTTGCAAATTATGTGAAGCAGTATGTCCTGCTCAAGCAATAACTATCGAGTCAGCTGCGAGAGAAGATGGAAGTAGAAAGACTACACGTTACGATATTGACATGATGAAATGTATTTACTGTGGTCTATGTGAAGAATCGTGCCCTGTAGATGCAATCGTACAAGGTCCAAATTTTGAATTTTCAACAGAAACAAGAGAAGAACTTTATTACACTAAAGAAAAGTTATTAGATAATGGCGACAGATGGGAGAATGTTTTGGAGGCTAATATTAAAGCTGACAATATCCATAGATAAATAAAATGATTGCACATGCTATTTTCTTTTATACATTTTCAATAATTGCTGTTGTTTCAGCTATAATGGTAACAGCCTCTAAAAATACTGTTCATTCAGTATTTTTCTTAATTCTTGATTTCATAAGTATCTCTTGTCTTTTCATAATGATTGGTGCTGAATTCTTGGGAATGATAATGCTAATTGTTTATGTTGGAGCTGTAGCGGTTTTGTTTTTATTTGTAGTGATGATGTTAAATGTAGCACAACAGAAAAATCAATGGTTTACGGGTCAAGCAACCTCAAAACATATCCCAGTTGGTCTAATTATAAGTACATTAATTTTCTTTGAAATTATAATTGTAATAGGTGGTTGGAAATATAAACCAGAAATTTTTGATATTAATAATTCACTTGCTAGTACAAGTGTAAGTAATACCCATTCATTAGGTCAAGTTTTATATACTGATTATATCCACGTATTTCAAATTAGTGGAATGATCCTTTTAGTTGCCATGGTAGGGGCCATAGTATTAACTTTTAGACAAAGATCAGGTGTTAAAAAACAAAGTTATATCAAGCAAATATCCAGAGAAAGAGCAGAAGGTGTTGAGGTTCTAGAGGTTCAAAGTAATAAAGGAGTTAAAATAGATGACTGAGATAGGTTTAGGACATTATTTAACTCTAGGTGCTGTGATTTTCTCAATTGGAATCATTGGTATTTTTCTAAACAGAAAGAACATCATTGTTATATTAATGAGTATTGAATTGATATTACTTGCTGTAAATATCAATTTAGTTGCTTTTTCTATTTATTTAGGAGATTTGGCAGGACAAGTCTTTACTTTATTCATTCTTACTGTTGCAGCAGCAGAAGCAGCTATTGGATTAGCAATCATTGTCGTGTATTTCAGAAACTCTGGAACAATACGAGTTGAAGAAATAGATAAGTTAAAAGGATAACCATGGAATTATCGATTATATTTCTTCCACTTATTGCTTCAATTGTATCAGGTTTTTTTGGCAGATATATAGGTGATAGAAATTCTGAAATAGTAACAAGTGCTCTGGTTTCAATTTCTGCACTTTTATCAATTTATGTCCTTTATCAAGTAATCGTAAATCAATATGAAGAAAATATTGTCATAGCTACATGGATAAGCTCGGGTTCACTTGATGTAAATTGGTCAATGTTAATTGATCCATTATCAGCAGTAATGTTAGTAGTTGTAACTTCCGTATCTGCTTTAGTGCATATTTATTCAATTGGTTACATGTCTCATGATCCTCATAAGCCAAGATTCATGGCTTACTTATCATTATTCACTTTTGCTATGTTGATGCTTGTAACATCAGATAATTTTATTCAATTATTTTTTGGCTGGGAAGGTGTTGGTCTTTGTTCTTATTTCTTAATAGGTTTTTGGTTTAAAAAAGAAAGTGCAAATGCTGCAGCAATAAAAGCATTTGTTGTAAACAGAGTAGGTGACTTTGGCTTTGCTTTAGGAATTTTTTTAATATTTTATTTATTTGGAACTGTTAATTACTCTGAAGTTTTTCAACAAATTCCAACTGTTGTAGATAAAAATTTATCCTTTTTAGGTTTTGAAGTTAAAGCAATAGATCTAATTTGTTTACTTTTATTTATTGGAGCAATGGGTAAATCCGCACAGATATTACTGCATACTTGGTTACCTGATGCTATGGAAGGTCCAACACCTGTTTCTGCATTAATTCATGCAGCAACAATGGTAACAGCTGGTGTTTTCTTAGTTGTAAGATGTTCTCCAATCTATGAATATTCACCATTGATACTAAATTTTATAACTATCGTTGGAATGACTACAGCATTCTTTGCAGCAACTGTCGCTCTAGTTCAAACAGATATAAAAAAAATTATTGCTTACTCTACATGTAGCCAACTTGGTTATATGTTTTTTGCAGCTGGAGTAGGTGCATACAATGTTGCTATGTTTCACTTATTTACTCATGCATTTTTCAAAGCCTTATTATTTTTAGGATCTGGTTCAGTAATCCATGCATTTAAAGATGAGCAAAATATAAATAACATGGGAGGTGTATGGAAAAAGTTACCATATACATATACTTTAATGATAATAGGAACACTTGCATTAACAGGTTTTCCATTTTTATCAGGATTTTATTCTAAAGACGCAATTATAGAATTTGCATATTTAAAAGGTAATACCACTGGTTATTATGCAGCTGGAATTGGAATAATTACAGCATTTTTAACATCTATTTATTCATGGAGATTGATATTTAAAACTTTCCATGGAGAGTATAATAACAAAGAGATCAAAATAGAGGAAACACATGAGTCCCCATTGGTTATGCTCGTTCCATTATTTATTCTCTCAATAGGAGCTGTTTTTGCTGGTTTTCTATTTAAAGGACTATTTATTGGTCATGGTGAGAATTTATTCTGGGCAGAGTCTATTAAGTTCTTAGAACCTTTGAGTGCTGAGCACCCACCTTTATGGTTTTTACTTTTAACACCATGTTTAGTTTTAGTATCTATTCCAATTGCTTATTACTTATTTGTAAAAAACAAAGAGCTTCCTAATTCAATAGTTTCTATAAACAAACCTTTGTATAATTTTTTAGTTAACAAATGGTATTTTGATGAGTTGTATGATGTATTGTTTATTAAATCCTCAAAAAAACTAGGTCTATTTTTATGGAAATTTTGTGATGGAACTATAATAGATGGTTTTGGTCCTGATGGAATTTCTTCTTTTATAAAAAAATGTTCAATCAAAGCAACTAAATTTCAAAGTGGTTTTATCTATCAATATGCATTTGTAATGTTATTAGGTTTCTCTGCTTTACTAACTTTTTTAATAGTTAAATAATGAATTTTCCTATTCTTTCATCTTTAATATTATTGCCAATAGTTGGTGCTTTATTTTTATTTTTTACTAAAGATAAAGAAGGAAATAATTTAACTGCTAAATATGTTGCTTTATTTACAACTGTAGTAAATTTTTTAATTTCGATTTATCTGTGGATTTCTTTTGACCAATCAACATCTAGTTTTCAATTTGTAGAAGATAGAGTATGGATTGAAGGATTTATTAATTATAAAGTTGGAGTAGATGGTATTTCAATTTTATTTATTATTTTAACTACATTTATAACTCCCATTTGTATTATATCTGTAAATAATTCAGTCAAAAATAGATTAAGAGATTTTTTAATTGCAATTCTAATCATGGAAAGTTTCATGATAGGTGTTTTCTGTGCACTTGATTTAGTTGTATTCTATTTATTTTTTGAAGCCGGATTGATCCCAATGTTTTTAATTATTGGTATTTGGGGAGGCGCAAGAAGAGTTTATTCAGCATTCAAATTCTTTTTATATACACTATTGGGATCTGTTTTAATGTTGGTTGCAATAATTTCAATTTATTGGATTACAGGAACAACTGACGTAGTTCAACTATATGAAATTGGTATTGATGTTAAATACCAAAATCTATTGTGGTTAGCATTTTTTAGTTCTTTTGCTGTTAAAACACCTATGTGGCCAGTTCATACATGGTTACCTGATGCTCACGTTGAGGCTCCTACCGCTGGATCTGTTTTGTTAGCCGCTATATTATTAAAGATGGCTGGATATGGTTTTATAAGGTTTTCTTTAGGTCTATTCCCGATTGCATCTGAAGTATTTACACCATTAATTTACACTCTGAGCGTTATAGCAATCATATTTACATCACTGATAGCTTTAATGCAGGAAGATATGAAAAAGTTAATTGCTTATTCATCAGTTGCGCATATGGGTTTTGTAACTTTGGGTATATTCACTTTGCAACAACAAGGGATTGAAGGAAGTATAATTCAAATGATTAGTCACGGATTAGTTTCGGCAGCATTATTTTTAACTGTTGGTGTAGTTTATGACAGAATGCATTCCAGATTGATAAGTACTTATGGCGGACTAGTTTCTGTAATTCCAAAATATTCAATACTATTTATGTTATTTGCTTTGGCATCTCTAGGTTTACCTGGAACTAGTGGTTTTATTGGTGAGTTTTTAATATTAATGGGAGCTTTTAAAGATAATTTTTTAGTGGCAGTTATAGCAAGTATTGGGGTGATTTTAGGAGCTGCATACATGTTGTGGTTATATAAAAGAGTAGTATTTGGAAAATTAATAAACGAAGATCTTAAAAAAATTTTAGATTTAAATAGATCTGAATACTTTATTTTAAGTTGCTTAGCTGCACCAATCTTATTTTTTGGTTTTTATCCCGATCCATTAATAAACACTATTGAAGTTTCTGTGACCGATCTAATTAATATGCATGACTCAAATATAGCTAGTAAATAATATGGAAAATTTAAATTTAGTATTACCTGAAATTTTTATCTCACTTTCAATAATGTTTTTACTTGTTTTGGGTGTGTTTAAAAAAGATAGTTCTAAAATCACATTTATTTTGTCTTTATTCGCAATTTTAATTACAGCGATAATAACAATTAATGAAACTTTCTCTGTCAGCAGGGAAACTTTATTTAATGAAAGTGTTGTGATTGATAGTTTGTCCTCACTAATGAAAATTATAACATTGGTTGGAGGTTTTTTAGTTTTAGTTATTTCTTCAAGTTATTTAAAAACATTTAAAATGTACAATATCGAATACCCTATTCTTATTTTGAGCTCTATTCTGGGTATGATGGTAATGATCAGTTCAAATGATTTAATTGTTTTTTATATGGGTTTAGAATTGCAATCATTAGCTCTTTATGTTTTAGCCACATATAATAGAGATCAACTAAAATCATCCGAAGCTGGTTTAAAATATTTTGTTTTAAGTGCATTATCCTCAGGATTATTGTTGTATGGATGCTCATTGGTGTATGGTTTTTCTGGTTCAACTAATTTTGATATAATATCAAATCAACTAAATTCTAATGAATATGTTTTAACATTTGGAATAGTGTTTATCTTAGTTGGTTTAGCTTTTAAAATTTCTGCAGTTCCGTTTCATATGTGGGCACCTGATGTTTATGAGGGATCTCCAACAACTGTAACATTATTTTTTACAATGGTACCCAAAATAGCTGCTTTAACTGTATTTATAAGGTTTTTGTATGTTCCTTTTTTAAATTTAATCGATCAGTGGCAAATGATAATTGTTTTCTTATCAATTGCTTCAATGATTTTTGGAGCAGTTGCAGCAATAGGACAAACTAATATTAAAAGACTAATTGCCTACAGTTCTATTAGTCATATTGGTTATACTTTAGCAGGATTAGCTACTGTATCTAATGAAGGAATTCAAAGTTCAATAATCTATATTTCAATATATGTTGTAATGAATTTAGCTCTTTTCTGTTGTCTATTAATGTTAAGAAGAAAGGATCAATATTATGAGGATATTAGTGATCTTTCGGGATTATCAAAAAACCATCCGATGTTATCTTTATGTTTACTTGTAATACTGTTTTCTTTAGCAGGTATCCCGCCCCTTGCTGGTTTCTTTGCAAAATTTTATGTTTTTATAGCAGTGTTAGAACAATCAATGTATTTCTTAGCTATAGTAGGTTTATTATCTACTGTAGTTGCAGCATTCTATTACTTAAGAATTATAAAAATCATATACTTTGATAAAGAAAAAGACAAATACGATACTGACCATAGTTTATGGTTAAAATTTTCACTTACAGTTTCAACGATATTAATCCTTTTATACTTCATATTCCCAAGTCAGTTAATAGAAGTTGTTTCAAGAATTAATATTATTTGATGAAATTAAAAAAATTTAAATTTAAAAAAGTTAAAAGCACAAATAATACCGCAATAAGAATTGTCAAAGAAACTAAATACAACTTAGGTATGGTTGTTGCTGAAACACAAGTAAATGGTAGAGGACAGTATGGAAGAAAATGGATATCATCAAAAGGAAATTTATTTGTCTCTTTTTTTAATGAACTAAATAAAACGAAACTATCGATTAATGCTATAACAAAAGTTAATTGTCTTTTAGTCAAAAAATTACTATCGTTATTTACAAGAAAAAAAATTTTATTTAAAAAACCGAACGACTTATTAATTGATAAAAAAAAAATTAGTGGCATTTTACAAGAAATCATATTTGTAAGAGATAAAAAATTTTTAATTACTGGTATAGGCATAAATATTAAAAATAATCCAATTATAAGGAATTATCCTACCACAAACTTGCAAGAGGTAACTAAAAAAAGTATTAGTAAATTAATTGTAGAAAATAAACTAAAACAACTTTTTGAAAAAAATTTATCTAAACTGTATAAAATTTAATAATGTATATTCTTGGTGATATTGGTAATACGGAAACAAAATTATGCATTGTTTCAAAAAAAAATAAAATCTCAAAAAAAATTACTTTTTTATCAAAATCTGTAACCAACAAGCAGCTTAAAAGTTTATTTAAAAAAAATAAAATTCAATTAAATAAAATTGAAAAAATATTATTTTGTAGTGTTGTCCCAAAAACATTTTCTATAATTAATCAATTTTTATCGAAAAAAGTTAAAATAAAATGCTATGAAGTTAAAAAATTAAACTTAAAATCACTTATAAAAATTAAAGTAGATTATAAACAGGTAGGCTCAGATAGAATTACTAATGCTATAAGTTTAATGAACAATAAAAATAATTTTATAATTT
>CACCGK010000009.1 GCA_902545555.1 uncultured Pelagibacteraceae bacterium
TTATGTATTATATGAAATTTTGATTTCAAAAATAAATTTATAATTTGATAACATATCTTCACCTCATTAAATAAACTTTTACTCTCATTTAAAAAAGTGATTTTTATAAATTTTGTTGATGGAAACAATTTTTTAAGCTTTAATAATTCACTATTTTTAAAATCACAAGCAACTGTAATATTAAAATTCTTATTTGCTATAAACTTTATATAATCTTGTCGAAAATTAATAAGTGTCCAGCTACATCTTGTAAATATTAATATTTTTTTCATACATGAAAGAATTAGTATATAAACTTTATTAAATGTTTTTAAATAAAAGATTATCTATTTATAAAAATAAAAAAGTGCTTATTACTGGTCACAACGGTTTCGTTGGATCGTGGCTTACAGCATCTTTTTTAAAACTAAAAAGTAAAGTTTTTGGAATTTCATTAAAAAATCAGAATAAAGCATATAGATTCATAGTTAATAAAAAAAATTCTAACCTAGTTGAGTTTATTCAAGATATTAATGAATTCGAAAAACTTGACTCTATAATAAAAAAAATTAAGCCTGACTTTATTTTTCATCTTGCTGCACAACCAATTGTTAAAATTGGATATGAACATCCATTAAATACATTTAAAACTAATATTCTAGGTACCTCAAATGTATTAAAATCAATTCTAAAAAATAAAATAAAAAATTCTGTAATAGTTACTTCTGATAAAGTTTATTTAAATAAAGAAAATAAAAAGTTTTTTAATGAAAACAGTGAAATTGGAGGTGATGATATTTACAGTGCTAGTAAAGCTTGTACCGAAATAATAACTAGGTCTTTTTATTTATCATTTAAAGAGAAATTTAATCATTTAGATACAGTAAGAGCAGGTAATATAATTGGGGGCGGAGATTTTGGTACAAATAGATTGCTTCCAGATATATTTAATAGTTTTCATTTAAAGAAAAGTTTAAATATAAGATCTCCCCACTCAATAAGACCTTGGCAAAATGTTTTAGATGTTATTAATGCTTACTTGTTGCTACCAGTTTATCAAAAGAAAAGGTTAAAAAAATTTGATTTTTGGAATGTTGGACCTGATAAAAAAGAGTCAAATATAAGAGTAATAGATATTATTGAAAATTAATAATAAAATGAAAATAAAAATTAATATCAAAAAAAAATCTTTTAAAGAAAGTCATTTTCTTTTACTTGAAAATAAAAAAATTAAAAAAATTGGATGGAAAAATAAAAGCAATATTGACTCTAGTTTGTTAGAAGCATCAAAATGGTATGAGCTGTACTATAAATCGAAATATAAAGAATTAACAGATTTTACAAATCAATTAATAAGTAAAAATCTTTCTTGAATAAAAAAAAATCTAATATAATAATTTTATAACTTATAATTATATAACTCCAATAAATATGAACTTTAAAATATATAAAAATGCCTTTGAAGAATCTTTAAATAATATCGACTTAAAAACTTTAATTGGAATTATAAAAGATTTACAATCAACAAGAAAAAAAGGTGGAAGAGTATTTTGTTTAGGAGTTGGAGGTAGTGCAGCAAATGCAAGTCACTTAGTAAATGATTTAAGAAAACTTTGCAATATAGAAGCATACTGTATTTCCGATAATGTCTCTGAATTAACAGCAAGAATAAATGATGAAGGTTGGGATAGTTGTTTTTCAAATTGGTTAAAAGTATCAAATCTAAATAAAAAAGATTGTTTATTTGTATTATCTGTTGGCGGTGGAAATATCAAAAAAAAAGTAAGCATGAATATTGTTGAGTCTTTAAAATTAGGAAAAAAAAGAAAATGTAAAATTCTTGGCTTAGTTGGAAGAGACGGAGGCTACACCAAAAAAGTTGGAAATAATGTTGTCGTAATAAATGTTAATAAAAAAGAATTAATAACTCCAATAGTTGAACCTTTCCAAGTAGTTTTATGGCATTTTATTGTCTCTCACCCTTCTCTAAAGATAAATAAGACAAAGTGGTAAAAGAACCTGCTATTTTTTTTGATAGAGACGGAACTTTAATAAAGACAAATATTAAAAATTCAAAACCTATTGCAAATAATAATGTCGAGAAATTAAGTTTTTTTAAAGATAGTTATAAAGTTTGTAAATTTTTAAAAAAAAAATATAGACTTTTTATAGTTACTAACCAGCCAGATGTGGGTTCAAAGAAAATTAAAAAAAAGGATGTTATATCTATAAATAATAAAATTAAAAATGAATTAAAAATATCTAAAATTTATAATTGTTATTGTTACAAAATTAATTGTAAATTTAAAAAACCAAATCCTGGCATGATAACAAAGGCGGCAAAAGAATTTAATATAGATTTAAAAAAAAGCTATATGATTGGAGATAGATGGAAGGACATTGTATCTGGAAAAAAAGCAAAATGTAAAACTATATTGATTAAGAAAAGTTATTCAGAGGTTGCTAAATGTAAACCAGATTATATAGTTGAAAATTTAGGTGAAATTTTAAAAATTATAAATTATGAATAAAAATAAATTAAAAATTAATATCTATCTTGATGGAGCAAGTATAGATGCAATTAACAAGTATAAATCTTCAAAATATATTAAGGGATTTACTACAAACCCTAGTTTAATGAGGAAAGAGGGTATTAAAGATTATAAAAAATTTGCAAACACAATATTAAAAATAGAAAAAAAAAAACCAATCTCATTTGAAGTTTTTGCGGATGATTTAGCAGAAATGAAATTACAAGCGCAAGAAATTGCCTCTTGGGGGAAAAATGTTTATGTAAAAATACCAATTACAAATACCAATGGAGTAAGTACAGTAAATTTAATTAAAGAATTAAATCAAAAAAAAATTAAATGTAACGTGACTGCAATTTTTACAATGGAGCAATTTAATAATGTAATTAAAAATAATAATACGAGAACAGAAAATATATTGTCAGTATTTGCTGGAAGAATAGCAGATACTGGAGTGGATCCTGAGAAATTATTAAAAAGAATGCTTTTAAAATTAAAAAATAAAAAAAATTATAAATTATTATGGGCAAGCACACGTGAAATATTTAATATAGTTCAGGCAAATAGAATTGGTTGTGATATAATTACTGTACCATATGAGCTTTTTTCTAAAATAGATTTATTTAACAAAGATTTAAAAAGATACTCGCTTGAGACTGTAAAAACATTTTATTTTGATGCTCTAAAATCAAAATATAAAATTAAATATAAATAAGTCTAAAATAAATATGAATTTAGATTTTTTCGAAAAATATAAATATAAAATAAAAAGTAAAAATGAGTTAAAAAAAATTTTAAAAAAAAATAAATCAAAAAGAACTATCATGTGTCATGGAGTTTTTGATATTGTGCACCCAGGACACGTAAGACATTTAATTCATGCCAAAAATAGAGCTGATATATTAATAGTTAGTTTAACCTCAGATAAGTTTATTTCCAAAGGTAAATTTAGACCTCATGTTCCAGAGAAAATTAGAAGTTTAAATATTTCAGCATTTGAAATGGTGGATTATGTAATTATTGACAATGAAAAAACTCCAATAAATTTAATTAAGTATTTAAAGCCAAATTTATTTGCAAAAGGATTTGAATATTCTGCAAATGAAATTAATAAAAATACAATAATCGAGGAAAAAACTGTTAGATCTTATGGTGGAAGAATGGTTTTTACACCTGGGGATATAATTTATTCTTCATCAAATTTGTTAAACTTTCATTCACCTCAAATTGAGGGGGAAAAATTAATAAGCTTAATGTATGATAATAAAATTACATTTAATCAACTTAGACAAACAATTAGTAAATTCAAAAATTTTAAAATTCATATAGTTGGGGATACTATAATTGATGGATATACTTATACATCTTTATCAAATAGCAGAAATAAAACTCCAACATTCAGTGTAATTAGAAATAAAGTAGAAAACTATTTAGGTGGAGCAGCAATAGTTGCATCTCATATTAGAGCAGCTGGTGCCAATGTTACATTTACAACAGTTGCTGGAAAGGATGCTTTCTCAAAATTAATATACAAAGAATGTAGTAAAAGAAAAATAAAGCTAAATTTAATTATAGATGAAACACGACCAACAACATATAAAAATGTGTTTATATCAAACGGCTATAGACTACTTAAAGTTGATGATGTTGTTAATAATTCAATATCGCAATCAATTAAAAATAAAATATCTAAACTAATTAAAACTACAAATTCAAATGGAGTTGTTTTTTCTGATTTTAGACACGGAATATTTAATGAAAAAAATATTTCAATATTTACCAAAAGTATTAGGAATAAAAACTTTAAAATTGCTGATAGCCAAGTTGCTTCAAGATGGGGGAATATATCTGATTTCAAAAACTTTGATTTAATTACACCTAACGAATTAGAGGCAAGATTCGCCTTAGCAAAACAAGATTCTTCAATTTATGAATTATCAAAACAGCTAATAAAAAAATCTAAAAGTAAAAATATTATACTTAAACTTGGAAGTAACGGAATTTTTTGTTTAGAAAATAAAAATATAAATAAATACTTTACATTAGGATCATTTGTTAAAAAATTAACAGACCCTGTTGGAGCAGGGGATGCATTATGCTCTTATGCAGCGTTAGGTTTAATGGCTTCAGGTTCTATTAAAATTGCATCTATTCTTGGTTCGATGGCGGCTGCTTGTGAATGTGAATTTGATGGAAACATACCAGTTGAACCAATTGAAGTATTAAAAAAAATTGACTATTATGAGAAATTTTCAAAACTATAATGAAAAAATATTTCAATGTCGTATGGATATTTTTTAGAATTTTAAAAGAATTTCAAACACCATCCACAAATATTGGTAAAAAAATTTATAAACTTTTTAGTATTTTTGCGTTAAAAAATAAAAACTTAAAGCCCAGTGAAATTCTAATATGTTTTTATGACCTAAATGCTGCTCCTACTACATTTAATTTCTCTGAATTTATTTTATTATGTAATAATGAAACTTTAACTAAAAATTTAAGTGGCTATAAAATCATATTTATAAAAAAAAAAAAAAATTTAATTAATAAATATACTGAAGACAAACAATACAGATCTGTCCACGATTCTGAAAGTGAGGAATGGAAATTTAATAATATAATTCTACCTTTAATAAGCTTTACTAAATATTGTGTTGGCTATGATTTTTTAGAAAGTGAAAAAGCTGTTGAAAAGTACTTAAAATATCAGCACAGATATCCAAAAGAATATTCTAAGCAATTTAAAATTAATATAAATAATTTAGATTTGTACAATAATATAGATAATCTTGATAAAATTGGCTTAGAAATCCCAAGTAACACAAATGTTTACATTCAGGAATATTTAAAAAAAAAATTTGAAAACACAAAAAAAATTATAACTATTACAATAAGATCCCAAAAATACGATAAAATTAGAAATTCGAATGAAAACGATTGGTTGCAATTTGCACAATTCTTAAAAAATAAAAATTTTGAAGTTGTTATTATTCCAGATACAGATAATGCTTATTCTTTAGATGATAAATTTAAAGAATTCAAAATTTTTCATGAAGGTTCTTTTAATTTAGCATTGAGAATGGGATTGTATTCTAACGCTTTTTTTAATTACTTTGCTGGTGGTGGTCCTAGTTCGCTTTGCACTTTACACAAATCAAACAAATATATAATGTTTAATTATGGGCCTATTGAAGGATCTATAGTGCATACAAAAGAATCATTCGAAAATTTTAAAGAAGCACCAAAAGAGAAATTTAAATTTGCAAATAAAAATCAAATTTTAATTTGGGAAAAGGATAATTACGAAAATATGATTAAAAGTTATAATAAATATATATTAAATGAATAATTATTATTTAAATAATCTTCCAAAAAAAATTCTTATTATTGCTGAAGTATATCTAATACTCTCTTTTATGATTGGGATTTTCGAATCTGCTCCATCATCTTTATCTGAATAAGTTACTGGAAATTCAGATACTCTAAAATTTTTTTTTAAAGAAAAATAAGTTAATTCAATAAAATAACTGGGGTGTCCTTTTTCAACTAAATTATGTCTTATACTTTTATATAGTTCTAATCTAAATACTCTAAAAGTGTGTGTAAAATCTTTAAGTTTAATATTTAATAAAATTCCAGCTATAAGATTCATTAATCTAGAACCAATATCTCGTAAGATTGTTTTTCCCTCTTGTCTTCCGTGCTTTATATATCTTGATCCAATTACCATATCATAATTATTTTCAATCATAAATTTATACATTAGTAATAAGTCATTCGGATTATGAGCCAAGTCTCCATCTAATTGCATAATAATTTCACCAGTTGCATGCTTATAACCAAAATCTGATGCTGCCCCTAAACCCACCTTTTTTCCATGTTGCTTCAATTTTACTCGATTATTCAATTTTGATATTCTAACAATTTCGTTATCAGTTCCGTCTTGGCTATTGTCGTCAATAAATAAAATTTCGTATTCTTTATTTACTTCATTGAAAGCACGTTCGATACCATCTACTGTACTTTGAATATTTTTAAACTCGTTATATACAGGTATTATTATTGAAAAATAAATTTTAGATTTACTTTCCATTTAGGTACCATTCTATGGTTTTTAGAAGACCTGTATTTAAATTTATTTTAGGTTTGTACTTCGTTTCTCTAATAATACGATTAATATTTGGACATCTTCTAGCAACTGAGGCAGAAGGTTCTCCATAATCTTTGATTTTTAATTTTTTATTTAACAAATTAAGTATTTTTTTAACTAACAATAAAATTTTTATTTCAGCTTTTGAATTGCCAATATGATAAATTTCAAATTGAAATTTTTTCTTTTTAGATAAAAGATACAAAAAATTTATTGCGTCATCAATATAGCAAAATGCTCGTGTTTGTTTTCCACCATAAATTTTTAAATTTTTTTTAGATTTTTCTATTCTATTTATTAACTCAGGTATTACGTGTTTATTCCCCATTCTGGGACCATAAATATTATGAAATCTTACAATGCATCCATTAATTTTTGAATTTTTAATAAAACTACTGATTAAAAATTCTCCAAAAAATTTAGATAAGCCATATGACATTCTATCATCAATTGGCGTCTTAAAACTAATTAAAGCATTTTCATCAGTTGGAACTTTAATTAAATTTAAAGCATAACTTTGGGAATATACTTCTGATGAAGATGAATATATTAAATTCTTTACTTTCTTGTCTTTCAACCAGTCTAATAAATTGAGAGTCATTTTAATATTTGAAGTAAAAACTTGGTAAGGAATTTTATAAAATAGTGATGTGCCATTTATTGCAGATAAGTGGTAAATAGTATCAAATTTTTTTAATTTATTATCTTCTAATTTAATTTTCTTGTTTAAATCTAATTTATAAAAAAAAACATTTTTTTTTTTAATCAAATTTTTAAACTCTTTATCTTTAGATTTATTTTTAAAATAATTATCAAAAATAAATACCTTATGACCTTTTTGTTGATGAAAATTAGCTAAATGAAAGCCTATAAAACCTGCTGCACCGGTTATTAGAATATTACTCATTTAAAAATTTCCTTAGTAGCTTTACCATTCTTACCATTTGTTTTTTTGTAACAAATGGATGAATTCCAACAAAAAAACAATAATCTTTTATAAGTCTGCTTACTTTTAAGGATCCTACTGACCTTCCCTTCTCGTATCTCAATCCTGGTTGATCAGGAAGACATCCTCCCATCATAGGTCTAGTTTGAATTCTATTTTTTTCCAAAAAATCACAAATAGACTTTCTGCTGTATTTACAATTTTTTTTAATAATAATAGGAAATGTATACCTAGAGTTAAAATAATTTTTTATATATTTCGTTGTCATAAAATTTTTGCTCAAATATTTATTTATTAAATTATCTAAATATTTTGCATTCTGTGCCCTTATTTTATTTAATTTATCCATTTTTTTTGTTTGAATAACTCCTACGGATGCTTGTAAATCGGTCATTCTCACGTTATAGCCAATTTTAGTAAAAACGTATCTTTTATCATAATTTTTAATTTTCTTATCTGAGTAATATCTTTCACTTTGTAACTTATCTTGATTGATTCTTCCGAATTCTCTTAAAGATAAACACTCGTTATAAATCTTTCTATCATTTGTTAATATCATTCCACCTTCACCAGTTGTGATATTGTGAGCAACAAAAAAACTAAATGCAGAAACTATTCCAAAACTTCCAACTTTTTTCTTTTTTATTGAAGCACCATGTGCTTCACAGCAATCTTCGAAGACAAGAATTTTTTTATTTTTTACAATTTTATTTATTTTATTCATATCAGCTGGCATTCCGAGAGTGTGAACTGGCATTATTACTTTTGTTCTTTTTGTAATCGCCTTTTTTAATTCCTCAACACTAATGTTCAAAGTATCCAAATCGATATCAACATAAACTGGTTTAAGCCCAACCTGTATAATTGGCATAGCAACTGTTGCAAATGTTGAGGCTGGTATTATTACCTCATCATTATCTCTCAATTTGTAGATATTTTTTAATGCGGTAAGAGCCAATAAGTTGGCAGATGAGCCTGAATTGGTTGCTATACCATATTTACATCCTATATTTTTTGAAAAACTTTTTTCAAATAATTTTACATTTTTTCCTTGTGAGATATTTCCATTTATAAAATTCTTCAAAATAGCCTTGGCTTCTCTATCATCATATGGAGGCTCACTTAAAGTAATTCCGTCATACTTTAAGTTTGTATTATAATTTTTATAATATTTAACCAAATTTTTGTTTATATCAGATATTATAGTTTTCTTAGCTATTTTCATAAAATTTCTTTAATCCTCGGTTTATTTCAATCTGTGGTCTCCAATTTAAGATTTTTTTAATTTTTTTTATATTTGCTTTGTGGTTTTTATCTCCAATATCCTCTTTTGATTTTATATAAGGTAAAAATACTAGTTTTAATTTTTTATTTGAAATATTTATCAATTTTTTAACAATAAATCCAATCGATATTGATTTTCCTGAACCTAGATTAAAGATATTTATTTTTTTTTTATTTTTGGATTTTAAGCACAAATATATAGCATTTGATAGATCATCAACATGCAAGAAATCTCTCATAATTTTTGGTTTTTTTAAGACTATTTTCTTACAATTTATGTTATTTATCTTTCTTTTTATCATAGGTAAAAATTGAGTTTTTCTTGAATGTGGTCCATAAATAGTGAAAGCCCTCAATATATAACATTTTACTTTATATTTTCTGGCAAAATTACAAATCAATTTTTCTGAAATTAGTTTACTTTTACCAAGTGGTTCTCTTGGACATAAATTTAGATTTTCATGATAAACTTTATTATTATTACCAGAATATACATATACACTGGATAAAAATATAATTTTTTTACATTTTGATTTTATTGCATATCTAATTAAATTTTTTGTTATTTTTGTATTATCATTAATTTGTTTTATTCCATCTTTATTATTTACAAAAGTTCTTGCATCTCCAGCCAAATGAATGATTTGATTACAAATTTTTGGTAATTTTTTGTATGATTTTGTGTATAATAAATTAACTCGGATTAATTTTTTATCTAAACTTTTTTTTTTATTGTATTTGTTTTTGTGAATTGTGCAAAAATAATTATATTTATTTATTTCTTTATTATTTATTAAATTCCTTCCAATGAAACCCTGGGAACCAGTTACTAATAAACTTTCCATTAGAATTTATATAAATCCCCAGCAATCAACTACTTTAATATTTTTTTTAAATTTTATTTTTTTGTATTGATCATGCGGACATCCAATAAAGATAATCTTGCAGGTATTTAGAATTTTTTTTGTACTTACAAAATTTCTATCTTTTAAATAGATGTCGCTACAATAAACTTTACAACCCTCATATTCTAATTTTTTTTTTAATTTGAATGCTAAAGAATCCCTTATATCATCATTATTTGCTTTAAATGCCATTCCTAAAATTCCTACTTTTACATTATAAATTTTTTTATTTTTTTTTAAATCATTTATTAAAAACTCTGGGAGAGTTTCATTTACAAGCATTGCAGAATGACCAAAAGTGAAAAGTTGTCGACTATAAGCTGATAGTTGCATTGTATCTTTTAATAAACATGGTCCTGCCGCAAAACCTGATTTTGGAAAATCTTTTGCTCTGTCATATTTATACATCATTGCATTTCTTATAACTTCAAAATTTAAATTTTTATCTTTGCATATTGTGTAAAATTGATTTGCAATTGCAAATTTTAAATATCTCCATGTATTACAAAATAATTTTGTAACCTCTGCTTCTTCAAAATTAGTTTTAATTATATTTGGAGTTAAATTTCTAAATATTTTTGCACATAGATTATATGTTTTGTTATCTGATGCAGAAATAATTTGTGGTAAATTGACCAACTCTTTTACTCCATTACCTTGAGATATTCTCTCTGGACAAAAAGCCAAACCAATTTTTAATTTTTTTTTTTTTAATATTTTTTCTATTTTTCTAGTTGTGCCCGGGTAAACAGTGCTTCGTAAAATTATTGTCTGACCGTTCCTAAGAAATGGTATAATTTTCTCAAAGTTATCAAAAAAAATTGCAAAATTTGGATTAAAATACTCATCAATAGGTGTCCCTAAAGTAATAAAAACAATCTTACTTTTTTTAATAAAATTATAATTTTCTGTGAATCTAATACTCATTTTATCTTGTTTTTTTATAAGCTCCTTAAGACCTTTTTCTTTAAAAGGTAGGACTTTTTTTTTTATTTTTTCTATTTTTTTTTTATCAACATCTATGCTCGTAACATCAAATTTTTTTGACGCCAGACTGAATGCTAATGGTAGACCAACGTGACCTACACCACCAATAATTGAGATTTTTGTTTTTAACATTATAACTTTTAAAATTTAATTTAAATAAGATAATATATTTTATAAATTAATTTCATCATGTTTAAAGAAAAATTTTAATAAACAGGTAAAAATGAAATATTTAAATAATAAAATTAACATATATTTTTTTATATTCTCATTTCTATGTCTATTCATATTTATTTATATTTATGACATTTTTTTAAATGAAAATTTTTTTAATTATAACTTTCATTATAAATCAAATGTTTTAGATTTATATGCACTACAGGATCATACACAGTTACTAAAATCTCATTTTAATCACAATATATTTATTGATTTAAGTTTAGGCATTTTATTAGCTAACTATATTTTAATTAAAATCCCTCAGATAATTAAAAACAAATCGACTTCTTTTCATCTTCAAATAATTTGGTTATTAAAAATTTTTTTTATTTTTACAGTTTTCTCAATATACGAAAGAAACTTACTTTTAGATCAAAATATATTTTTTATGGGAGCTATTAACAATTTTGAAGCATTTGAATTTTTAGATTTTAAAAACAAATATATATCTGAAACTTTATCAAGTGCATTTCTTTTATATCTTTTAAAAATTTTAAATTTATTTTTTTTTAATTCGTGGTTTTCTTTCAAGGTTTTTTTGACACTTTTATATTTAATAACTGTAATTTATAGTTTTAAAACAATTGAATTATTTTTAAAAAAAAATAATGTTGTTTTTTTATATATTTTATCATTTGTGCCCTCTTTTTTTTATTCTAGTTCTTTGATAGTTAAAGATATTTTAATTCTACCATTAATTGTAATATTTTTTTTTAGCTTTTTTAAATTATTTTTTACATTGAATAAAAAAGAATTAATAAAAATTTTGTTAATAATTTTTTTTTCTATTTTTACTATAGGTTTATTTAGATTTTGGATAGCACTATCTTGCTTGCTATGTATCCTCGTTTTTTCAATATATTTACTAATTAGTGAGACTAAACAATATATAAATAAAAGTAATTTTAAAAATTTT
The DNA here is from genome assembly GCA_902545555.1 of uncultured Pelagibacteraceae bacterium. Lineage (GTDB taxonomy): Bacteria > Pseudomonadota > Alphaproteobacteria > Pelagibacterales > Pelagibacteraceae > Pelagibacter. The sequence continues at coordinate 11,921 of CACCGK010000009.1, forward strand.
TATTTTGTAATTTTTTTATTTTTTTTATTCTTTATATTTTTATCTCTTATTGAAGAGGCTATTAAATTACATTCATATCTACAATTTCAAATTTCAGATAGTTATAGAAATTTTACTGTAAACAAAAATTATAATAGTGGCTTAAATTTATATTATGGTATCGAAAGTTACAAAGATTTTTTATTTAAGATACCAAAATTATACTTTTATTCTGTGTTTAATCCTTTCTTAGAAAACATTTTTCATTTCAAATATTTTTTGCTTATTTTTGAAAATTTAATCTTTTGCATCCTAATTATATTGACTTTCTTTATAAAAAAATTTCCTAAAAAAATAAAATTATTATTGGTTGTTTATTTAACTTATATATTTATTTTTGTTAATATTTACATGTTTGTAAGTTATGCCAGTATTGGAACAGGTTTTAGATATTCGGCACAATTAAAGATTCCTCTGCTTGTGTTGATGTTTATATTGAATAAAGAAAAATTGGACAGTTATTTTCTTTTTTTATCGAAAAAATTAAAGAAAATCGTATTTAAGATCAATGACAAAGTAAGTCCAAAACATATTAAAGATAAGTAATACAAAACATTAAATTTATGTTCATATTTTTCAATTAAAAATTCAAAATTTAATTTTTCAATTTTGATTGATTTAAGTTGATCTATATTTGGTCGAAATTCATATTTTCCATATTTCTCAATTTCATTCTCTAGAAAATTAAAATATGACATAGCTAAATTATTACTTTTAAATGCTTTATTAAAACAAAAATTGAAATAATTAATAAAACTACTTTCTGCTTGCTGAAATGATTCAGAATGATTGAATTTAATTAAAATTTTATCAATAAATTTTCTATTATAAAAATAACCACCCTGGAGACTTATAGATTTGATTAAATTTTTATCTAAGTTATTATTTTTTTTTTGATACTCTTGTATAAACAAATTGTTTTCTTGCAAACACAAAAAACCCTCAGTTAAAAATTGATTTGTTGATTTATCCTTAAATTTTTTAATTGAAATATCTATTGTTGGTATTTGTGTTATCAATATATTGTTAACGTCATTTACAATTACATTATTAAAATCAAAAATTTTATCAATTTTACCGTTTTTCTCAAATAAGTAGGAACTTCTGTATTTATTGTTGCTATAAAAAATAAAATAAAAATTTAAAAAGATGAAATATAAAAAAAATATAACTAAGAATGATTTTATACTCTTATTCATAATACCTCATTATTTAAAATATTTATTTACATTTAAAGATAACTTATTAAAAAATATAATACTTAATAATGAAAGTATTGGAAACATTGGAATAAGATATCTACTTTGTGTGAGCGGCACCCAGCTTGTATAAACATACAAATGACCAATTATCAAACTAAATGAATATAAAAATATTTTATTATATCTATATTTTTTAAAAAATATAATACCGTATGCACATAATATAATTGATGGAAGTGTATATATTAAATTATAAATTGTATAAAAAATAAATGTAATTTTATTACTATTAAAACCTGATTTATTTTTATAGAAACTTGAAATTCTTGGAGCAAACAATATTTTTGCAATTCTTGAAAGAGGAGCAGTAAAATAAAGTGATGGACTATGGCGATATCTTTTTTCACTTATCTCTAAAAATTTATTGTTCATTTCCTCAGGATACTTAATTGGATAATTCGATACTCCATATCTTATATCAGGAATTTTTTGTAACAACCTAAAAGCCTCGTCAATATCTTTGTTCTCACCATCATAAACTGTCTTATAAACTTTAGGTTTTTCAATTGGATTTAAAATTAGAAGTGGTTCGTTGTATGATTTTACAAATTTCTGATAATTTTTATTATACATAACCTTCCATTTATTTATATTTGATTTGAAACCAATAGGAGTAATAATATCATTATTAGGTAGCTCATAATATTTTTTAAAAACTATATTATTTCTTAATATCCATGGTGATAAAAAAATAAGTACCATAGAGGAAATAATAAAATATTTAGATATAATTTTTAAATTAAAATTTTTAGAATTAAATAAATCAATGCAAAAAAAAATAATAAATGTGATCAACAAAATCAAAGAAAATATTGGTCTTACGTATATGATTGCAGCATATACAAACGAAAGAAAAATTAAATTATAATATGGTAAATCAAAAAAAAATTCTTTTTTATTATGATTTTTAAAAATTATCCAAAAAGAAAGAGTAATTAAAAAACAATAAAGTGTTTCTGTCATTATCATACCGGAGTAAATAGTTGTATAAAGACAAGAAATAAGTAGGAAAGATAAAAAATATTTTAATTTATTAGAAATTTTTAAACCACTTGCTATATCCATGATTAATACACAAGATAAAGAGTCAATAAAAAATTGCGTAAAAATAATAGAATTTAAGTTTTCTGAAAATAAAAAAGAAAAATATATAAAAAATGGATATCCAGGAGTTCTGTTCATCCCTGGTTCACCATTTTCTCCGATTATACCAAAATCTTTAATTGATTTAGCTATATTAATATATTCTAGAGAGTCGTCTGTTAAACCCCATGTGTCAAAAATTTGAAAGTAATATAGCGTAGATCTATAAATAAAAGAAATTAGAAATGTGAATAATAATAATTTTATTTTATTTTGTTTTTTAATTAATAAATTCATTTAAATATATTGGTTGTGAAAAAAAATCATAGTTTTATACATTACAAATTTTTCAACATTGAAAATAAATATAAATATTTATTTTTTTCTTTATTATTATTTTGCATTGGTTTTATAATAATTGCTAAATATTCAAACTATATACCTATACATGAAAATACAATAACAGATTATATACAAGGGGATGATTTACCTTTTTTTAAAAATAATCAAATATTTTATGATCTATCTTATAGCCTTATAATTTTTATAATATTATTTAAATTATTTGATAACATTAAATCATCATTTCTTAGAACGAATATGAAAATAATATGGATAATAAAAAGTTTCTTCTCTTTATTCTTAATATTAATTTACGAGAAAGATGCAGGTTTAGATCAAGTTGTTTATTTTGATATAATAAATAATCAAAAAGTTTGGGCGCAGCATTATGGCTATATTTATAATTTTATTAACTTTGAAAGTGCAACAAGTAATTTCTTAATTCCATTTAAATATTTGAATTTTGTTTTTATTGATAGCTGGTTTTTAATTAAAATTTTTTTAAATTTAATTTATATTTCAACTGTTTACATATCTTACAAAATTTATTTAAAAATCAATCCAATTAATTCTTTTTTCATTTTTTATAGTTTTAGTTTTTTTCCTACATTGTTTTTTTATTCATCTATATTAACAAAGGATTTATTTATATTATTTTATATTCTAGTTTCATTTTATTTTTTTCAAAAACTAAACATGAATTTAAATTTAAAAAATTTTAAAAATATTATTATCATTATTTCCTCATTGTTTTTAATAAGTACAATTAGAATCTGGATGGCACCATTAGTACTACTATCAATGTTTATTCCAATAATATTTTATTATACTTTTAAAAGAATGATCATATTCAACAAAAAATTTTTTTTATTTGTTCTATTTTTTGTTTTTATTGGACTTATTTTTTTTCTAGATACGAATATATGGAATAATATAAAAATAGATTTCACGGAAGAACAATTTAATAGAGTGCATAATTGGCATGCATGGGATCCTAATAAACATAATATTATTGGAGTTAATGCCGAAAACATTCAGCAATTGTTAATATATGATTTTTGGAAAATGATGTTTTTAACACTATTTAATCCTTTTTTAAATTATTACTATGAATTGAAATTTTATCCGTTCATTTTTGAAAACATAATGATTATTTTTTTAATATTTTATTCAATATTAAATAAAGATTTCAAAACAAATAAAAATATTTTATTTATTTTTTTTATTACCTTGGGATATAGTTTATTGTATGCTCATGCAGGTGGGTTTCTTAATCCAGGAACATCATTGAGGTATTCTTTACAAATTAAATATTTAATATTTATTTATTTATTAAGTCTAAATAAAAAATCTCTTGATATTTTATTTTATAAATTTTTTATTTATCTGAAAAACTTCTATAAACAATATGTGAAATAAGTGAAAAAATAAGTGCAAATGATAGATAAGGTATTAACTCAAGATAATTTCTTTTAAACTCTACCTCATTTAAATTTGAAAATATTTTCTTTTTAATATTATCTAAATTATAATTTTTCGAGTTTATAAATCTATAATCAAAATTATTATCCAGTAAATTAAGTTTATCTCTTATTTGCGACACATGCATAATTTTTTCAATAAATACTTTCGAAAAGCCATTTTGTATAATTTTATAATAGTTTTTAAAATTGTAATTTTCATACACTATCCATCTGGTAATTAATTCTTCGAATAAAGAATTTTTTTTCACATATGTTTCAGACTTAAAACTTAATTTTTTTTTTGCTTCTTTAATTAAATTATCAAATTCTGTATCATCATCAGATACAGAGATATCAAATACATTAATTGAATTTAATTTTAAATAAATGTTGAACAATTTTTTGATTATTTCTTCTGTTATTGTGGGACATGAAACCTTTATTTCTCCCACAAAATAAAAAGGGCACTTTAAATAATTTACTAATTCATCTATATCATTTTTAGAAAAATATTCCTCAGTGTTCATATTAATATTTTTTTTATTGTCATAAATTAAAATTCTTACAAAATCCAAAAATCTCGAATGTAAATCCCTTATCATATTGATCTCTGAAATATGATTTGCGTAAGATAATTCTGTAGGAATTTCAGTATCTAAACTTCTTAAATTCTGAAAATACTTATCAACTTCAGTATCAATAATATATTTATAATAATCTAAAAAAATAACTTTGTGATTTTTCTCTGACAGAAATAAATTTATTGTTACTTTATCAATATGCTCTGGCATTAAAAAGTATGCTCCCTCTAAACTGACATTGTTTATAATTTTTTCTAATTTTTTAAATTCCTCTTCATTTAGTTTTTTAAAATTTTTATATTCATATTTGTAATTTTTATTAGTTTGAGCGAATCTTATAATATTTGAAAATATTTGCTTAGCGTGGTGTTCAAACGCATTATGTTTTATTATTTTTGAAGAATATAATTTCTCATAAAGATCCATACCCTCTTTAAGTTGTTTATAATCTTTAAAAGATTCAAGTATTATATTGCCAGACAATTTATTGTGTACAAATTTATATTGATAAATTTTTCCTGAAAAAAATAAAAAATAAATAATTACAAAAGAAGTTGTTAAAGTAAGAATATACCAAAAAAAATTTTTTTTATTAATATTCATATTTAATTTGAAAATAAAATATATTCATATCTTATAGCAATTTAATTTCTCATTAAATTTTTTTATTTTAATTGATTTATTTTTTAAAAAATTTGATATGGCTTTGTAATCATAAGGTTTATCATATTTTGCCAATAAACCATCCAGTGTATCCATTATTGCCCACTCCTCTAGCTGTTTATTATTTAAGGGTAACTTACCTTTATAATCATATATGGGAAAAACGTAATCCCAAAGAAAATTCAAATTTAAGTTAAAAAAATTATTTAGTTTTCTTCGGTAATATAAAAAACTTTTACAATTTTTAGATAAAAAATTAAAAAGATTATCATAGGAAACATTGAAAATTTTAATAATGTGTCGCCACAAATATTTAGAATTAAGAGGGCCAAGCATTGGGGGTTTATATATATCAAAATAAATACGACCTGATTTATTTAAAAGTTTTTTCATTTGAATTATAGATTCAAGTGGTTTTGGAGTATGCTGGAGAACTCCTCTACAAACAATCACATCAAATTTTATTTTTAATTTAAATAAGTTGCTAAAATTATCTTTTACTGCAATTACATTTTTTTTACTTTTATAATGATTGTAAAAAATTGCATCTGATAGATCGACTAAAAATAATTTTTTTGAATATTTTTGCAAATATTCAGAAAACCTCCCTGGACCACATCCTATTTCAAGGACCAACTTATCTTTAAAACTTTTGATTTCATGAAATGTTATATCTTCAATAAACTTTTTAGAAATTCTACTTTTATTATATTGATCTATTTGAGTTCTTGAAAAATCTCTCCATTGATATCCAAAATTTCTAGCATAATTGTTTACTTTTTGTTTAGGGACATAAACTCCATTAATATAATTATATAAACTTTTAATTTTAGTTGAATACTGCACAATTTAATTAATATTAACTAATTGATTTTCTTTTTTTAAAAAATTTGCAAAGCAAATCATAATCTTTTTTATTATCACAACATTGCCAAAAACCTTTGTGCTTGTAAGAAACTAAATGTTTCATTTTTACTAATTTTTCTAAAGGTTTTTTTTCAAGAACTATATTTTTTTTTTTTTCAATTAAATCAAAAATTTTTATATCAAATATGAAAAAACCAGCATTGATCCAACCTTTATCTTTTTTAAACTTTTCTTTAAAGCTCGTAACATAATCATTTCTATCTGTTTGAATGATTCCAAATCTGTTTGGAGGCCTCACTGTTGTTACCAGTCCTATTTTTTTCTTTTTTTTAAAAAGATTTAATGCCTTTTTAATATTACAATTAGATAACCCATCTCCATATGTTAAATAAAAATATTTGAAATTGTTGTTTTGTTCCAAGTATTTTTTTGCTTTTAAAACTCTACTTCCAGTCTCTGTGTTTAACCCTGTATTTAAAACTTTTATATTCCATTTACTGTAATGAGATTTTTTAAATTCTTTATTAAATAATTTATGCTTGTAGCCTGATAATACTATAAAATCTTTAAGATTAAAATTGCTGTAATGTTTCATTATGTACCAAATCAACGGCCTACGTGCGATGTTAATTAATGGTTTTGGTTGCTTGATTGTTTTTTCAGAGAACCTGGTTCCCTTACCACCTGCAAGTATAAGTACTTTAGTCATTTTTTATATTTTATTTATACATCTTCTATTATAAGAATCAAAATAATGAAAATAAAAAAGCTAAATATTCATGATGCTTTTGAATTTATTTTTCCAGTAAACAAAGATCATAGAGGATTGTTTTTTAGAACATTTTGTAAAAAAACTCTCAAAGAGTTTAAGATTAATTTTTCGACTGTACAACAAAGCATATGTTATAATTATAAGAAGGGAACTGTTCGTGGTATGCACTGGCAAACTGGTAAGGATTCCGAAAGAAAAATTGTAAGAGCGATTAGCGGCAAAGTTTATGATGTAATTATAGATATGAGGAAAAATTCCAAAACTTATCTTAAATGGGACTCTGTAATATTATCTGAAAGAAAAAAAAATGCATTATATGTTCCGCCTAATTGCGCACATGGATACATGACATTAGAAAAAAATTCCAATCTCATTTATTTGATTGATAATTACTTTAATAAAAAAACAATAAAAATGTTTTACAAGGATAAATCGTTAAAAATAAAATGGCCAAAAATCAAAAAAATAACCATAGCCGAAGCAGATCTAAACGCACCAGAGTTAAAAAATATAAAATTTTAATTACAGGATCTGAAGGTTTTATTGGTTCTGCAATTACTAGAGAACTCATAAAAAAAAATTTTGAAATTTATGGAATTGGAAGAAAAAGAAGAAATGTTAAAAAATATAAATATTTTAAAATAGACTTAACAAAAAAAAAGATATTAGAAAATTTTTTTAATAAAAATAACTTTGACTCAGTAATTCATACTGCTTGGATTACAAATCCACTTACAATGCGTAATTCTGAATTAAATAAAAATTGGCTTCAAGTATCAAAAAATATTTTAAATTGCCATTTAAAAAATAAAGGAAAGAATTTTTACTGTATTGGTACAAGTGATGAATATTATAGACAAAAAAATAAAAAAAATAAATGTATAGAAAATAAATCTAAAATAATAAATTTAAATTCCTACGCAAAAAATAAAATTTTATTTTATAAATATTTGAAAAAGTCAAAAATAAATCATGTATGGTTTAGAGTGTTTTGGCTATTTGGAAATAAAGAAAATAGAAAAAGATTTTTTCCTCAAGTAATTAGTAGACTCTCAAAGAATAAAAATACAGAAATTAAAAATCCTGAAATTGGTCTTGACTATACAAGTGTAGATGATGCAGCAAAAATGATTGTAAAAGTAATCTCTAAAAAGAACTCAAATGGGATTTATAATATCTGCTCAGGTGATTACAAAAATTTGGGAAAAATTGCACAATTTATTGCAAAAATATTGAATAAAAAAAAATATTTAAAATTCAGAGAAAGTAAAATTAAAACAAAAATTTACGGTTGTATTAAAAAATTAAAAAAAGATAAATTTTATAATAAAAGCAATTTTCACTTAAAACTTAGAAAATTCGTCCTAAATTATTCCAAAATTACATCTTAATAACATTTTTTCCATTTAATCTTCCCCTTGTATCAATTATTTTTTTAGAATACTTTTTTAGTAAGTTATAATTTATATAATCATGATCAGTTAACAAAACTACTAAATTATATTTTTTTAAATTTTTGTAATCTAATTTTCTACTCTTCATATTCGTTAATTTTGGATAATGTCTATTTTCTGTGATATTTTTTATAAAATTATCATGAAAATCTACTTTTACTTTTTTTCTAATTAATTTATTTAAAATATATAAACTAGGACTTTCTCTATAATCATCGATATTTTTTTTATAAGCTAAGCCTATTAGTAATATTTTAAATTTTTTTTTACTTTTTTTAAAATTTAGAATTTCATTTATAATCTTATCAGGGACACTTGAATTAATTTTTTCAGCTAAAGATATAAATTTACAATCATATCCGACTTTCTTACATTTCCATGATAAATAAATTGGATCTATCGGTATACAATGGCCACCTAATCCAGGGCCTGGATAAAAAGGCATAAATCCAAATGGTTTTGTTGAAGAAGCCTTGATCACATCCCAAATATCAATGTTCAATTTTTTAAGTCCAAATTTTAATTCGTTCACTAAAGCTATATTAATGGCTCTAAAAATATTTTCATAAATTTTAGTAGCTTCAGCGGTTTCTAAATTTTTGACAGGAATTATTTTTTTAAAAACGCTTCCATAGAACAATTCACCAAGTATTTTAGATTTATTATTAGAAGCACCAATTACCTTTGGTATATCTATGGTTTGAAATTTTTTATTTCCAGGATCCTCTCTTTCAGGAGAATAACTTAAATAATAATCTATACCTTCTGTTAATTTCTGTTTTTTTAATTTGTCTATTATTAAATCTTTACAAGTACCCGGGTAAGTAGTTGACTCAAGTATAATCTTCTTGCCTGGTTTAAAATATTTAAATACTAGGTCAACTGAATTTTTGATATAAGTTAAGTCTGGTTTTTTATTTTTTGTAAGAGGTGTTGGAACACATAAAATAATTATATCTATTGACTTAAGAAAATTAAATTGACCGATCGGTATAAATAATTTTTTTTTAATTAATTTTTTTATTCTAAGACTGCTTACATGTTTTATGTAACTTTTAAATTTATATAAAGAATTAATTTTATTTATATCTTTGTCAAATCCATAAACTTTGTATCCCCTTTCTGAAATTGTTAATGAAAGAGGTAATCCTACATAACCCAGTCCTATAACACCTATTTTAATATTTTTACTTTGTATTTTCTTTTTTAGTTTTATATAAGAGTTCAAAATATTATCTCCTTATTAAAATAATATGATTAAATGTAAATTTTGTAAGTCCAGCAAATTAAAAAAAATTTTAAGTTTAGGTTATACACCTTTAGCTAACTCTTATGTAGTTAAATATCAACATTTTAAGTTTGAAAAATCTTATCCATTAGAGCTTTATTTTTGTAAAAAATGTAAGTTAATACAAGCTCCACACAACATAAGTCCTAACAAAATATTTGTTAATTATGATTATTTATCAGGAGTATCAAATACTTGGATAAAACATTGTGAAAAATTTTATTCTAGGGTTGTTAAAAAGTTTAAATTTAACTTTAAAAAAGACTCTATAGTTGAAATAGCATCAAATGATGGAACACTACTTAAATTTTTCTTAAAAAAAAAATTTAATTGTATAGGAATTGAACCATCTAAATTTGCTGCAAAAATTGCAAGAAAAAATAAAATTAGAACAGTTAATAGATTTTTAGAACCCAATCTCGCAAAAAATTTTATTAAAAATAATAAAAAAATTTCTTTAATTGTTGCAAATAACGTTATTGCTCACGTTCTTGATATCAATAATTTTATAAAATCTTTATCTATTCTATGTGATGAAAAAACAATTTTATCAATTGAGTTTCCCCATGTAGTAAATTTATTTAAAAAGTTGCAATTTGATACTATCTATCATGAACATCATTACTATTATAGCTTAGAAAGTATTCAGAATGTTCTAAAAAAGTATAATCTACAAATTTTTGATATAGATAAATTAAATATTCATGGTGGATCTATAAGAATATTTGCAAAAAAAAATAAAAATACATTAAAGAAGAGTAAAAAATTAACTCATGAATTTAAAAAAGAAAAAAAATTAAATTTATACTCAAATAAAAACCTTAAAAAGTTTAATGACTCAGTTAAAAATACGAGAATAAATACTGTTCAATTTTTAAATAATTTAAAAAAAAAGAATTGTAAAATATCTGCTTATGGTGCGGCTGCAAAAGGAAATACTTTTTTAAATTATTGTAAAATTGATAATCAAATAATCGATTTTGCTTATGATAGCAACTCACTTAAACAGGGAAAATATTTACCTGGCTCTAAAATCAAAATACTAAACCCTGCTATGATCAAAAAAAATAAACCAGATTTTATAGTTATACTGCCTTGGAATATTAAAGATGAAATAATAAAAACTTATAAGTATGTTAAAAAATGGGGTTGTAAATTTATAATTTTATTACCTAAAATTAAAATATTTTAGTGAAATCAATACTCTACATATCTTACGATAGTATATTGGATGCAATTAGCAAATCTCAAATAATTCCATTATTAAATAAATATTCATATGAGCATAAAGTTTATTTAATATCAGTAGAAAAAAATTTAGATGAAGCAAAAAAATATAAAAAAAAATTTAAAAATAAAATTCAATTTAAATTTTTAAAGTATAAAAAAAATAAACTATTAAAGTTTTTGGATGTATTAGCAAATCAATTTTTGATTTTAAAATTTATAATAATAAATAAAATTGATGTTGTTCATGTTAGAAGTTATATGCCTATTTCATTATTAATTTTAACTAAATTATTTAAAAATATTAAAATTATATTCGATATTAGGGGATTTTGGTTTGACGAAAAATATGAGGCAGGTCATATATCAAGAGAAGCATACAATTTTCTTAAATTTTTTGAAAAACCCCTTTTCAAAATTGCAGATATAATTGTAACATTATCTGCTGTATCAAAAAAAATAATAATTAAAAAATTTAATATTAAAGCACATAATATTTATGTGATACCTACTTTTACGAATTTCACTAATTTTATAAATACGAATAAAACTACAAATAAAAAAAAGATTACATTTGGATATATCGGAAATTTAAGGATGAACTATGAGTTTTACAAAGTAATTAAATTTTTAAATATTTATAATCAAATAAACAAAAATTGGAGTTTTTTAATAGCGAGCAATTATAATAAAAAAGATTTAAAATTATTAGGTAATAAATATTTGTTTGATGAAAAAAAAATTATTATTAAAAATATAAAATATGAAAATATGCATAACTTTTATTCAAATATAGATGTATGTATTTATTTTTTAAATAGCAGGTTTTCTAAAAAGGCCTCTTGTCCAACAAAACTTGGAGAATTAATTGCAACAAATACACCTTTAATTACAAATCCAAATATTGGAGATATCAATCAAATTATTAAAACACTGAAATTAAAAAATTTACTTATAAATAAAATAAACCATTCTAATGTGAAAAAAATTAGTAAACATTTGTTTTTAATTAAAAATAAAAAAATAAAATACAAAGCTAGATTAAATTTAAGATATTTTTTTGATGAAAATAAAAATATAGAAAAGTATTTGAATATAATAAAAATATTTAATAAATAACTTAAATTTTAAGATGAGTAATTTTTTTTTTTCAATAATAATTCCTACATATAATAGAGCAACATTTATTACTAAATGTATCAATTCATTTCTAAAACAAAAATATAAAAATTTTGAAATAATTGTTATCGATGATGGGAGTACCGATGAAACTAGAGAACTATTAAGACAAATTAATGATGAGAGAATTAAATATTATTTTCAAAAAAATTTAGAGCGTGGAGCTGCTAGGAATTATGGATTTTCAAAAAGTAAAGGTGATTATATAAACTTTTTTGATAGTGACGATCTTGCTTATAATAATCATCTTTCATCTGCTGTTGAAATATTAAAATCCAAAAAAATGGATATTTTTCATTTAGGTCATCATAAAATTTATAATGATAAAATCGTTAATGTTAATAATCCAGATGGTATACTTAATAATAAGATTTTATTTGGAAACATAATGCTTCCTATATCCACTTTCATATCAAGAGAGGTTGCTAAAAAATTTAATTTTTCTTCAGATAGAGAATTATCAGGTTCTGAGGATTATTTATATTGGTTAGAAATATCGAAAAAATATAAAATTTACTCTTTTAAAAATGTAACTTCTGCCCTAATTTTGCATTCTACGAGATCTATGCAAACTGCTACAGGTATTCAAACAGAAAAAAGAGTAAAGAAACTTTTTGAACATCTTGATAAGATTAATAGTTTTTCGAAGGAAGAATTAAGAAAAATTAAGGGTAACTGCTGTCTTTTAATTGCAGTTCAATACTCTTTGGAAAAAAATATAAAAAAAACTATATCGTATATTATAAATTCTATTAAAAATTACCCATTATATATTTTTAGAAAAAGTTTTTTTGTAACTATTAAAAATTTAATTTTTTGACATGTGTGGAATAAGCGGAATAATCGACTTTAAAAAGGAATTCAAAAAAGATCAAATTAAAAATATTCTAAATAAATTTAATAAAATACTGCATCATAGAGGTCCAGATAGTGAAGATATTTGGGTTGATGATAATATAGGTTTAGCTCATACACGTTTATCAATAATTGATTTATCAAAAAATGGTTCTCAACCAATGATATCCGCTGATAAACAAACTGTAATTAGTTTTAATGGCGAAATTTATAATTATAAAGACCTAAAAAAAAATATTCCAAATGTTAAATTTAATTCAAATACAGATACAGAGGTAATTTTAGAATATTTTAACCTTTATGGAATTGATCAAACAATTGAAAAAATGAATGGCATGTATGCTTTTTCAATTTATGACAAAAAAAATAATGAATTAATTTTAGCAAGAGATAGGGTTGGAAAGAAACCTATTTATTATTATTATGACGAAAATTTCTTTATTTGGGGATCTGAAATTAATATTTTTAAAAGTAGCCCAGTTTTACAGAAACTCAAAATTGACCATAATGCGGTTTGGAACTATTTCAATGTTGGTTATATTCCAAGTCCTATTTCTATATTTGAAAAAATAAAAAAAATAAAACCTGGTGAAATACTAAGACTAAATTTAGATAAAAATTCAATAACTAAAAATAGAAAATATTTTATAAATAAAACGAACTTTTTAATTAATAATAACTTTGAAGAAACTTTAAAAGATGCGGTAAAAATTAGAACTATTTCAGATGTCCCTTATGGAGTTTTTTTATCAAGTGGAATAGATAGCACTTTGGTTGCATCAATATTAAAAGATTTAAATAAAAATGTTGATAGTTTTTCGATCGGGATTAAGAATAATAATTTATTGGATGAGTCTTCTGCTTCTAAAAAAATTGCAAAATATTTAGGACTTAATCACCATGAATTAATTTTAAATGAAGAGAGTTTGATAAATTATTTTCCAAAAATTAACAAAACTTATGGAGAGCCATTTTCAGATTCCTCCCAAATTCCAACATTAATTTTATCTGAATTTGCTAAAAAAAAAATAACCGTCGCTCTTTCAGGAGACGGTGGGGACGAAATATTTTGTGGATATAATAGATATTTATATTTAAAAAACTTTGAAAAATTATTTAAATTCATTTTTTTCTTGAATAAGAATAAAATTTCAAAAAAATTATTAGATAATTTAATTCAATCTAAATTTTTTAAAAATAAAGAAATTAAAGTTATTGATAAATTAAAAAGCATAATCGATGCTAGATCCTTTGAAGATATTTATTCAAAACTTGTTAAAGTTCAAAGTAACAAAATAGATATTTTTAATCAAAATAATCAAGTTTTTGAGGAATTATACCTAAAAAATGAAAATATTTTTCAAGAAAACTATTTATTTCAATTGCAAAACAAGGATGTAGAAAATTACTTACCAGATGATATTTTGACTAAAGTTGACCGTGCAAGCATGCAAAGTAGCCTCGAAGTAAGATGTCCTCTTTTAGATTATAGATTATCATACGCTCTTTTTTTAAATGATGATTTAAAAATTAAGAACGGCAAAACCAAGATAATACTAAGAAATTTTTTGAAAAAGTATATTGATATTGATTTAATCTCAAAAGAAAAAAAAGGTTTTGGAATACCCATAAAAAAATGGCTTAAAGAAGGACTATATGAAATTACAAATGATTTTATTAATTCAAAGACCCTTAAAGAGGATGATTATTTAAACCATAATAAAATAAAAAAAATTTGGAAATTGCATAATTCAGATAAAATTGACTCTTCAAATTTAATATGGTCAACGCTTATATATTTACAATGGAAAAATGAATGGTACAAGAACTGAACTTACATACTGAAGTAACAGTTATCTTAATTAATTATAATCAATCTAAATATCTAAGAGATGCAATTAAAAGTGTTTTAAATCAGTCTTATAAAAATTATGAATTAATTATTATCGATAATGGTTCCATTGATAATTCAAAAAAAATTATAGAGACATTCTTAAATGATAATAGAATCAATTATTTAAACTATAATAAAAATGATGCCGTAACTAAAAGACTCAATCATGCAATATCTATAGCAAAAGGCAAGTATATAAATTTTTTAATGGCTGACGATATGATTGAAAAAAATAAACTAAATAGTCAATTAAATATATTTAAAAAACTAGACGATGATTATGGAGTTGTATACGGACCATCAATAATTATAAATGAAAATAATAAAAAAAATTATTTAGCAGACGTTGTGAAGATTAACGGTAATGGTCTTTCTGAACAATTAAAAAAAAATCTGCTAAATGGACACATTAATTTTAATTCAGCCTTAATTAAAAAGAAATGTCTTATTGATTACCCAATGCTAGAAACTATCTTTATTGAAACAGAATCAATTTTCTTGTGCTTTGCATTAAAATATAAATTTAAATATGATAGTAATCCAGTTTGTTATTTTAGAGAGCATAGTGAAAATATTGGAAAAAAAATTTTCGATAATCTTGATCGTCATATTAAACGAATAGAAGAACTCAGAAAATTTAATTTAATAGAAAAAAAGTGTAAAGATGAAGAAATTCAAACTTATAAAGGAAATATTATTTTGAATATTATTTGGTATAATTTACGAACTAATGGAGCAAAAAAAAAGAACTGGAAATTAATTAGTGAGATAATAAAAAATCACAAATATTTACTTATAAAAATGAAATTTTTTTTATCTTTAATTTTAACACTCAGTCCAAATACTATAACTTTAATATTAAATTATATTATTGATAGAATCAGACGAACCAAACATAATAATATTAGACTAGATTAGTTCTTTAGGTCTTTTAAAACTTTACTGTAAACAATATCCCATTTTTTTATAATTTTTTCATTACTATAACTATATTCAGCATACTCTCTTCCAATTTTCCCTATTTCTTCTCTTTTTTGTTTATCTACAATAAGTTTTTCGATTTGGTTGTACCAATCATTATCATCAAAACAATAATGATTTAAATTAGCATTCTTCATTGTTCTATAGTAAGCATTTGATGCACTTGTTATAACTGGCAAACCCAGTCTCCAAAAAAGTAATAATTTATTCTCAGGTTTTCCTGCTATAAAATTATCTTTCAAATCAGTTGGTATTATAGCTAAATCTGAATTTAAAATTATTTTATAATAATTATTAAGACTCCATTTATGTAACTTAAAAATACTATTTCTTTTAAATATTTTATTTATTTGTTGAAAAGTATGAACATCATAAAATTTGTTAAGATAACTTTTGTATTTTACATCGGTTATGACATTTAAATTTAATTTATATTTCTTTGATAATTCTATTAAGACCGAGGAAACAATTTTCAACAGATATACGTTTTGTGGAAGTCCTTCCCATACTATCTGAAATTCAGGACCACTCTGTTTATAATTTTTTTTGTATGTAGATTTAACCGTCGTATCTTTAAGATCTAATATTACCTCTACATTCTTATTATATTTTTGAATTAATTTTTTCTGCTCAATTGTGGAACAAATAACAAGATTTGCTCTTTTGCACATTTTTCCCAGCAAATTCCAATAGTTAAAATATAATTTTTTGTGCTGACCAAAAAAATACTTTGCAATACTTCTCAACCAACCCTTAACATTCGTTTTGCTTATACTTAAGTAAGAGTCCGTTAAATCATAAATTATATATGAATATTTTTCATGAAGCCATCGGGTAATATCTGCTTGTTGAGTTAAAAAAACAATTTTATGACTTGAGATGTCATTCAATATCTTAAAAGGTAATTTTTTCTTTTGTAAAAAAAATGCAAATCGTCTTCTATCGCCAGGTGAATTAAGATCTTTTGTTAAAGGAACTAAACCAATCTCTTCATAACTTTTGGTATCACAATTAAAAATAATATTTTGATATATTTCAAGATACTTTCGAGAGATTAAACTAATATTAAAATTAGACAAATTACTTTTTAGACCTTTTAACAAATTTGTCTTTTTTTGAGTTTTAAAATTCACTATTTTATATAATTTATTTGCAATTTGTTTTGGTTTTTTTATCGGAATAATTAAATTAGGGTCATTTACTATTTTAGTAGAATCCCCAACATCTGTACTAACAGTTAAAGTATTATTTATTATACTTTCAACTAATACATTTGGAAAACCTTCAGAATCTGATGAAGTTAGACAAAAAATGTCTAAAATTTGATATATATCATTTATGTCAACAGATTTAGGCTCTAAAAGAATAACGTCGTTTTTTAAATTTTTATCATGTATTTGTTTCAACAGTTTTTTATTCTGTTTAATGCCTTTTCCTAAAATAAGAAATTTAACTTTATTTATTTTTTTTTTGAGAAAATAAGCACTTCTTACAAAAGTAGAATGATCTTTCATTGGATGATCTCTTCCTATATTTCCAATTAAAATATAATCTTTGCCTATACCGATTTGTGATCTCAAAAAATTTCGTACACTTGTTTTTTTAAAATTACTTATATTATTTAAATTATATCCATTATGAATCACCTCAATCTTTGATTTTTCATACCCTAAATTTATATGATCTTTTTTTCCATTGTGAGAGTTTGCAATTATTTTTTTTGGAATTATTCCAGAAAAAATTGATAAAATTCTCACAAACATTCTGCTAAAAAAATTAAGATGTCTCATAGTATTTGAAGATCTTATACTCCAAACAATATTTTTTCTTTTTTGCAATATTGAAATTATTGTAGCTATAAGATCTGATCCATAAAGCCAACTATGAATTAAATCTGGATCAATTTTATTTATTAAATTATAAATTTTAAAAAATACTAAAAAAGAATTATTTTGTTTATAATTTAATTCGTAAATTTTTATATTTTTAAGATATTTTTTATAATAACTTGAAATATCATCAATACTCAAAATATGTATTTCATAATTAATATTATTTTGATTTTTTGACAAATAATTACATAAAGAAACTAAATTTTTTTCTGCTCCACCAATTTGTAAACTGTTTATTATATATAATATTTTAATTTTTTTTTTCATTTATTTTTAAATTAATTAAATCAACTAGGAATATAAATAAACCAAAAATAAAAAAAATAAAAATTTTAAAATCAATTTTTAAAGGTTTTTTAGAGTGGAGTGAGTATCTTATAAAATTTATTAAGGAGGCAAGTCTAAAAATATTAGATTTGTATTTTTGATTTTTATAATAAATCCAGTATAAATTTTTCATATGAATTGGACTTTTAAATTTAGTTAAATTTATTCTATGGGTAATTCCATCTTCAAAATATTCTTTTAAAACAACTGGTTTGTTCACAAAAATACAATTTAATTTATGTGAAGCTTTTGCCCAGATTAATCCTGTTGGGACTCTTTCAAACCTTTTAATTTTGATTTTTTTTATTGTTTTTTTTAATAATTTAGAGTCTACAGTCTGTTTCATGTCAGTTTTAATTCCTAAATCTGCTGTAATAGATATAAAATTTCCATTCATATCTGGAGGAGTCGAATTAATAACTTTTAAATTATTTTTCTTAACTAAAGTTCCAAAAACATAAAACTTATTTTTTTTTGTTTTCAAAGAACTTAGAATAATGTCTATACCATTTTTTAAAAATTTATCATCATCATCAAGAATTATTGAAAATTTACCTTTTGCTTTGTTTATACCATAAAATAATGCTTTTGATCTTCCAGAATTTTTAATTTTAAAAAAATTTATATTAATTTTTTTTTTAAACTTAAAAAAAAAATTTTTTAAATCATAATTTGATCCATCATCAACTACTATGACTTCAAAATCTTTTGTTTTTCCGTTTATTGATTTTAAACAACGTGTTAATAATTTTTTCCTATTATAAGAAGGAATAATTATTGACAATATTGGTCGCATTAAGTTTTAATTTTATAATATTTTTTATACCAATCTATAAACTTAATTAACCCGTCATTAATTTGTGTTTTTGGAAATTTATTGTTTATATTTTTTAATTTAACTATATTGGCTTTAGTTTTAAATATATCGCCTGGTTGAATTTTTAATAATTTTTTTTTACTTTTCTTTGATAATAATTTTTCAATTCTTAAAATCAAATCCATCAGCTTAACAGATTTATCATTACCTAGGTTAACTATATTATAAGGTGCAAAACTTTCATCGACATTTAAAATTTTTTTATTTTTTTTTTGTAAATTTTTTTTGGGTATTTTTTTTATTAAACTACAAATTCCCTCAACAATATCATCGATATAAGTAAAGCTTCTTTCGTGTTTGCCATAATTAAAAATATCAATTTTTTTGTTTTCAATAATATTTTTTACAAACATAAAGATTGACATATCCGGTCTTCCCCAAGTACCATATACTGTAAAAAATCTCATTCCTGTGGTTGGAAGATTAAATAAAGAACTGTAAGAATGTGCTATTAATTCATTGGATCTTTTTGTAGCTGCATAAAGTTGCAAAGGATGATTTACTTGATCAGTCTCCTTATATAAATTTTTTTTTGAATAACCATATACACTACTTGAACTTGCATAAAGAAAATGTTTGATTTTTTTTCTTTTTGCCAATTCAATAGTATTTACAAAACCGACTAAATTACTATTAACATAAGCATGTGGATTTTTTAAAGAATATCTAACGCCTGCTTGTGCTGCTAAATTTATAATTATATCAAACTTTTTAGCTAAAAATTTTTTTATAAATTTGTTGCTACTTATATTTTCTTTATAAAATTTAAATTTTTTTTTTAATTTTATTAAATTATTAATTCTATCTCTTTTTAATTTAGGATCATAATAACTATTTAAATTATCTACACCAATGACATAGTGACCTTGGCTTAATAATTCTTTCGCTAAATGGAAACCTATAAATCCTCCCACACCTGTTAATAAAATGTTCATAATTTCTTTTTAACTTCTTTGTTTACAGTCAACTCTTTAAATAACAAGTTATTTGTTGATAATTCATTAAAATCTCCTTGGGCAACTATTTTTCCATTATCTAACAAATAAATATTATCAAAATTTTTTAAAAGATTAGTGTTATGAGTTATTAAAATTATTATACTTACATTAGTAAATTCAAGAATATTCGAGAGAATTTTATTTTGATTAATTGAGTCTAATGCACTTGTGGCTTCATCTAATATTAAAACTTTTGGATTATTATATAATGCCCTAGCAATTCCAATTCTTTGTTTTTGACCTCCCGAAAGGGATTTTCCATAATTTCCTATTTTATCATTGTTTATATCTATATTATTATTCTCCAAAAAATCATTCAAAAGGCAAATTTTTGATAATTTATCAATTAATTCTTTATTATGTTCTTTATCAATAGAGATGTTTTTTGAAATTGTGTCATTAAACAAAAATATACTCTGGGAAACAAATCCAATTTGTTCTCTTATGGATTTAAGTGATAACTTTTCGATGTTTTTATCATTTACTAAAATTGATCCGTTATTTGGATCAATAAATCCTAATAATAAATCAATGACTGTAGATTTTCCAGAGCCAGATTTACCTACAATTCCTATTTTTTGATTTTCTTTAAAAAATAAATTGATTTTGTTAATTGTTTTATTCTGATTATATGCAAATGATACATCATCAAACTTAAGTGATGATATCTCTTTAATTTGTATTTTTTCCTCATCAGAAATTTTTGAAATTTTACTTAATTGTTTATCTTGTTGTAATTCTTCATAAATTGTCTCAAATGAATCTCTATGTCCATATAGATCAGTTAGTGCATAATAAATTGCTTGCATTGCGGGTAATAATTTATATCCAGCGGATCCAAATATTGCTAAATTAAGAATCATATCATCAGTAGAAGAATCGAAGTATAAAAAAACTGAAATTATTATTATTAAAATAGTAAAACTAAATAATTCAATTACATATTTTGGAACATTTCCGATTGTCTTTAAAAATATTTGATTTGAAGCTATTTCATTAAAATTATTTCTTACTTGTTTTTTCAAAAATTTTGTTCTGTCATAATAAATAGCTTCTCTAATACCTGATAAAGTATTTGAAATATATTCATAAACAAAACCTAACTGATGAGTTATTTCTTTACCTGCTTTATCTACTTTTTTCTTAAAAAGTTTTCTAGTTATGCCATAAAACAAAAGTATCAAAAAAAAAACTATTAAAGAAATTTTAAAGTTATAAAACAGCAGAACTACAAAAATCATTAGACAAATTAAAATTTTTGAGAGAGCTGTTACAAGGCCTCTTAAAAATTGATCTGTAAATCTTTGAACATCTGCTGTTATTTTTTTAAATATTATACTGGTATCATTATTAACAAAATACAAATAATCCTGATTTAAATAATAGTTGTAAAGTCTTTGAGAAAAATCTGATCCAACAAAACTGGTAAAACTATTTTGATATTTTATAGACAAAATATTTGTTATAGCTGATAAAAAAAATAAAATGATAATAGATACACCTGCATAAATAATAGTTTCTAATCTACTTAAATTGTAATAACTAATTAAATTATCAAATAATGAAAAATTTATACTTACGTTAAGAATCATTGATAAGTATATAGCTAAACAACCAATTGAGATAATTTCTAATAACGATGAAATCCCAATCAAAAATTGAAGTTTATAAAAAAAAATTAATTGATCTTTTGATAAAATTGAAAAAAAATTTCTTAATGTTTTTATCACTTTAATAAAACTTTAATTTGTCTAAAATTTTTCCCTCTGATTTATCCGCCAAATGAATTTCACCCAAGTGACTTACAATTGATCCACTTGATTTTGATCGTGGTAGATACAATATTACTTTTTTATTTTTTTTTATTTTTTTAGTAGTATATGTACAAAGTTGAGGTTGATTTCTGCTTTTGTAAATTAATGAATTTTTCATCATAATCATAAATTTTTTTTTATTTATAATCACAGATTTTTTTACTTTCTCAAAATTTTTCATTATAAGATACAAAGAACAAATAGTACTATAAGGTCCAGTAACCTTTTTTTCTAAATGTGTATTAATGTCTTGGTAAAATGAAAGTTTTCTCTTTTTTAATGTTTTTATATTATATCCAATGAAAGCTGCACCAGTTAAACCAAATATTCCTTTACATGAGCTAAAACTTATAACAGAAGCCAACTTATGATTTTTTTCAAGTCCTATTGATCCTGTCGCATCTAACATAAGTTTTGCACTGCATTTCTTTGAAAAATCAGATAAATCTTTAATTGGAACTAATAAAGCTTTACTTGTTTCAGTAGGACAAGCAATAACCCAATCAAATTTACTTTTAATTTTATTTGAATAAATTTCTGTCCATGGAATAATTTTAATTGTTGAGTATATTTTGTAATTTTTTTGAAATCTCTTAATTATGTCTATAACTCTATCAGAATAGTAGCCTGTAGAAATTACTGCAATTTTACCTTTTAAAAAATTGAGCACCATAAGCTCAATTGCAAGTGTGCCTGAACCTTGAAATGTTACCAAATTCTTTTTTTGAGATATTTTTTTTAATTTATTTAAAACAAAACGTTCTATTTCCTTATACTCTTTATCGTTACGCCCAAATGTATTCTTTAAGCCTAAAATATTAAGCTCACTTATCCCTCCTGGTCCAGGACAAAAAGTGCTTTTAACATTAATCTTTTTAATGAAGTTATTAATCTGCATTATTATTTAATATAATTTAGCACTTTTCCCAGTGTAGCTATTTTTTTTTCTGTCTCAAATGTCCTTCCATTTTTAAGTATGTTTTTTGCCACTTTTTCCATTGAAGGTATTGATGATCTCATTAAATGATTAGCATAAATTACAATGTTAA
>CACCGK010000010.1 GCA_902545555.1 uncultured Pelagibacteraceae bacterium
GGGGTGGTTGCTCCTTCGGCGCTACAAAAGTAGTCTCTCCCGTATATAAAAAAAACATCACTAAATAAACTTCATCAAAGTAACAACGCTAAGTTTGTTGAATTTGCTGGGTATGAAATGCCCATTCAGTATAGCAAAGGTATTATTGAAGAACATAAATTCACAAGATCGAATTCTGGAATATTTGATGTATCTCATATGGGTCAATTATTTATATACGGTGATGAAAGTTTAACAGATGAATTAGAAAAAATTTTTCCATTAGATTTAAAAAATTTAAAACAAAATTGCTCTAAGTATAGTTTTTTAATGAATGAAGATGCGGGAATTTATGATGATTTAATCATAACTAAAATAGAGGAAGGGTATTTAATTATTTTAAATGCTGCATGCAAAGATAAAGATTTTGAGATTTTATCCAATTTACTAGGTTCAAAATTTAAAATGAATTTAGATAACAATAGATCTTTAATAGCAATTCAAGGACCCAAGTCTGTTGAAATTTTAAACTCAATTATAAATGGGGTTGATCAACTAAATTTTATGACAGGAAATTGGTTTGATTCTGATAATCAAAAATTATTTGTCACAAGATCAGGTTATACAGGGGAAGATGGATTTGAAATTTCAATTTCTAACGATAAAGCTGAAAAATTTGTTGAAAATTTAATAGAAAAGGGAGCACAACTTATAGGACTTGGGGCAAGAGATACCTTGAGATTAGAAGCTGGATTATGTTTATATGGTCACGAATTAGATATTAATAAAACACCAGTTGAGGCAAACCTTAGATGGGCAATCTCAAAATCTAGATTATCAAATGGAGGTTTTATTGGATCAAAAAAAATTATGAACCAAATGCAAGATGGAGCAAGCCAAATAAGAGTAGGGATTAAACCCGAAGGTAGATTGATTGCTAGAGAAAAAACAAAAATATTTAATGATACAGATAAACAAATTGGCGAGATAACTAGTGGCACATTTGGACCAAGTGTAAATGGTCCTATAGCAATGGGTTATGTTGATAAAGAGTTTTCAAAAGTTGATACTAAAATTTTGCTTGAGGTAAGAGGGAAAAAACATCCAGCAAGTGTTTGTGCATTACCATTTTATAAAAAAAATTATGTGAAAGGAGTAAATTAATGAGTGAAGTAAAATTTTCTAAAGAACATGAGTGGATTACTTTAGAGGGAGATGTAGCCACAGTAGGAATTACAAAACATGCAACAGAAATGCTTGGAGACATAGTTTTTGCAGAACTTCCTGAAAAAGGATCTAATGTTGAAAAAGATGGTACTGCAGGAGTAGTAGAATCTACGAAAGCTGCTAGTGATGTTTATACTCCAGTTAGTGGTGAAGTGGTAGATACCAATCAGTCTATAGTAGATGATCCTGCCAAAATCAATGAGGACCCTGAAGGTGGTGCATGGTTTTTTAAATTGAAAATTAAAGACACATCTGAGCTAGATAATTTAATGAACAAAGAAGAATACGATAAATTTGCAAAGGAGACATCAAGCTAATGTTACATAATTCACAAAAAGATTTTATTAGAAGACACATAGGTCCATCTGAAAAGGACCAAGAAAAAATGCTTAAAGATCTTAACTTTAAGTCATTAGATGAGTTTATTAATAGTACCATACCAGAAAAGATTCAGTTTAAAGGTGAATTAAATATCGGTGAACCGAATTCAGAATATGAAGCGTTAAGAAAATTAAAAGCAATTTCAAAAAAAAACCAAATTTACTCAAATTTTATAGGGATGGGTTATTATGGAACTTACACACCATATGTAATTTTAAGAAATATATTAGAAAATCCTGGATGGTACACATCATACACACCTTATCAGCCTGAAGTAGCACAAGGTAGATTAGAGATGCTATTAAACTTTCAACAAATGATTGTTGATTTTACAGGAATGGATATAGCAAACGCGTCTTTACTTGATGAAGGAACAGCAGCTGCCGAAGCTATGGGTTTAAGTCATAGACTTAATAAAAGTGATAGTAATTTAGTTTTTGTTTCAGAGAACTGCCACCCACAAACAATTGACGTTATTCAAACTAGAGCAGAGCCAATGGGTCTAAAAGTACTTGTCGGAAACGAGGATAAAGTTTTAGAGCAGTTAAAAGAAGATATTGTTTGCGGAGTTTTACAATATCCAGGAACTTTAGGTGATATTAAAGATCCTAGTGAGGCCATAAGTAAAATTCATAAAAAAAATGGAAAAGCAATTTTAGTTTGTGATCTCCTTGCACTTTCTATGCTAAAAACACCAAGAGAGCTTGGAGCAGATATTGCAGTCGGTAGTTCCCAAAGATTTGGTATTCCAATGGGTTATGGAGGACCTCATGCAGCCTTTTTTGCAACAAAAGATGAATATAAACGATCTATGCCAGGTAGGATTGTTGGGGTTTCTGTGGACAGGCATGGAAACCAGGCCTATAGATTGTCATTACAAACTAGAGAGCAACATATTAGAAGAGACAAAGCTACAAGTAATATTTGTACTGCACAAGCCTTACTAGCGATTGTTTCAGCAGCATATGCCATTTATCACGGCCCTGATGGAATTAAAAGTATTTCCGAAAGAGTATCTCAACTAGCAAAAAATTTTGCAGATAAAATAAAACAATCTGGATATGAATTATACTCAGATTATTTTTTTGATACTGTAACTATTATTACCAAAGAAAAGACTGATCAGATTTTCAAAAATGCTCTAGATCAAAAAGTAAATATTAGAAAAGTAAATTCAGAAATGCTGTCTGTTTCTTTCGACGAAAGAAAAAATGTTTATAGAGTAAATCAACTGTTGAAAATTTTTAATGCTGCAGAATCTATTAAAAAAGAGGATCCTACTGTAAGTTTACCAAATTTACCTAAGAATTTATTAAGGACTTCAAAATATTTAGAACATCCTGTTTTTAACTCATATCACTCAGAGACAGAGATGCTTAGATATCTTAAAAAGTTAGAGGATAAGGATATAGCTCTTAATAGAACAATGATTGCTCTAGGTTCATGTACTATGAAATTAAATGCTACTGCAGAAATGATACCTATTTCGTGGAGAGAATTGGCTGAGCCCCACCCATTCGTACCTGTCGAACAGATGGAGGGATATAGAGAAATGTTCACAGATCTTAAAAATTGGTTAAGATCTATTACTGGTTTTTCTGGTGTTTCACTTCAGCCAAATGCAGGAGCTCAAGGTGAGTATGCAGGCTTAATGGTAATAAGAAAATATCATTTAGATAGAGGGGATGAAAATAGAAATATATGTTTAATTCCAAGCTCAGCACATGGAACTAATCCAGCAAGTGCACAGATGGTAGGAATGAAAGTTGTAGTCGTTAATTGTGACAAAGAGGGAAATGTTGACTTTGAGGATTTAAAGAAAAAAGCTGAACTGCATTCAGAGAATCTTGGTGCATTAATGGTAACTTACCCATCAACACACGGTGTATTTGAAGAAAAAATTAAAGATATATGTGAAGTAATTCATAAACATGGTGGTCAAGTTTATATGGATGGAGCAAACTTAAATGCGCTTGTTGGTGTAGCAAAACCAGGAAATTTTGGTCCTGATGTTTGTCATATTAATTTGCATAAAACATTTTGTATTCCACATGGTGGAGGAGGGCCTGGAATGGGACCTATCGCATGTAAAAGACATTTACAAGTTTATCTACCTAATCATCCAGTTGTAAAAGATTGTGGGCCTGCAAGCGGAATAGGTGCTGTTTCAGCTGCCCCTTGGGGAAGCTCAAGCATTTTATCAATTTCTTGGATGTATATTAAGATGATGGGATCCGAAGGTGTAAAACTTGCAACACAAATTGCAATCCTAAATGCAAATTACATAGCAAATAGATTAAAAGACCATTACCCAATTCTTTATAAAGGTTCAAATGGTAATGTTGCTCATGAGTGTATTATTGATATTAGATCAATTAAAAGCGAAACAGGTATTTCAGAAGAAGATATAGCTAAAAGATTAATTGATTATGGATTTCATGCGCCAACAATGTCATGGCCAGTTGCTGGAACAATGATGATTGAACCAACAGAGAGTGAGAGTTTATCTGAACTGGATAGATTTTGTGAAACATTGATTAGCATTAAAAAGGAAATAGATATGGTTAAGTCAGGTAAGTTTGACAAAGTAGATAACCCTATTAAAAATGCACCTCACACCGATATTGAATTAGCTTCAGACGAATGGAATCATAAATATTCAAGAGAGCAAGCTGCATATCCTGCAAAATTCTTAAAAGCAAATAAATTTTGGCCTCCGGTTGCAAGAGTTGATAACGTGTATGGAGATAAAAATATTTTTTGTACTTGTCCAAGTATGGATGAGTTTAAAGAAGATGCAGCATAATAATTAATGAAAATTGCTGTCGTTGGGTCAGGTATTTCTGGACTAAGTGCTGCTTATTATTTATCTAAAAAACATCATGTAGATCTTTTCGAAAGAGAAGATCATTTTGGTGGACATTCTCATACTATAGATTTGTTTTTTGATGAAAAAAAAGTATCAGTTGATATTGGCTTTATTGTTTTTAATTTTCAAACTTATCCAAATTTAATTAATTTTTTTAAGGAAAATGATATTCAAATT
Organism: uncultured Pelagibacteraceae bacterium; assembly: GCA_902545555.1. Classification (GTDB taxonomy): domain Bacteria; phylum Pseudomonadota; class Alphaproteobacteria; order Pelagibacterales; family Pelagibacteraceae; genus Pelagibacter. Next base: position 4,634 of record CACCGK010000010.1, read on the forward strand.
GAAAAAAGCAACATGTCTTTTTCAGTTTCAGTAGATAATACGAAATTTGAATATTGTGGCAAAGGATTGAGTGGGATTTTCTGCAATAAATCAAATCTATTTAACATTGATTTCTTAAAAATGTTTTTTGATATAATTAAATTTTATAAAAAAAGTGATCAAGCAATCATATCCAATGACAAAATCACCTTAGGTGAATATTTAAAAATTAATAAATTATCCAAAACATTTGTTGATTATCATATAATACCAATGGTATCTGCAATTTGGTCTATGCCTCCTTATGAAGCAAGCAAAATGCCAATTAGTTTTTTTCTTAGATTTTTCCAAAATCATGGTTTGTTTAAATTGAAAAATAGACCACAGTGGTACACAGTAACTAATAGAAGCAGAACCTATGTTAGTAAAATAATTTCACAATTAAGTGGGGAACATTATAAAAATTATAAAGTTACAAAAATAAAAAGAAAAATGTCAGGACTAGATTTATATTACGGTGGAGAAAGTGAATTTTTTGATTACGACAAGGTTATTTTGGCAACACATGCAGATGAAGCCTTAGAGATAATAGAAAATCCAACTGAGGATGAGAGAAATATTCTTTCGAATTTTAGCTACAAAGAAAATATAGCTTACATACATACAGATCAGCGTGCCATGCCAAAAAATAAAAAAGCTTGGTCCTCTTGGAATTCATCAATAGATGACAAGAATTTTGAGAAAAATTCAATAACCTACTGGTTAAATTTATTGCAAAATTTAAAGTGTGATGAAAATATTTTCTTAACACTAAATCCTTACTTCAATATTGATGCGAAAAAAATATTGAAAAAAGTAAAATTTACACATCCATATTACGATCAAAAAGCATTAGATGCTCAATCAGAGCTTATTAAAATACAAAATCAAAAAGATTTACTTTTTTGTGGCAGTTATTTTGGTTACGGATTTCATGAAGATGGAATAAAATCATCTCTTGAAATGCTGAAAAACCTTAATGATTAATTCTAGTATATATAATGGGAGTGTAATCCATAAAAGATTTAAGCCAAAGAAACATTTCTTTAAATACAAAGTTTTTTCATTATTTTTAGATCTATCAGAGCTCAAAGAATTAAATAATAAACTTAATTTTTTCTCTTTAAACAAATTTAATTTAATAAGTTTCTATGAGAAAGACCATGGTGAACGTGATGGTTCGTCTATTCTCGATTGGGTAAAAAATAACTTACGAAGCAATAACGTAAGTACAGATAATATAAAAGTAAAACTCTTATGTTATCCAAGAATATTAGGTTATGTTTTTAATCCGCTAAGCATTTTTTTTGTATATGACAATGATGAAAATTTAATTTCTATATTATATGAGGTTAAAAACACATTTGGTGAACAACATACTTATGTTTTTAAAATAGAAGGAGAAAATAAATTAATTCAAAATAATTGTTCAAAAAAATTCCATGTTTCCCCTTTCATTGAAATGAATTGTAATTATTTTTTTAGGATATTAAATCCAGGAGATAAGTTGTCTGTAATAATCGATCAATACGACCAAGAGGGAAAAATCCTATTTGCATCTCAAGATGGAATAAGATCTGATTTAACCAGCAAAAATTTAATGAATTCCTATCTAAAACACCCTTTAATGACATTCAAAATAATTTCTGCGATACATTTTGAAGCGTTTAAATTGTGGATTAAGGGAATTAAATTTGTAAAAAAAAAATTTAAAATTAAAAATAATATTACAGTAGAAAATTAATGTTATTAAATAATGTAGCAGATAAATTAGTTTTTAAATTTTTAAGTAAGATCAATTATGGCTATCTTGAACTTACAACATTTGATGGGAATGTTTTAAAGTTTGGAAATCCAAATGATAAATTACAAGCAAACATATTAATTAAAAAACAAAATTTTAATTATAATTTAATTCGAGGTGGGAGTATTGGTTTTGCTGAAAGTTATATGAGAGGAGAGTTTGAAACTGATAACTTATCAAATTTAATAGAGTTAACTGCTAGAAATATAGAAATTGTACATAAATTTTCAGGTATTCTTGATTTTCCAATAATTAACTTTGTAAAAAATAAGATAATTAAAAATACAAAAAGTAGAAGTAAGCAAAATATTGCTAAACATTATGATTTAGGCAATGATTTTTTTTCTCTTTGGCTAGATGAGACACTAACTTATTCTAGTGCTATTTTTAATGATAATTCAAAAAACTTATCTGAAGCGCAAAATAATAAATATCAAAAATTAATTGATCTAATTAAACCAAATATTGGTGACAAAGTTTTAGAAATAGGATGTGGCTGGGGAGGTTTTGCTGAATACTTAGGCAAAAAATATGATGTAAAACTTGACTGCATCACAATATCTAAAAAACAATTTGATTATGCAAAAGAAAGAATTTTTAAATGTGGTTTAAATGAAAAAGTTAATATTGAAATAAAAGATTACAGAGATTTAAATGACAAATATAATTCAATTGCTTCAATAGAGATGATAGAGGCTGTTGGACAAAATTATTTGGAAGGATATTTTAAAACTATAAAAAATAATTTATCTGAAGGTGGAAAGGTTGGAATTCAAGCAATTACTATTGATGATAAGTTGTTTGATAGATACAAAAATAAACAAGATTTTATTCAAAAATATATTTTCCCAGGAGGCTTCTTGCCAAATAAAAGTAGCATTAATCGATATGTTTCTGATAATGGATTAGCTATAAATTCATACATTTCTTATGCCGACCATTATGCAAATACATTATCTTTATGGAGGAATGAGTTTTTAAAAAAATGGGATTTAATTAAAAATCAAGGTTTTGACTTAACATTTAAAAGAATGTGGGAGTTTTACCTTTCTTATTGTGAGGCAGGATTTAAATCAAAAAATATAGATCTGATTCAGTTTTCAATGCAAAATAAATAAAATAATGGAGATATTTATGCGACATATAAAAATTATTAATTCAATTTCGTTGATAATTTTATTATTCTTAATTACAAGTTGCTCGAATAATAGTGCTATGAAACCAGAAGATTTTAAAAATAAAGAACCGAGATTAATCATTGAAGAATATTTATCTGGAAATGTAAAGGCTTGGGGTGTTTTACAAAATAGGTCAGGAAAAGTTACAAGACAATTTTCAGCGGATTTAAATGGAACTTGGGATGGAAAGCAGTTAGTTCTTAAAGAAAAATTTAATTGGGATGATGGTGAAGTTCAAGACCGAGAATGGACAATAAACAAAATTGATGAGCACAATTATGAGGGAACAGCAGGTGATGTTGTAGGTAAAGCAAAAGGTTTTTCTTATGGACCAGCTTTTAAATTCGAATATGTTTTATTAGTTCCAGTCAAAGGTAAAGAGATTAAAATAACTTTTGACGATTGGATTTTCAAACAAGATGATAGGGTTGCAATAAATAGAGCAACAATGACTAAATTTGGTTTTAAAGTAGCTGAATTGACCGTTGTATTTGTAAAAGATTAACTATTTTTTTTGATATTTCGTTAGTTTTCCAACTAAACCAAAATAAATTTTACTCGGTAAAAAACTCAACAATTTTAATGTAATTGTAAGTGATTTTGGAAAATGAATTTCAAATATATTTTTATTAACTAAACCTTCATAAATTTGATCTGCAGCATACTCAGGAGTTTTTAAAAAAGGCATTTTAAAATCATTTTTATCTGTCATTGGTGTTTTAATAAATCCAGGAGACACTAAACAAATACGAACATTGTATCTTTTAAAATCAAAGTACAAACTTTCAGCTAGGTTATTTAATGCAGATTTTGATGGTCCATATCCAGTTGAATTAGGCAATCCCCTATATCCTGCAATTGACGAAACAATAGTAATTATACCTTTTTTTTTATCTCTAAAGTATTGTTCTACCGCTTTAATACTATTAACTGTTCCAAAAAAATTTACCTTAAACACATCTTCCATTCGCTCTACATCTATATCTTTTTCTTTTTTTGGATCCCATGTTCCTGTTGAAAAGAAACAAATATCTATATTTTCATATTTGTTTTTAATTTCGTTAAATACTTCTTTACACTTTTCTTTATTAGTCACATCTAATGGAAAACCTGAAATATTTTCATAAGAATTCGAAAGCTTATTCAATAATTCAGCTCTTCTAGCTGATACAGCAACGTTCCATCCTTTTGCTGCAAACTTAATTGCTAAAGCTTTACCAATTCCAGTGCTTCCACCTGTAATCCAAATAGTTTTTTTACTCATTTTTTGCTATGTATATATCTAACATGCTTAATAACAAATTTTTAACATTTCTATTGTTTCTTGCTATTACATTCTCTGCCTCATTGATTGGAGGTTTAGCCACTGTTAAATTTAAAGAACCTTGGTATTCACTATTAAACAAACCAATATTTAATCCTCCAGATTGGATATTTGGTCCTGTTTGGACGTCTCTTTACTTAATGATGACTGTATCTATATGGCTTTATTGGCATACTAAAAGTAGAGATATGAATACTGTTTATATTTACTTTATTCATTTAATTCTCAATACAACTTGGAGTGTAGTTTTTTTTGTTTTTCATAATATGGTCTTAGCTTTATTAGTATTAATCATTCTAATAGCATTGATAATCAATCTTATTTTAAGGTTTAAACGCGTCAAGATGTTGAGTGCCTACCTAATGATTCCATATTTACTTTGGTGTAGCTTTGCACTAATTCTGAATACAAGTTTGATTATCTTAAATTAGATATGGATGATGTTGTAGTAATTGGTGGTGGAATAATAGGGGCAGCAACTGCTTATTTTTTATCTAAAGAAGGTAGAAAAGTAAAAGTTATTGAGAGAGACCCTACTTATAAAACAGCCTCATTCCCATTATCTTTAGGTGGTTTTAGAAGACAATTTTTCCAAAAAGAAAATATTTTATTAGGAAAATTTGCAAGAGAATTTATTTTCCAAATACCAGAATTATTAAAAACAGAAAAAAATCCTAATCCAACAGCTAGTATGGTAACCAATGGATATCTTTTAATGTTTGGTCCTGAACATGCTGAAGAACAATATAAAGCATTAGAAAATCATAAAGAATGTGATGCAGGAACAAAAAATATTAAAGGTTCAGAATTATCAAAAGTTTTCCCTTATGTGAATAGTGAAGGAATAGAGACAGCAACTTATACGGATAATCAAAGTGAAGGATGGATTGATCCATTTATGTTTCATAGTGCTCTTAAAAGTAAAGCAATAGAGCTTGGAGCAGAATTTATTAAAGGTGAAGTAAAAAGTATCTCAGAAATAAATGCTAAAACAATTGTTTCTGCGGCTGGTTGTTGGACAAAAGAATTGTTAGATGATATTCCTGTTGTTCCTCAGAAGCACACCGTGTTTAGATTTAAATGCCCAACATATATAAAAGAGATGCCATTAAGTGGAGACTTAACAACCGGTGTTTATTGGAGACCAGAAGGTGGAGAATATTTAGCAGGATCACCTATTTCTGTATTTGATGCAAATGATTTGGAACCAGCTTGGAATGATTTTGAGGAATTAGTTTGGCCAGCTCTTGCAAAGAGAATACCTGCTTTTGAAGAATTAAAGTTAACTGGTGGATGGGCAGGTTACTATGATTGTAATAGATTAGATAATAATGCAGTTGTTGGTAAGCATCCAAAATATGATAATGTTTATATGGCTTCTGGATTTACAGGCCGGGGATTAATGCAGGCTCCAGGTATCGGTAGAGCCTTAACTGAATTAATCACAACAGGATCATACCAAACAATTGATATAAGTGATTTTGCAGTTGAGAGAGTTTTGGGTAAAACCGCTAGGCCAGAGCCCTACGTTTTATAAATTAAGTTCCACAAAAAGTTTGATATCTTTCATTACTCGATGGAGCAGGTGCTTGATATTCTTCAATATTATTCTGATTGTCATAAGGATTTTTTAAAATAGCTAATAACTTTTTCATTTTACCTAAACTTCCTTTGTCAGCTTCAGCTAAAGCTTCTTCTACTTTATGATTTCTAGGAATTACAATTGGATTATTTGATTTCATAAGTTTGCTTTGTTTTTCCTTAGTTGAATTATTTAACTCAGATCTTTTTTTCCATTCATTTTTCCAAGCGATAAAATCATTATTTTTATAAATTTCATCAAAATTGATATCCATTATATTACAAAAAGTATTTGTGTAATCTGCTTTATTTTTTTCCATCCAATTAAACAAATCATTAATTAATTTTTTATCATTTTTATCCTCACCAAATAGACCTAGTTTATCTCTCATCATATTTAACCATTTATCTTCATAAATATTTTGGAAATTATCTATTAAATCTGTTGCTAATTTAATTGCAGTATCTTCATTTTTGTCAATTAGAGGGATTAGGCATTCTGCAAATCTTGCTAAATTCCACTTTGTAATTGGCGGTTGATTAGAAAAGGCATATCTTCCAAATTTATCGATTGAGCTAAATACAGTTTTTGGATCATAATAATCCATAAATGCACAAGGACCGTAATCTATTGTTTCACCTGAAATTGCCATGTTATCAGTATTCATAACCCCATGAATAAATCCAACTCTCATCCAATTGATCACTAGCTGGCATTGCTTTTCCATTACAAGATTTAACAAGTCTAATGCTTTTGAATTTGATGTTTTGATTTCTGGATAATGTCTGTTTATTGTATAGTCGACTAAAGTATTTAAATTTTCAATTTTTTGAGTTGCAGCTATATATTGAAATGTTCCAACCCGAAGATGACTTGATGCAACTCTCGTTAATATAGCGCCCTGTAAAAGATTTTCTCTTACAACTTTCTCTCCTGTTTTGACTACAGCAAGGCTTCTAGTGGTTGGAATATTTAATGAATGTATCGCCTCACTGATAATATATTCTCTAAGCATAGGACCTAGAGCTGCTCTTCCATCACCACCCCTAGAAAAAGAAGTTCTTCCTGAACCTTTAAACTGAATGTCAAAACGATTGTCATTGTTTACTAAATGCTCACCCAATAAAACTGCTCTACCATCTCCTAGCATAGTAAAGTGTCCAAATTGATGACCTGCATATGCTTGCGCAATGGTATTTGTTTCTTCTGGTATGGAGTTTCCAGAAAATATTTCTGCTAATTTTTTTTTGTCTGTTTTTGAAAAATCTAAATTTAAAGTAGAGGCTAGTTCCTCATTCAAAATTACTAATTCAGGATCATGAACAGGAGTTGGTTTAATATTTTCTTTAAAAGTATTTGATAACTTTGAATAGGTATTATCAAAATGCCAACCAATGGTCATTTTAATTAACTAACTTCAGCTTGATTTTCTTTTGGTTTAACTTCTGTTTTAAATTGATTAGAGATTTTTTGTACTTCAACAGAAGATACTTTGTATTCTGCACACATTGTTTCTTCATCTTTCCCATGACCTGTAACCATATTAACCATATGCTCTGGAAAATGGAATGTAGTAAATACAATTCCTTCTTTAACTTTATCTGTAACTTCAACTTTAAGCGCAACCTCACCTCTGCCTGAATAAAGTCTTCCAATATCACCAGTATTTAGATCTCTATGAGCCGCATCCTTAGGATGAATTAATAAAACATCTTCATCAACAATATTTATATTTTTTGTTCTTCTAGTCATTGTTGCTGCATTATAATGTTGTAAAACTCTACTAGTTGTTAAAATCAAAGGATAGTCTTTTTGATTTGCTTCTATTTCTGATGATTCTTTCCAATCAAAGTTTTTTAATCTGCCTTTACCTAATTTAAATGTTTCTGTATGTAAAATTTTTGTATCAGTTCCATCTTCCTGAACTGGCCATTGTAATCCAAATTTTCCAAGTCTCTCTCTAGTAACACCCTTAAAGAAAGGAACGATATCAGCAATTTCTGCTAGAACTTGATCTGCATCATAAGTTGGCTGATCAAATCCTAATTTCTGCATCATCTCAGTTACAATTAATCCATCAGGTTTAGTGCCTGGTAGAGGAGGTACAGCTCTGTTTACTCTTTGAATTCTTCTCTCAGTATTCGTAAAAGTTCCATCTTTTTCTAAGAACGTAGTACCTGGCAGAACAACAGTTGCTAATTTTGCTGTTTCACTCATAAATATTTCTTGAACAACTAAAAGTTCTAAAGAGTTCATAGCTTCAATTACATGAGCACTATTAGGATCTGTTTGAACAATATCTTCTCCAATGATCCATAAACCTTTTAATTCCTTGTTTATTGCAGCTTCAAACATTTGAGGAATTTTTAATCCTGGCTTAGTTGGGTGAGTTACTCCATATTTTTGTGTGTAGAATTCTTGATGCTTTTCATCAGCTACAGGAAAATAACCAGCACCTTGGTGAGGCTGACATCCCATATCTGCTGCACCTTGAACATTGTTTTGACCTCTTAAAGGATTAACCCCGACACCTTTTCGTCCAATGTTTCCAGTGATCATTGCTAAATCTGCAATTAACATTACAGTTTTAGATCCCTGTTCGTGCTCAGTAACTCCTAAACCATGGAACTCCATTGAATTTCTTGCAGTAGCATATGCAATTGCTGCTTCTTTAACTAGTTGTTTATCTACACCAGCTACTTTTGCTAAATGATCAACATCTTGTCTTTCAATTTCTTTTAAGAAATTATCAAAACCTTCAGTTCTATCTCTAACAAAATCTGCATTATAAAGTTTTGATTTAATAATAAAGTGCAACATCATATTTAGAACTGCAACGTTAGTTCCTGGTCTTAGTTTAATATGATAATCTGCAAGTTTCGCAAGTTCAGTTGTAACGGGATCAAGTACAATTAATTTTTTACCTTTCATGATTTGTTGTTTTATTTTTGCACCTGTGACAGGATGAGCGTTAGTTGGATTAGCTCCAATTACCAAAAATAAATCAGCATGATAAATATCTTCTGTAGAGTTAGTTGCTGCCCCTGTCCCAAAAGTTTGTTGCATTCCCCAAGCTGTTGGTGAATGACAAATTCTTGCACAACAATCTACACTGTTTGTTCCTACAGCCGCTCTAATCATTTTTTGAAAAACATAATTTTCTTCATTTGTACATCTTGCAGAAGAAATTCCAGCAAAGGCATCTGGACCATTATCTTTTGTAATTCTGTTCATTTCTTTTTTAATAAAATCATAAGCTTCATCCCACGAAGCTTCTTCAAATTTTCCATTTCTTTTAATTAAAGGTGTTTTTAATCTGTCTGGATGATCATAAAAACTAAATGCATATCTTCCTTTAATACAAGTATGTCCAGCGTTAACTTCTGTTTGTTTAGGCGTATCAATAGCTACAACTTTGTCATATTTAATTGAAGCCTCTAAATTACAACCAACACCGCAGTATGAACAAGTTGTTCTAACTTTTTTATCTACTGCAGCAGACTTTGATTGAAAAACATCTGAGATAGCATCTGTTGGACAAGTATGAGCACAAGCACCACAAGAAACACATGAGCTATCTCCAAACATCATATCGTTATCAGTTGTTATTCTAGACTCAAATCCTCTTCCACTCATTGTTAAAACGAACGAACCTTGGATTTCATCACAAGCTCTGACACATCTTCCACAATTTATACAATTGTCTAAATTCATTCGCATGTAATCATGAGATGTGTCTCTTGGAATTCCTTTATGTTGTTTTGGACTGTTATATCTGTGATCAGAAATACCTAAGTCATTAGCAACAGTTTGAAGTTCACAATTATTATTTACTTCACAACTATCACATTCCATTGGATGATCTGTTAATACTAATTCAACAATATTTTTTCTAAGATCTTTCAAAGATTCATTTGAAGTAAATATGTGTTGATTTTCAGCAACTGGAGTATGGCAAGAAGCAACTACTCTTGTAGGACCATCTTTTTCCAAAGCAACTTCGACCGAACACACTCTACAAGCTCCATAAGGTGCTAAATTTGGATCATCACATAAAGTAGGAACTTTTTTTTCACCTACATAGCTTTTTACAAATTTTAAAATAGACGAATGATTTGGTCCGATTTCATACGGTTTTCCATCAATATAAGCAATTTTTCTTTTCTCTGAACTCATTAATTATCTTTAACCATATCATTTTTCATTTCATCCCCAAAGTACTTTAGAATGTTCTGAATAGGAGTGGGTATAGCTCCGCATAAAGCACATAAACAACCTTTTTTCATTGTAACAAGCAATTCTTCAAGCAATTTCAAAGGTATTTTGGCAGTTTTCTTTTTAGCTTGGTCAAACATCTCCTTACCTCTGTAAGATCCAAGTCTTCCTGGAAAACATTTCCCACATGATTCTTCTGCTGAGAATTCAAACAAGTGATGAATGTATTCAGCCATTGGAAAATCTTTTGGAATACTAACTACACTTGCGTGACCTAACATAAAACCTTTTGCTGTAAATTCTTGAAAATCTAAATTTAAATTTTCTATTTCACTTAAAGGAACAACTCCACCTAATGGACCTCCTATTTGAAAAGCTTTAACAGGCTCTTTATATCCGCCGCCAATTTCATTAAATATTTTTTTCATTGGTGTGCCCATATCAATTTCATAAACACCTGGGTTGTTAAAGAAACTATCTAAGCAAACTAATTTTGTTCCAGCTGATTTTTTATTTCCAACTGAAGAAAATTTTTTTGATCCATTTAATAAAATTCCAGTTGCAGCAGCCAATGTTTCAACATTATTAACCACAGTTGGTTTTTTGTATAACCCTTCGGTAACGGGGAAGGGAGGTCTTACATCTACCTCAGCTCTTCTTCCTTCAATAGATGCAATCAAAGCCGTTTCTTCTCCACAAATATAAGCACCTTGACCAATACAAATTCCAAGATCAAAAGAAAAATCGGATCCTAAAATATTTTCACCTAGTAAATTTAATTTTTTAAGTTCATTGATGCAGCCATTAATTGCTTCAATAGATTTAGGATATTCACCTCTAATGTATAAAACTCCTTCATTGCTTCCTATCACATAACCACAAATTACCATTCCAAAAATAACTTTTAAAGGTTGATCCTCTAATAAATATCTATCTGAGAAAGCACCAGAGTCGCCCTCATCTGCATTACAGATAACATATTTTTTATCTCCTTTTGCTTTACTACAAAAATCCCATTTCATTCCTGTTGGAAAACCAGCACCGCCTCTTCCAGTTAAATTTGAATCTAATAATGATTTTACTATTTCTTTTTTATCTGTTTTTAAAAATTTACTTAATTGTTCTTTGAATTGATCTGTTGAAGATAACTTGTCATCCATTAAAAAACTTGTTGTTGCATAACTTTTAGAGAAAAACTTATCTTGTTTAATTTCTTCACCTTTAATTATTTGGTCAATTTTTTCTATATCTTTACCAGCATAATTTTCTCCATCATAATGAAATGCATGGTTTTCATAACAATGACCTAAGCAGAACATTTCTCCAACTTTGTCATCACCCAGTTTTTCTTTTAGTTTATCTTTTAATTTGTCTTGAGTGCCCGCACACATACATGCACTACCGTTACAAACAAAAGCTTTCTTTTCTCTATGAGAGGGTCTCAAAAATTCATAAAAGGATTCTGCACCATGTAGAGTTGAAACGCCTAGGTTATGTTTTTTGGCAATTTCTCTAATATCTTGTGGGTTATCGCTTAAGGTATTTTCTGAGATTTGCTTAAATAGGTTATCTTTTAAGCCTATTCTGCCTGATAAATTACTTATATTTTTTGACACAAATACCCTTTTATTAATTTAGCCCACAATAACTTTTTTGTTATTTGTGTAAATATTAAAACTGTCCTTCTTTACGAAACCAACAAGGGTAATGTCAAATTTATTCGCTAAATCGATAGCTAGACTAGTTGGCGCACCAACACCTATCATTATACCTATATCCGTCATCAAGACCTTTTGAACCAATTCAAAATTTAGTCTACCTGAGCATGTTATAAATTGGTTTTTCGGATCAATTTGATTGTTCTTTAATGCACAACCAATAAGTTTATCTAGAGCATTATGCCTTCCTACATCCTCTCTGACAGCAACCAATTCTCCATTGCTATTAAAAAGACCACTAGCATGAATTCCACCTGTTTTACTAAATTCTGATTGGCCTTCTCTCAATATATCTGGTGATTTAACAATTACCTCTTTTTTGATTTTAGGTTCTGATGGATTTGTTTTATCTTTTTTAATTATTTCTAGAGCATCAAGAGAAGATTTTCCACACACACCACATGAGGAATTAGTTAAAAAGTCTCTTTTTATTTTTGCAATATTTATATTTTTAGAATTATTTAAAGTTGCTAAAATTTTATTTTGAATATTGTATTGACCAACTTTATCTCCATAACTTTCTATTGAATCAATATCACTAATATTTGTTATAATTTGTTCATTATATAAAAACCCTCTTACAAGATCCTCATCATCGCCAGGAGTTCTCATTGTTATAGATAAACTTTGTTTTATCCATTTATCAGACTCTTTATACTTTAATGAAATCTCCAATGGTTCTTCAATTGAAATTAAATCATCTATATTTTCAAACTTATTAGACGAATATTTTAAAACTTTGTATTTAGAATTCATTAAATTATTTAAGTGGATAGTTTTTTTTTAATAAATATTTGTTAATTACAATTGCTAATAACAATATAATTATACAACCAAAAATTATTGGATTAATTAAATAATCATAAGAGGCACTTCCAATAATAACTATAATTGGATTTCCACCAGCAGGTGGGTGAACAATATTAAATAAAATCATTAAAAAAACTCCAGCTCCAACAGCAATTGCAATACTGATATAAATCGGAAGCGGAATGTAATTTACAAAAATTACTCCTACTAAAGCAGTTACCAAATGTCCAAAAAAAACATTTTTTGGTTGTGCAAATGGGCTTTCAGGAAAACCAAATAGTAAAACCATTGAAGAACCAAAAGAGGCTGCAATAAAATATCCAAGTGTACTTTTATAAGTAAGGACTGTTAGCACACCAATTGTAAATGCAGAAAAAAAACCTGCAATTAATGCTTTTTGCAATAAGGGTTTTGTAATTTTGATCATTTATATTTTTAATGCTTTCGCAATAGTTCTTAAAGGTAAAAGCAAGCATTCTTTCCTTGAAAGATTTTTTTTATCTAAAATTTCTTTAAAGTCTTTCCAATGTTTTTCCATACTTACTTTTGCATCCTCAAAAAGTTGCTCACCAACTTTTATAAATTTTTTAACATCATCAACTTTTTTTTCTTTAATTTTTCTGGATAATAGACTGACTGATGCCTGACAATAAACACACGATTTACACTGATAACCCATATCTTTTATAACATCTTCTTTGACAATTAAGCTTATTTCCATCTCATCACCACACAATGGATTTTTGTGTTTTGACTTATGAGTAAAGTTTTCAACAACTTTATTATTTTCAGTATGGGCTGCTATTTCTAAAATTCTTAAATCCATTTAATTTCTTTAATTCAACTTTGAATGTTTTATATTTTATAGATGGATCATAACAATATTTTAGGCACTGTGCTAGCAGGTGGTAAGTCACAAAGGTTTGGAGAAGATAAATCCCAAGTAAAGTTAGCTGGTAAATTGTTAATTGATCACATGTTGACTGAAATTATTGATGAATTCAAAGAACTCTTAATAGTATCAAATAATAAAATTAGTTTTCATAACTCAGAAAAAATTTCAATAATCGAGGATTATGAAAAAGGTCTTGGTCCGTTAGGTGGAGTTTTTTCAGCTATGAAATGGATAAAAGAAAATCAAAAAGACTACAAATGGATAGCAACTTTCCCTGTTGATACACCCTTTTTTAAGAGACAAATATTAAAAGATTTTATTCAAAATATTAATTTCAATGAAAGTGATTTATTTTTTATTAAGTCAAACAACACACGACATAATATATTTGGCTTATGGTCGATTAATTTATTATCTAAGTTAGATAAGGATCTAAAAAATGGAGAAAGAAAAGTAGAGTTGTGGGCTAATAATACTGGGGTAAAAATAATTAATATGGAGTTTTCAAATAATGATCCTTTCTTTAATATAAATACAAAAGAAGATTTAAAAAAAGCTGAAGAAATATTCAAAAATGATTAGTTACGAAAAATCAAAAACAGTTTTAAAAAAAGCCAAAATTAAAATTAAAGACGAAAATATAGAGAGTATAAATTCCTTAAATAGAGTAGTTTCCACCAATATTTATTCTAAAATAAATTATCCAGCAGGGAATAATGCTGCGTTTGATGGTTATGCAATTAATTCAAAAGATACTAATGAATTAAAAAAAAAATTCCCAAAAAAATTTAAAATTATTGGTTCAATTGCTGCAGGAATGAAACCATTTAAAAAAAAGATAAAAAAATTTGATACTGCCGAAATAATGACTGGAGGAATTATACCAAAGGGTTTTGATACAATTATTCCTATAGAACAAATAATTATTGCTCCTAATAAAAAATATATTTTAATCGACCAGAAAATAAAAAAATTTGATCACGTTAGGTTTGCAGGTTCAGATTATAGAAAAGGAGAGGTTGTAATAAAAAAAAATACAATTGTTCAACCAAACCATATTTTAGCTTTTAAAAGTTTAGGCATTAAAAAAATTAAAGTAAAAAAAAGAATTAACATATTATTTTTTTCAACTGGAAACGAAATATCAGACAAAGATAATATTCCAAATTGGATGGTAAGAAATTCTAATACACATTATATTAAAAACTTAAATCAAAATTTTTTATTTAATTTTAAAAGTGGAAGCATATTAAGAGATAATCATCAAAATATTTTTAAACAAAAAATAAATAAATTAATTAAATCTAAAGATGATATTATTATTACGTCAGGTGCAGTGTCTGCAGGTAAGTTTGATTTTATACCTGATGTTGTTAAAAAATTTAAGTTATCAAGCTACTTTAAAAGTGCTGCAATAAGGCCTGGAAAACCAATAATGTTTGCAAAAATTAAAGGGAAAGAAAAAGCAATATTCGGACTCCCTGGAAATCCAATTTCATCAGCTGCATGTTTTAGATTTTTTGTAATTCCATATATTTTAAATGCCTTAGGATTATCAGAAGAAAAATCAATTAAAGCTATTTTGACGAATGGTTTTGATAAAAAAAAGAATTTCACAAGATTTGTAAAGAGCCAATTAAGCACAACTAAAAATGGAAAAATAAATGTTGAAATTTTAAAAGGTCAAGAGTCTTTTAGAATTAAATCATTTGTAAAAACAAATATTTGGGTTTTGTTACCAGCAGGTAAATCAAAATTTAAAAAAGGAGATATCGTTGATTGTTTTTTCCCCAACCTTTCAAATCAAAATTTAGTTTAGAAACGCATTTTTGTTGTAGAAAATTCTATTTACAATTAGATTTCTGAATATGTTAAAGTTGAGAAATCCAAGAATAGCCATTCCTGTCGTATTATTTGCTGGTCTGTTGTGGTCGTTCGGTCCATTAGTAGTTCGATACATGGATAATCCTCAATTGGCACCTTGGCAGTATATTTTTGGTAGAGGTTTAACAATTTTCATCTTATTAAATCTTTATTTATTTTTCGAGGAAGGAAAAAATTTTTACAAAAACTATTATAAAATAGGTTTATCTGGCGTAATCGGCGGATCTGGATTGGGGATCGCTATGATTACATTTATTTATTCAATTACAAATACTAGCGCTGCAGTTACTTTGCTTTGCTTGGCAGCAATGCCTTTTTTTACAGCATTATTAGCATTTTTATTTTTAAGAGAAAAAATTTCTCTTAATGTGTGGATATCAATAATAATTGCAACAGTTGGTATCATAATTATGGCACTTGGAAACACAGGTGAAAAATCATTAATTGGTTTTGTATTTGGTTTAACTTCCTCAATTGGTTTCTCAGTCTTTTCTGTAACTCTAAGATGGAGAAAAGAAACACCAAAATTCACAACGGTAGCTTTTGCAGGTTTCTTTTGTTTTATGTTTGCAACAATTATGATTTTATCAAATAACTTAGTTTTCTTTTCATCTAGCTATAATGGAGCTTTATTTTCTTTGCACGGGACACTAGTCTGTTTTGGTTTAATTTTATATTCAATTGGATCTAAAGCGATACCAGCAGCAGAGTTGACTTTATTATCTTTAACTGAAGTTGTAGGTGGAATTTTTTGGGTTTGGTTACCATTATTTGGTATTAATGAAGTGCCATCCACAAATACTATAATCGGTGGTTTTTTTCTTTTTGTATCTATATTTTATTACAGTTTAATAATGAGATGGAACAAAAGATATATAGCATTAAACTAATATGGAACGACCAGATTTTTTTGAGCTTAAAAATGGTGAAAAATTAAAATTACCATTTACAGATAAAGAATATAACGATCGAATAAGTAAACTTAGAACAGTGATGGATCAAATTGGTCTTGATATGGTTATCTTAACCTCAATGCATAACGTTGCGTATTACACAGGTTTTATTTATTGCTCTTTTGGAAGACCATACGGATGTGTGATAACTCAAAATAAAATCTCAACAATTTCAGCTAACATTGATGGAAGTCAGCCTTGGCGAAGATCTCATTGCGATAATGTTATTTACACTGATTGGAAAAGAGATAATTTTTTAAGAGCCATTGTTTCAATTATTGGAAGAGATGATCCACCAAAAAATATTGGAATTGAAAATGATCATGTCACATTAGATATGCGAGAAAAAATAGGATCTATCTTTACTTTCTCTGTGTTTAGCGATGTTTCAAAAGATCTAATGAAACTTAGAATGATAAAATCTGATGAAGAAATTGAGATAATTAGAAATGGCGCGAGAATTGCAGATATTGGCGGTGAAGAAATAGTTAAAAATATTAGAGAAGATAACACAGAGATTGAAGTGGCAATAGCAGCAAGAGATAGAATGGAAAGAGAGATTGTCAAAAGCTATCCTGGTGCAGAGTACATGGACACTTGGGTATGGTTTCAATCTGGTATTAATACAGATGGAGCTCATAATCCAAAGACTAATAGAAAATTAGTTAAAGGAGATATTTTATCTTTAAATACTTTTCCAATGATCTCAGGATATTACACTGCATTAGAGCGAACTTTATTTTTAGATCATGCTGATGATGCTTCACTTAAAGCATGGGAAGCAAATGTAAAAGTGCATAAGAGAGGACTAGAATTAATTAAACCAGGTATGAAATGTTCAGATATTTGTCATGAGCTTAACGAACTTTTTGCTGAGCTTGGTTATCTTCAGTATCGAACTTTTGGTTATGGACATTCATTTGGTATGCTTTCTCACTTTTATGGAAGAGAGGCTGGATTAGAATTAAGAGAAGATATTGATACTGTTCTTGAGGAAAATATGGTCGTGTCGATGGAGCCAATGATAATGATCCCAGAAGGTAATCCTGGTGCAGGCGGATATAGAGAACACGATATTTTAGTGATTGGCAAAGATGGAGCAGAAAATATTACAAAATTTCCTTTCGGCCCTGAGCATAATATTATAAAAAACTAATCTTTATGAGCGAGAATAAAACTATTGTTAATAGTTGGAACGAGTGGGATCCATTAAAACATGTAATTGTAGGGAGAGCGGATGGAACTTGTATACCAGCACCAGAGCCTGCTTTGGATGCAAAAGTTCCGGAAGATAGTGATATGCGAGGTCAGTTTGGACCAAGAACAAAAGATACTGTCGATAAAGCAAATCAACTTTTAGATGATTTTTCTAATATGCTTGAAAAAAGAGGAATTAAAGTTGATCGACCAATACCAATAGATTTTAATCAAAAAACTTCTACACCTGACTGGGAAGCAGAAACAATGTTTGGCTGTATGCCTCCAAGAGACGTTTTGTTAACAGTAGGAAACGAAATTTTAGAAGCTACAATGAGTTATCGTTGTCGTTGGTTTGAATATTTATGTTATCGACCACTTCTAAAAGATTATTATAATCAAGATCCTAATATGAGACACGAGTCTGCTCCAAAACCAAGATTAACGGATGCAGATTACAGAAAAGATTATTTATCAGATAAAATTGGTGTTCAAAAAAGATTAGAATGGACTGAAAAAAAATATTTTGTAACAACTGAAGAAGAACCATTATTTGATGCAGCGGACGTACTAAGATTTGGAAAAGACCTGGTTGTACAACATGGATTTACAACAAATTTAAAAGGAATTGATTGGCTAAAAAGACACTATAAAGATCATAGAGTTCATGCTGTTAACTTTCCAGGTGATCCTTATCCAATTCACATTGATGCTACCTTTACCCCAATAAAAGAGGGTTTAATTATCAATAACCCACAAAGAAGACTTCCTAAGGAACAAAGAAAATTATTTGAAGATAATGGCTGGGAAATTGTAGACAGTGCACAACCAGCACATAATGAACCCCCGCCATTATGTTATTCATCAACTTGGCTGTCAATGAATGTTTTAGTTTTGGATCCTAAAACTGTGTGTGTGGAAAAAAGTGAAACTTATCAAGCTGAACAATTGGATAAATTAGGAATGGAAGTTATACCAGTAGAACTTAGAGATGCCTACGCTTTTGGTGGAGGTTTACATTGTTGTACCGCAGATGTTTACCGAGAAGGTAAACTTAAAGATTACTTTCCAAAACAATAATTAATTTGGATTTTGTTTTAAAAATTGGATGTATTTAATAACATCATTATATTTTTCATCAGGAATATCTTTGTAGCTTGCATTGAATTTACTTTTTACACATATAGCAACATGTGCATAAGGGTTTCTTCCTTTAGGATGATTTGGGTGGTCAGGTAATTGACCCACCAAATAATCGCCAGCTTCCTGAATAATTTTCCAGAGTTTCTGCGACTTTTCTGGGCTCATACCACTTCAAACTTTGTTTTATCTCAAAAAGTTCTAGTTATGGTTCTAGTTATCCTACAAAATCCTATAGCCACGATACTTAAAAGTTTTTTCATCTCTTTAATTTATTAAATTAATTTAATAAATTTTCTTTCCAAAAAGCTAAATACTCTGGCATAAAAGTTTTTCCATGGTTACCCCCTTCAGTAACACCTTTTCCAATACAATTTTCTTTTTTGAGACCCTTGAACATTGTTTTAAAAGCTTTTCTTGGATTTTTACGTGATAACTCATTAAATTCATCCAAACTTTTTATTTTTGTATTTTTTATAATTAAATCAATGAACTCTTTATTAGGATTCCCATCATCCTCTGTGTAAAAATTAGGACACTTCCAAAAATATTGAGTTCTTTTTTCAATTTCTGGCTCATAATTTCCAGTAAATAAATGATACCATCCCTCTCTTAAATCAATTTTAATATCAGCACCTTTAGCTTGCATTTTTTCCATTATATCTACACATGGACCTGGCAAGGTATAATCCTCAGCTAAACCATGTACATACCAAATTTTAGTTTCTTTAACTGGAGTTGGATTTCTAAACATTCCAGTAATTCCACATTCAGCAGATCTTGGTTGAGACGCAGCAAAATAAAGATCTTTGCTAACTAATATATCTCTCAATCTTTTTTCTGCAGCCATTATAGAAAGATTTCCTCCCCTTGAATAACCAGAGACACCTACTTTTTTAATATTTACTTTTGGATCCTTGCTGAGATACTCTAATGCCATAAACACATCTATATAAGTAGACCATATAGAAGCCTTTGATTGATCTGTATAAGTATGTTTTGCACCTCTCGCAGAAAAATTATCTAAATACATTGTCGCTATCCCCATGTCTAACAGAGGTTTTTGTTGATCTCTCATAAACTCTAGCCAATTTGCAGTAAATTCATCAGCACCACCACTACTATGAACGATTAATAATAAAGGAAATGGACCTTCTCCCTCTGGATAAGAAATAAGAGCATCAACTATTATTGGACTCTCTTTATACCAGCCCTCCAAAATACCTTTATAATCAGAAGTTTGATATGAATTAATCTTAATTAATTCTCCATTGCCTAGTTGTTTGGATAACTTTTTAAGTGGTGTTTTTTTTGGTTTAATTGTTTCTGCGTTAAGAACTGAACTTGAGATAAAAATTAATAATGTAATAACCAAAATTTTTTTCATAATATAAGATTATCAAATTCTGAAACATTTGTCTATTTGCTTGAAAATCAGATATTTGATTTATCTAAAAAAGTTCTAGTTCTAGTTCTAGTTTACTTCTTAAATTTACGAGTCTTTAAGTAATTTTTTTTCAATCGAATTTTAATATGCCGCATAACTAGTGTGAAGTCGTGTGAGGTAGTGTGAGGTAGGGTGTACCACTAGCACCCCAAATAATCGCCAGCTTCCTGAATAATTTTCCAGAGTTTACTTGCGTTTTCTTTATTCATATTGATGAATTTTATCTAAAAAATAAACTTTTTCTAATATCTATAATTTCTCTGATCTGTTTTTCTTTAATAGCATTCCAAGAAACAAATAAAGTACATAATTGATATAAGGCAAATATCTCATTTTTTTGATTTTGAGACAAATCACTATCTGCTTCAACATAGTTTTCAAAATAAGAAATATTATTTCTTGCACAGTTTAAATAATATTTACAAGCATCTGTTACTGTAGCCGTTGACCACCAGTTTGAGTCTCTGAAAAGGTTCGATATTTCTTGGTAGAAAGAACTTGTTTCAGAAATAGTCAAATCCTTTTGAACATTTTCTGAAAATTGATCTAATTCAAATTGAATTAAAGCTAGTACCTTTTTTTCACTACTTCTCTTCACAAGTAGCTCAATGACATTTTTATATGACATTGATTGGATTTTATTCCAATTATCAAAAAAATCGTTTGGTGCTTTGTTTGAATCTCCCATAACTAATTTTTTAAAGGTAACCAAGAATTATATAAAGGATTATCTTTATTGATTGGAAGTTTAATATTCTTATTTTTTCTAGAAGAAACATACACAGCGGTTACAAATTCTAGAGATTTTCTAGCATCTGACAAAGTTACTTCATCACTAGGAGAATCATCTAGTTTATTTGCAATTTCATCAAACATACCTGCATACCATGATTTTGGTTCTTTTACTTTTGATAGAACTTCATCTATTTGAGCTTGAGTTATAGGAGCTCTTGGTAAAAAGTCCCATTTATCATCAGCTGGACTATATGGTTTATCTGGTGATGCACCAGACTCAGCTGTTAATCCCTCAAAACAAAATCTAAGCCTACTAGTATCATTTGCTGCACCCAATGTAATTGAACTTGTAACAAGAGTTCCGTTTTTCATTTCAATTGAAAGGGCAGCACAATCCTCAACTTCAATATCATTTACTCTAGTTGTTAATTTTGCAAAAACATTTGAAACAGGCCCCAAGATCATACTCACTAAATCGTGAATATGTATGGAATGACTTAATATTGCACCACCTTGTTCACCTTCCCAAGTTCCTCTCCAAGGTTTTGAATAATAATCTTTACCTCTATTCCAATGAGTTTCTAAAGAAGCTACCAAAGGGTTTCCTGCTAAACCAGATTTGATTAATGATTTTAATTTTGAAAATCCTAGACCATATCGATATTGAAATACTGGGAAAAGAAGCTTGCCAGTTTCTTTGCTGGTCTTTTCTAATTCGTCTACTTCTTTAAGACTTGAAACTAATGGTTTTTCACAAATCACGTGCTTTCCAGCTTCCATAGCTTTTTTACAAGCAGAAAAATGTAAATGAGGTGGGAGACAAATATCAATGATATCAATTTCTTTAACTTTTAATACATCATCAAAATTTAGAGAAACTTTTGTTTCATTATTTGATTGAAGTATTTTATCAATAGCTTGCCGAGTTAAACCACATAATGTGTGAACATTAAATCTCTCGGATACTTTTTGAAAATCTTCAAAATGTTTTGCTCCTATATTAGTTCCAATTATTGCTACTTGATATTTTTTCATTTTTTTTCAGCTTGCTCTTGAGCTTTAATAGCAAGTTCCATTGAAAGGTAAGTAATTTCTTGAGGACATGCAGTTTCTGTTCTGTTTAAAACATCAGTAATTAAATTACTAAAGTAGGGTAGTTTAACTTTAGAACAATCAATATGTTTCACTTCATCATTGTTTGCTAAAAATAAATGATTACCTTTTTCTGATTTTGCTAAGTCTGTATATTTTCTTATTTCAATAAAACCTTTGTCTCCAAGGATTAACAATCTTCCATCCCCCCAAGTTGGAAGAGCATCTGGAGTAAACCAATCCAGACGAATATAGCCATGCCCACCATTACCAGTAAGGTTCACTTCACCAAAATCTTGAAAACCAGGCATATCTTTCTTTGTCGTATTTTCTACTAATGCATGGTTAATTTTTGCCTGATTTGATTTTGTAAATACTAAAAATTGATGAATTTGGTGAGAACCAATATCAGTAATAATTCCTCCATAACTTTGACGATTATAAAACCAATCAGGTCTTTCATAATTACCCTGTCTATGGGGACCTGTACCAATCGTTTGCTTTACTTTACCAATTTTTCCCACATTGACTAATTCTTCAGCTTTAGCAACTGCAGCAACGTGAAATCTTTCAGAAAAATTTACAGACCATATTTTTCCAGTTTCTTTAACAGTGTTTTTCAAATTATTTAACTGATCTAACGTAGTACAGCCTGGTTTATCTACCATTACATCTTTCCCAGCTTTTAATGCATCTATTGAATGACCAGCTCTATCTACAGGGATCGAAGATATTAAAATCATATCAATAGATGAGTCATTTAATATTTCCTCTTTATTTTCTTTTCTTTTAATATTTGGATATTTTTTATTAAATTCTTGAAGAGTTAAAGGATCCCCATCTGTCCAAAAGTAATTACAGCTACAACCTTCTTTGATCATTTCATCTAGCATATCGAAAATATGACCGTGATCTATTCCGATTACTCCAAGGTTAAGTACTTTTTTCATAAACTAATAAGATCCTTTTTGTTTTGCACCCTTATAAAAAATTTCTTGCAAGTAATCATTTTCTTTTTTTCGAAGTAAAATACTTTCTTCACTCATTAAAGCATAAGTTCTGTTTATAATTTCATGATGATTATATTTATCCTCTCCTCTTGCAATTTGAACACTATTTTTACCCAAGGTTTGTTTTACGTTTGTCCCTATATAACTTTGAATAACAAATCCTATTCTTCTGTCATTACTCTTATTAATGCCTGACCCATGTACTACTCTTGGATGATGCAAAGACATTTGACCAGCTTTTAGTTCTATAGATTTAACTTCATCTTCAGGTATATTTTCTACTGTTTGTCCTCGAGTAAGCAAGTTGTCTTCATTAAATTTTTCATTGTGATCTTTAATATTTAAATGTGATTTAGGCCACATTTTCACACATCCGTTGTTTTCGTTCGAATCTGTTAATGCGACCCATGCTGTAACCCAATTGTGTGGTTCTAATCCTATGTACTTTGCATCTTGGTGATAACTTACAAAACCTTGTTCGTTAGGGTTTTTGATAAACAAAGTAGTGCTGCAAACTAAGATGTTTTTTCCAATAATACTTTCTACTGCATCTAAAATTTTTGAATTATGAACAATAGAATCAAGTTTTGGTGAAATTAAATGAACATTATATCTTCCCGATTTATCTATTTCATTTGGCATTTTTTTTTCAATCAATTCTATTTCTTGTCTTGCCTCCAAGGCTTCACTACTAGACAAAACTTCAATAGGCGATATGTAACCTTGATCTTCATACTGTTTAAGTTGATTTGATGATAGATAAGTCATATTATTTTGAAAAGATTATATGAGCTCAACTATTTCTTCAATAATTTATGGCCGAAGTATTTAAATTAGGAATTACCACTAACAACAATCAACCAATCAAGGAAGTAAATTCAATTGAGGTTTTAGCAAATAAAGGAATAGTAGGCGATCGACACTTTCATGATTTTAATGATCCTTACAATCAATTATCTTTAATAGAGGCTGAGAATATTGATGAATATAATATTAAATTTGGGCTCGATATACATTACATCAATTTTAGAAGGAATGTTGTTACAAAAGGAATACAGTTAAACGATTTAATTGGAAAAAAATTGAAAGTAGGAAATGTTGAATTAGAGGGAATTGAATTATGTCGACCGTGTCGACATTTGACTGAAATGCTCGATCAAAAAAATATCCTTAAAGAATTTATGAGAAAAGGAGGCCTTAGATGCCAAATTCTTTCGTCTTCTAAAATTAATGTCGGTGATAAAATAGAAATAATTAATTAAGTTTTTACAGTTTCATTGACTGGGTTTTCATCAAGTGTTGCAGGTGTATCGGGGTCTAGCTCCAATCCAGCAGGCGTAATGGTTGCTGGAACTGGTGTAAATGTTGAATCTGGGTTCTCAACAGTTTTTCTAACTTTCATTCTATACAACCCAAACATTCCAATTATAGCGTGTGCAATAATTAAAAAAACAAACAAACCATTCAATCCAAACCATTCCATAAAAATAGCACATAAAATTGGACCGCTAATTGCTCCAACGCCAAATATTAATTGTAATCCACCACCTGCAGCAACAAACTTAGATTTTGGAACAAAGTCATTTGTATGTGCAAGGTTAAGAGAGAATAGTGGTAAACACAAACTAGTATAAAGCCCAACTGCAATAAAAAATATTATTTTCCTGAAAGCAAATTCATCCATATAATAAATATTTTGAATAGGATCATTCGAAGTTAAAATTGCAATAAATGCTAGTAACGAGCTTCCAAAAGTAGTGATAACTATTACTTTCCTTCTATCAAAAATATCTGAAAAATAACCAATTGGACCTTGGCCTACAACTCCAGCAATTGTTGATGTAAATAAAAGTATAGATGTCTCAAATAAAGTAAATTTTGCGATTGTTGCATAAACAGAAATTAAAGAAAAGAAAGCTGCATGAATTATTCCAGTAAAGAAAGAACTTAAAGAACCAAGAGGTGAGATTTTATAAAGTTCTAAGATACTTATTGTTTCTATTTTTTTAAATTTAGGGGCAGGTCTTTTTGTTAATAAAATTGGAACTAGAGCAACAGAAAGTAAAATAGAAACCAAAATAAATGGTTCATAAGCTTCAGGTTCACTTATATTAAGTAGAAGCATACCTAGGGCTAAACCAAAATAAATTACCATCATGTAAGCAGACAATAGTTGTCCTCTATTTTTATTAGTTGCTCTATCATTTAGCCAACTTTCAGTAACAACGTAACAACTAACTAAACTTATACCTGTTATGAACCTACTAATTGTCCACATGAAGGGATTTATATAAACTACAGCAATTAATGCACTTAAAGATGCAAGAGAAGCAAATGCAGCAAATACTCTTATATGCCCAACTTTTGAAACAAAATTAGGAGTAGTTCTTGAACCCACAAAGTAACCAACATAATACCCAGACATAAAGATACCAGTTGTAAAAACACTAAAGTCCTCAAGTACAGAACGAATACCCATTACCTGCATCTGTAATCCATGAGCTATCATCATGGTTCCAATACCTATAAAAAGAGCCCAGGATTTTTTTACTTCTTTTTGCATTTATAATTTCTAAGTTTAAATAATTGCTGGCTAAGTAGTTTTGGTTTGTGTTTTTTTTATGGCTAAGAATGAGTGGATTGCGATAGTTAGTATGATCACAATTCCTCCTTGGATTGTCTCTATTGAAGGCTGTTCTTTAACAACCATCCAAACCCAAATAGGACCTAAAACAGTTTCCATTAAGAAGAATAAATTTACTTCCGCTCCAGTTATATATCTTGGTGCTAGTGTTACGAGCACAAAGGGAATTGCTACACATAAAATACACATAGCTGGAATTATATAAATATCATTATTTTTTAATTCAAAACTATCAATAAAAAATAAAGCAACTAAAGCCACCACTAACTTACCAACTACAGCTGATGGCACTAAGTTCAAACTTTTTCCAGCTCTTATTATTGTTGCTCCAGCTGCTAGACCAGCAGATGTAATAAATCCTAGAATATCACCAAATATATTTCCTAATTTTACAGAGTCGTAAAAAATATAAAGCACACTTAAAAAAGTGATCACAATTGCAATTAATGTATTTCTGTCTGGTTTTTCTTTTAAAAATATTGCTCCAAAGATTGCTGATAACATTGGAGCAAGAGCTACCATCACTAAAGTATTAGCTACATTTGTATTCTGAATGGATAAAACAAATGTAATATTTGTAATTGAAAAAGTTACAATATAAGCCACTCCATAAATTGAATTTCCATAAAGTAATTTAAAAAAAACAGATCTATAAATAATTAACATTCCAATAAATACAGTGACAAAAGGAATCATTCCTCTGTAAAAAACTAAGCCCCAAGTATCTACGTTTGATAATCTAATAAACAAACTATCTGGAGTGAGAAACATTACTGCCACAAAAGCCATTAAAGAACCTTTTTGCTGATCGCTTAAAATATTCATGCTTTAAGCTCTTTCCAAAAAGTTTTAGCTAAATTTTTTCCTGATAGATCATAAAGTGTTTTAAGTCCAGTTGGAGAGGTAACATTTATATCTCCATTAAGTTTTTGATCTATAAAATCAATCCCTGCAAAAAAAATATTTTCTTTTTTTAAATCTTTTGCAATTAATTTTGAAATTTTAATTTCTTTACTTGTTAATTTTATATTAGTTGGTTTTGCTCCTTTACTCATATTACTTAAAATTGAACCTTTCTTTGGAACTCTTGAAATTGCACCACATACTTTACCATTAATAATAAAAACCCTTTTGTCTCCGTTACTTATTTTAGGAAGAAATTTTTGGCACATGATATGATCATGTTTTTTTATAAATTTATTAACCATTTTTGAATTAAACTTAGTTAGTAAATGAATATCATTTCCACTGAAACTATGGATGGGTTTTAAAATGACTTTTTTGTTTTTTTTAATAAAATTTTTTATTTCATCCATATTTTGAGTAAAAATTGTAGCTGGCATGTATTTTTGATATTTAGATGAATACAATTTTTCAGAAATATTCCTTACAGAGGTAGGGTTGTTAATTATTTTAACTTTAGCCTTAATTGTATCCAAAATGTATGTTGTTGAAATATACTCAAGATTAAAAGGTGGATCTTGGCGAATAAGAATAAATTTACATTTTGATAAGTCTAAATTTTGATTTTTAGTGATTTTATAGAATTTTTTATTGCTATAGTTAAATTTAATAAAAAAACCTTTAGCTGTAACTTTCGAATTAACAACTGATAAGTCTTTTGGATCATAATAGAAAATTTTATATTTTTTGCTCTGAATTTCGTTTGCTAAAAAAACACTTGTATCCGTTAAAGGATTTAGTTTAGAAGGATGATTTCCTTGAACAGCAACAATTTTATTTATCATATAATTCGTCTAAATTTTCGTTTTTTGAAAATTTACTAATCATATGATCTGCGTTTGTTGTCTTATTATCAATTACTTTTTGTAGATGGTTTAGGAATACAGTCTCGTTATTACCTTTTTTACTTAAAACATCCCTATTCTCTAAACCTTTTCTTGAAAGATCTAAAAGTGTTGATGACCAATAAAGAAGATCTTTACCCATTAATTGAGTATTAAATCCCTTTTGTGGTGCCTCTAGATAAGCGTTAATTATTTTATTGATGTCCCATTTCGAAATTAGCTCATGAACTTCATCTAAATTTCCATAAAGCATACCAATATTGAAAGCTGGTCCTGCACATAAACAATCCCAACCACAGGTATCCATTGATCTTAATTCAATATATTTCTTTACTCTGTTTTCCGTAAATATTGTGCTTAAATGAGTTGTTAAGTCTGCTTCAGTTGGATGTCTATTTCCAATTTCTTGGATTTTTCCATCCATAAAATCCTTAAAAATATATTTCCTACCTGAGATATACTGATCTTTATGTTGTATAAGTAATATAGGAAAATTAATTACAAAATCTGCATATTTTTCAAAATTCATATTTTCAAAAAATAATTTAGGCAATCCACCTCTAGAAGTACTTTGCCATACTTTAGATCTATAAGATAAATAATTGCTATTTTTTTTCTCCACAATTGAGGAATTCGCAAATAAAGCAATGGCAATTGGTACTATTGAGTTTGCTACTCTAAACTTTTTAATAAAATCTTCTTCTGAGCTATAATCTATATTTAATTGAGTGCCACATGTTCGATACATCATATCTAAACTAAGTTCACCTCCTAGAGGCATATCCTTAGTCATCAGTTCATATCGTTGTTTAGGATTGTTTGGGATTTCACTTAATTTAGATATTGGATCAAATCCTGCACTAACAATTTTAATATCTAATTTTTTTGTAACTTGTTTTAATTCAAACAAATAGTCTTGTGACTCTGCACAAGCTTCGTGCATATGATTTAATTTATCTCCTGATAATTCTATTTGATTGCCTGGTTCAAGAGTTATATTTTTACCACCTTTATTAAGAGCAATGATATTTTCTTTTTCAAAAACTGGATTCCAGCCAAATTCAAGTAAGGCTGTAAACATTTCTTTTATTTTTGGATAATCAATTCTTTTATTGTCTAAATTATTAAATAAAAACTTTTCATGCTCGATCCCAATTTTGAAATTTTTGGGTTCCTCAATACCTGATTTAAAATAATTTATAATTTTTTCTTTTGAATCAATCATGCGCTGTAAGTAGTGATTTATAGCTAAATTTAAAGATAATAATAAGGCTCTTTTGCGAATATTTTTTTAACTAATGGCTTAAAATCATCCAAAGTCATGCTTTTGTAATCAGGGTCAAAAGAGCATTGGTCATATTTTTCACAAAAATCTATAGTGTCTTGATAATACTTGTGGTCCTTAAATTTATCTCTTGCATTTCTGTCACCACCTAAATGATGAGCGCTGTAGTAAGTTTGAAAAAGAC
>CACCGK010000011.1 GCA_902545555.1 uncultured Pelagibacteraceae bacterium
TTTAGGATATAAAAAAAATGCTCAGCATTTTATAAAAAGTTCGGACATTTTAATTCATTTTTCAAAAACAGAATCTTTTGGCCATGTAGTTCTAGAGTCTGCATTACAAGAAAAAACAATTTTTGCTTGTAACAATGTAGGTACATTTAATTATTATATAAAAAACAAAAAAAATGGATTTTTAGTGCCTAAAAAAGATCCTGTGAATGCAGCACTAAAAATTTTCCATAATAATGATTTAAGAAAGATTATTAATATTGGAAATGGATTGAACAAATTGGTCAAGTCTAAATTTGATATTAATAATACATGGGTCCAGTATAATAAAATCTTAAAAAATTAAATCTTTATTTATTTTTGGTTCAGTATTTATTTGAATATTAAAATCTTGAAACATCAGTTAAATTTATACTTGATTTACAATGAAGTCGAAAAACAAGGTTTCTGCCAAAAACGCCAAACTTACATTAAAGAATACATTGAAGTGTTTCAAAAAGTCTTTATTTTCTGTTAGTATTTAAATTATAAGGATAAAAAGAACGCCCCCCCCCCTAAATACATACGGATTATTAACAATTGAAAAAAAATATTATCTGTATCTGTCGAAATTTATTGATAGTAAGGTGAATAATTATTAACGGTGATGATTTAATGAATCGGGAGGTTATTTTAAAAAAAAATATCTAGTTATGAAAATAAAAGATTATAAATATATTTTTCTAAATTTTAAATTTCTAAGGCACATTTATTATAATATTTATAAACAAAAATTTTTGAACTTTAAAAATTTAAATTTAAATAGTAATTCAGTAGTATTAGATATTGGTGCTAATTTAGGAGAGATTACTCATTATGTTTACGACAATTATAAATGTAATATATATTGCTATGAACCAAATAAAAAAATCTTTAAAATTTTAAATCATTACTTTAAAAATAATAACAAAATTAAATGCTTTAATTTTGCTATATCGTACAAAAATGGTTTTGCAAATTTATATCTTCATAATTTAATTAATAAAAATTCGATAAAATATTCAACAGCCTCATCAATTATCAAACAAAAAGACAATATAAACTCAAAAAATTTTTATAAAGTCAAGACATCTTCTATATTAGAAATAATAAACCAATTTAATTATATCGATTTAATTAAAATTGATATTGAGGGCCATGAATACGAGATATTACCAGCAATTATTAAGAACAAGAATAAAATCAAGAGAGTAATTTGTGAGTTACATGGTAATCCAAATAAAAATAAAAATAATTTTTTAAATAACAAATATAAAAATTTTATTGAAGAGCTAAAAGAAATTGATCCAGAAAAAAAATGGTTTATTTCACATTATTGAATATTAGCTTAATAAAAAATTAGTTTTAATTTCTATTGTTATCACGCAAGTATTTATATTTGTATCAAAAGTTATTTACTTTAAATAATCTTTAATTCAAACTCTTTATAACTATTTTGATATTTTTCTTTGAAATTAGTCATTCCTTTTTTAGCAATTTTCATTGATTGTATAACAGCTTCTTCAAAAGTGTAATGTTGCCATTGCCATACATTTAAATTTCTATTTTCATTTTGCAATTTTTGAACTTTATCTTTAAATTCTTTATTTAATATAAGTTCATTATGAAAAACAACCTCTCTGCCAAATTGTGTTTCAAAATTTTTTGTGGTTAAAAATGAAGCTAACTCAAAATCACTTTTAAAATATACATAATGGCCACCTTTTTTAATATGGTCTAAGGTAATTAACGGCCACTTTTCTGTTAGTAAATTTTGAATTTCCTTTATTGTTAAAATTTTACCCACAATTTTAAAGTCTTCACTTTTTTCATTTTTAGAAATTATATCCTCATAAATCTGATTTATATCATGTAAATTTTGAAGTTTATAATTTTTATACTCAATATAATCTACACCAACTTTCCTATTATAGAGTGTATTTTCAATCGAAGTCGAAATACTTTTTTCACTTGATTTTTTTGGAATACTCATCACGTGCAAGTGAGCTCTATCAAGTCCTCCTATACATGCACACATACCATGCTCAAATACAACTGACTTTCTATCTAACTCTTGATAAATCAATTCTTTAACAAGTCTTATTAAAAAGTTTAATTCATCTAATTGATTTTTATCAACTAAACCAAAAGATGGGATAAAATCTTTGGTAATAATGATAAAATAACCAGGGGTAAAAGCACCATAACCAGAAATGACAAAAAAGTTTTTTGTGTGAGCAATTAATCTATTAAATTCATTTATTTTATTTGGTATAGATACCCTATCTTTACTATTGTTATGAAATTCTTGCCAAGATAATTGATCAATTTTCATCATTAATAATTATAAATCGAGATATCAATATTAAAAAAAAAATCAAGTTTAGTTTACCTTAGAATAAAATTGTTTTAGCAACTTTATGTGAATTTTTAGTTATTGCTTTTATGATAGTTTCTCTACCAGGATTAAAATTATTGGATAAAGTGCCTGGCAAAAATAGCCCTTTCTCAATCATAAAGTCTTTATTTGTTGAAAAACCTCTATTGTTAAATTTTTTTGTAATTTTTTTTAATGAATGGACAAATTCAATTTCTTTTTTTAAGTCGTTAACACTGGCTGGGCCAGAAACATTTATAACAATATCTCCTTTTATAGATTTTTTATTAACAGTTTCTAATATTAAAATATTTTTTTTCTTAATAATTTTTATAACTTTCTCTTTTATAAATTTTATCTTATTAGTTTTCTTAAGCCTATTTTTTGAACTAACTGTATCTGGATATGTAAATCTCGTAATATTTCTAATTAAAGGAAAAATTACAAAATTATAATTTTTTTTTTCTTTTGAACTTAATCTATTATAACATATGGTCATTATTTTATTATTTAGAACATTTGTCCAAACATCATATTTATTAAAACCTTTTAATTTAGCATTTTTAAATTCTTTTTTAAGTAGTTGTAGTATTTGCTCTGCCTTTTTAATTTTATCTATTTTATTTTTAATTAAGTATTTAAACTTAAACAAAATAAATTTCTTTGATCGTTCAGCTTTTTGAAGCGTTTGAGTATTTTTTGAAATACAAATCAGTTTAATATTAATTTTACCCTTATTAATAATTTTTTCTATTTCTTGCATTGTTTCTAATAAACCAGCCTTATTTCCAATGAAAATGATTTTTAAATTTTTTTTAAAATTTGAAACTTTATCGATTTTTTTGATCAAATTATTTGTACCCCCACTGCTATAAAGATCCCAAATATAATTAGAATTTCTATTAATTACTTTTTCAGTAATTTTTTTGGGAGGTATTATACCTGTGCCAATAATTAGTTTTTTTGACTTTATAATTTTTATTTCTTTTTTTTTTTTAGCACGAAGTATTAAGTTATTCTCATTTTTATATGCGGTAAATTCTTTAAATATACTTTTAGATAAAGCACTGTAATATTTATTTTTTTTAAGATTTTTTACTTCACCTTTAAAGATTTTTAATGAAATATTGTATTTTTTTTTACAATCCAAAAATTCTAATATTTTATCCTTTAAATAAAACGAATAAACTAGTCTGGGTAAATAAATTTCTTTATAATATTTATATTGGTTATTTAAAATATAGTCATGTTTCTTTGCCCAAATTTTTAGACTATAAGAGTGATTTTTCATTGAAAAATTTATCAGTCTTTTTTTATTAACTTTTAAATTAAACCACTTAATAAAATCTGGATGAGATAATCTCAAAGGATTATTAAAAAAACCAAATTTGGAATTTATTAGACTATATGCAATTCCACCAGGTATATTGTTTAAATTTTTTTCAATTATCGCTATGTTAATTTTATTGTGTTGCTTTGGTTTTTTTAATAAAATTTTTTTGACTCCATTAAGAGTTTCAGTTCCAATTACTCCAAATCCAATTATTGTAAAATCAAACAACATGTTTTAATAAAGGTTAATATATATATATTAGAAATACATATAGGTAAAATATTCTTAAATGAATAAAATAAATATTAGTAAAAACCAATTTTCAGATTTGATTAATATAGTCAACAAAGTTTTTTTTCCATTAACAAATTTTGTGACAAAAAATGAATTTTTAGAAATAGTAGATAAAAACAAATATAAAAATAAATTTTTTCCACTTCCAATTTACTTTGGAATTGATAAGAAAACTTTTGAAAAGATTAAGGATAAAAATAATTTTGATTTATATTATAAAAAAAAATATTTAATAAATATTTTCAATACTAAGTTTTACAATATTAATAAAAATAATATTTGTAAAAAAATTTATGGTTCTAATTATTTAAAGCACCCTTATTCTAGAAAATTTATTACGGAAAACTATAGATTTCTAAGTTTTGATTTCAAAAATATTAACAAAAAAAATCTGAAGCATAAATATTTTTACTCTCCAATTTTAATTAAAAAAAGAATCAAACTTAATAAAATTTCAAAACTATCTAGCTTTCATACTAGAAATGTTCCTCATAAAGCTCATGAATGGATACATAGATTCTTATTTAAAAAATTTGGAGCATTATTGATTCAGCCTCTTATTGACCAATACAAGAAAGGTGAATACAATGCACAAATAATAATTAAAACTAATAAATTAGTTTCGAAGAAATTTAATTCAAAAAAAGTTTTTTCAATACCCTTATTTTCATATCCTAGATATGCTGGCTATAGAGAAGCTGCTCTTCATGCTATAATTAGAAGGAATTATGGCTGTAGTCATTTTTGGGTAGGAAGAGATCATGCGGGTTTTAAAGATTTTTTTGGTTACAGAGAATCTCAAAAATTTTGTCACAAAAATCAAAAAAAACTAAATATTAAAATTATAGCTGGTAAAGAGCCTACATATTGTTTGAATTGCAAAACTATTAAAAATACAAAATGTGTAAGTAAAAAATGCTTAAAAAAGCACAAAGTTAAAATTAATGGATCAAAAATAAGACAACTTTTAATGGAGAATAAAAAAATTCCACATTATTTAATGGACTTTAAAATTTCAAGATTATTATCTAAAAAATCATTAATATAACAATTAAATTATAAATTTTTAAAATTGTCTAATATATGAAAATAGCTATAGACTCGCCTGCTGGGGCTGGAGCTGGAACTCAGTCAAAATTATTATCTGAACATTATAATTTATTTTATTTAGATACAGGAAAATTTTATCGAATTCTTGCATACAACAAATTAAAGCAACCTAATAAATTTAATATTAGTAATATAAAAAAACAGATAAAAAAAATCAAATTAAGAGATCTAAATCATAAAAAACTATTATCTAATGAAGTGGGTATTGAAGCCTCTAAAATTTCCAAAAATAAAACAATAAGAAAACTTGTAGATCTCGTTCAGAGAAAATATGCATATAAACCTCCAAAAAAATATAAAGGATCTTGTTTAGATGGAAGAGATATTACTTATAAAATTTTACCAGATGCTGATTTTAAGTTTTTTTTGACTGCAAAACTAAAAACTCGTGCGGAAAGAAGATATAAAGAATTAAAAAAGTTCAATAAAAATATTAAATATAAAGAAGTATTCAAAAGTATACAAATAAGAGATCAAAGAGATTATAAAAGAAAAATTTCACCATTAAAGATTACAAAAGATTCAATTGTTATTGATACAACTAATCTAACTATCAAAGAATGTTTTAAAAAAATTAAAACTATTATTGATAAAAAAATCAAATAGAATTTTTTAAATCACCACCATAAATAAAATTTTCTATATTTTTAGCTAGCCCAGTTTCATTATCTGCTTCTACTATTACTCCACACATGCTTACTTTTCCAGATTTTGGAAAATTTTTTTTTGAACTTTCTTTCAATAGTTTTTTAATAAAAATATTTTTATCAAATCCCATTACAGAATTATAATTACCTGTCATACCAGCGTCTGTTTGATATGCTGTTCCTCTCTCTAAAATTCTCGCATCATTTGTAGGTACATGAGTATGAGTTCCGATAACTAAAGTCGCTTTACCATCAAAAAAATGACCCATAGACATTTTTTCAATATTAGTCTCGGCATGAATGTCTAAAACTAAAAAATCATAATCATTTTTTAAGGAATTTTTTTCTAAAAATTTTTTTGCTGATCTAAAACAATTTTTAGATTTTTTCATAAATATATTTCCCATTAAATTTAAAACTCCTAATTTTAATCCATTTTTTAAAGTATATACTCTAAAACCTTTTCCAGGAGCTGGTTGAGAAGAATTATAAGGTCTCAACAACCTATCCTCTTTTTCTATATGAATTGCAGTCTCTTTTTGATCCCAAATATGATTTCCGGATGTAATAACATTTACTCCACTATCAAATAAAGTATTTGCTATTTTTTCAGTAATTCCCATTCCTGTCTCTGCGCAATTTTCCCCATTAACAATTACAAAATCTATTTTTTTTTTTTTAATCTGCTCAGGTAAATGATGCACAACAGCTCTGCACCCATTCGGACCAATGATATCTCCTAAAAAAAGTATTCTCATTTAAATACGTTTCTTGAATATGTATTATCCTTTGATGATCGATAATGAACTGTTTCACGATAAGGTAAATTCAATCCATGTGCACAATTTAAAACAAAACGAACCGTATTAACCGAAGTATGTGGTTTTCCAAATTTTTTAAAACATTCTTTTGGGGCTTTTACCGCATTAAAAATACTAGCTCTATATAAAAGCTCTTCAGAAGTAATTTTATCCTTTCTAGTTTTTATTTTTTCTGGAATGACAAAACCATGATCACCTTGAAACACAATTATAGCTTTAGGGTCATTTTTAGATATGTATTTTGTAAAATCTGATATCTCTTTTAATGCACATTGATAAGATTCTTTATAACCTTCATAAGTATTTTTGTTTTCGGCTCTTCGATCACAATTTTTTGTGACATTAAATGGAACATGAGGTAACATCAAATCTATAAAGACAAACTTTGAATTATTTTCTGTTTTACTTTTTTCCATGTATTCCAAATAATAGGATAATCTTAAATCTCCTCCCTCGGCGAAAACATAATATACAAATTTTTCAAGTGGAGTGTTATAATATATTGTCCTAATGAGAACTCTCAGTTTCTTGACATAATCCGGATAAGTGCAATTCCAAGACTGATCTTCCCATTCTAAACATGGTCTATGCACATTACCCACCCATGTAAATTTACTTCCAAGTTTGTTTATTAAATTGGGTAATAGAATGGATTTCTTATTTTGGTACATCATCATGGGGAAAAAACTTTTTTTATCCGTCCATGGTGGAGTAATTTCAGTTGTTGGATAATCAATTTCCATAATTGAAGCAATTGTTAAAAATGATTGGTTATATGAAGAGTAACTTTGATCAACATATGTAAGATCCAATT
Organism: uncultured Pelagibacteraceae bacterium; assembly: GCA_902545555.1. Taxonomy (GTDB): domain Bacteria; phylum Pseudomonadota; class Alphaproteobacteria; order Pelagibacterales; family Pelagibacteraceae; genus Pelagibacter. The sequence goes on from CACCGK010000011.1 coordinate 7,412, forward strand.
GCTGTAATTCGTTTTTACTTTGAATTTCATTTACGATATTAATTTTTGCAGCAAGTTCTAAACTCATCATTGAGTCCATAATTATATAATATATATTTTGACCGTTTAATTTACTTTTTTTTATTGAATTAATTTCTTCAGAGTTAATAATATTTTTTGCATTTTGATTTTCAATATTAATAGATTTTGAATTCCAAATTTCTTTTAAATATTTTGGATAAGAAAATAATGCTAATAAAATGTTAATGCTTGCAAAAATAAAAAGGCATCGACAAAAAAATAAATTAAATTTTTGAAAAACTAAACTAGTTATAAATATACTTAACCAAATTAAAAATAGTATTATTACACTAAAATATACAGCTTTTCCTTGATGAAAAATTGTAGTAGTTAATAATTTATGAAGAGGAGCAAACAAGAAAAGGATACAAAATCCAAAACAACATAAAATAAATATTGAATTTGGTTCTTTTTTAAGAATTTTCTTAATTATAAAATAAAGAAATGTACTAAAAATAATTAATAAGAAGATAACAATAATTAGAGATTCAAAAATAATATGTGTTTCAAAAGTTGCTAACTCTCTTAAATTATGTGGTTTAAAAAAAGCAACTACAGGGATCAAAAAAATAACAAAACCAGAAAAAAATTCTTTTAATAAATTTTTAAAAAAGTTCACTTTAGACATCAATAGCAAAAACTATACATGTAAATCAAAAATTAATATTTTTTCATATATTTGGATTTTAAGTTTTTATAAAATTTAATAAGAAAATTTTTTGTTTTATACCAATAAAGAGAGGCATAACCAATTACTAATGCAAAAAATCCTATAATAGCCTGTAATATTAAACTTCCAAATCCTGGATCTAAATAAGCATAAGCTGGCAAAGGAAAAAGAAAAATCACTAAACTATATAATAACAAATTTATCATATTAAATTTTTTTATCTCATAATTTGTTTTATAATTTTCATTCCTTCAGTTTCACTATTTAAATAATTATAAACATAATTATTTAGAAATTTATTTTTTTTTTCTAAAAAATTATCTTTATCATGATTTTTAAGAATTTGACTAATCAATGATGGTAAATTACTTAATTTATTCAAATTTAATATCGTGCCAATTTGTTCCCTAATTTCAAATTCAAACGCAGTATTAGAAATATTTTTATATTCCTTATTTCTAATTTTAGTTGGGGTATCAATATAGATTACAGGCTTTTCAAGGCCTAAACTAAAATCAGATCCAGTTGAGCCCCAGTCAGCAATCATTAAATCTGCTTTCAAAAGTGATTCGACAGAACTGTTACTATTATCGTAAATAAATGCATCATTATTAGAAAATTTTTTTTGTAAATTTCTTATTTTTTTTTTATTTTCAATCAGACTCATATTATGTGGTCTAAAAATAACAGTGTAATTATTCAAAATTAGATTTTCAATGATTTCCTCTAAACAAATATTTGTAATACTATTTTCTCCCCATGAGGGTGCAATTAAAATATGTTGTTTATTAATATTAAATTTCATCTTACATTTTAATTTACTTATTTCTTCTAATCTTGGATATCCATATTTATATAAAATTTTTTTTTTATTATTATAAAAATCTTCTGATTTTCTAATTTCATTAAAATGATGAGGTCCAGCACAAAGTATAATATCAAAATTATCAAATGAGTCTTTAAGATATTGAGTATGTGAACTTGCTAAGGAATGAAAAATATATATAAATTTACAATCATTTTTATTCTTCCTAAAATACAATTTTCCCAAATCAGGTAGAGAGGTAATTAAGTATTTAGAGTTATTATTTTGAAAAAAAAGATTTAAAATAAGTAAATTTCCAAAAAAAAAAGAACTGTAATTTTTATGTTTTAATTGAAGTCCTAAATCGTTCATATTCAAAGTGATATATGAAACTTTGTATTCATTTATTAAAGGCATTATAAGAAATTTTAAATGTGTCCAATGTTGATTACCCTCAGAAAAAAATATAATTTCTGATTTTATAGAATTATTAAGGTACCTTTTATAATCTAAAAAACTTTTAAATAATTTTTTTAACATTATAATTTGATCGTAGCATAAATTAAACTAAGCTTGCAACAGAACATCCTTTAAGATCTTTTATTTTTTAATTTCAGCTTGAGCAGCAGCTAACCTAGCTATTGGAACTCTGTAAGGTGAGCAACTAACATAATTTAACCCCGCTTTAGAACAAAAAGATATACTATGAGGATCTCCTCCATGCTCTCCACAAATACCTAACTTAAGATTTTTATTTTGTTTTCGTCCTTTTTCAACTGCTATTTCAACTAAATCTGAAACTCCTTCATCTATTGAAACAAAAGGGTCAACAGAAAATATTTTATTTTCTAAATAATCGTTTAAAAATTTTCCACTATCATCTCTACTAATCCCAAAAGTAGTTTGTGTTAAATCATTAGTGCCAAAACTAAAAAATTCAGCATGTTTAGCAATCTCTTTTGCTTTTATTGCTGCTCTAGGTAGTTCAATCATCGTACCAACTAAAAATTCTATTTTTAATTTATGTTCTTTTTGAACATAACTAGCAGTTCTAATTACTAAATCTTTCATTATTTTTATCTCAGTTTCTGTAGACACCAAAGGAATCATTATTTCAGGAAATGCAGATTTAATTTTATTTTTTTTGAGGTACACTAACGCTTCAAATATTGCTTTACATTGCATCTCATAAATTTCAGGAAAAGATATTCCTAGGCGACAGCCTCTATGACCTAACATTGGATTTTGTTCATGTAGTTCATCAATTCTTGACTCAACCTCTTTGACTGAAATATTTACTATGTTTGCAACTTCATTAATTTCTTTTTTTGTTCGTGGTAAAAATTCATGTAATGGAGGATCTAATAATCTAACAGTTACAGGCAAGCCATTCATTATTTTAAAAATATCTATAAAATCTTTTTTTTGATGTGGTAATAATTTTTCTAAAGCTATAGCTCTATCCTCTTTAGTTTTAGATAAAATCATTTCTCTAACAGATAAGATCCTTTCTTCATTAAAAAACATATGTTCTGTTCTACACAGTCCAATACCTTCTGCACCAAAGTCTTTTGCTGTTTTGGTATCTTTTGGTGTCTCAGAATTCGTTCTTACTTTTAATTTTCTAAAACTGTCAGCCCAAGACATTAACTTCGAAAAATCACCAGATATCTCTGGTTTAACAGTTGAGACACTTCCGGCAATAATTCTTCCTGTTGAGCCATCTATTGTAATTATGTCCCCCTCCTTAATCTCTATTGAAGAAGTTTTAAAAGATTTATTTTCATAGTTTATATCAATTTCACTTGATCCTGATACACATGGTCTGCCCATACCTCTGGCCACAACGGCTGCATGACTTGTCATCCCTCCTCTAGCTGTCAAAATACCTCTGGCAGCATGCATTCCTTGTATATCTTCTGGAGAGGTCTCTACTCTTACCAAAATTGTATCTTGCATCATTGCAGTTAGTCTTTCAGCCTCTTCTGATGTAAATACAACTTTACCACTTGCTGCACCAGGTGATGCTGGTAACCCATTTGCTATTACATTAATTGTGCTTTTTTCATCCAAAGTAGGGTGTAAAAGTGTATCTAGAGAGTTTGGATCAATTCTTAATACAGCTTCTTTTTTAGAAATTAATTTTTCTTTAACCATATCAACTGCTATCTTAACTGCTGATTTTGCTGTTCTTTTTCCTGATCTTGTTTGAAGCATCCATAGTTTATTACTTTCGACTGTAAATTCTACATCTTGCATATCTTTATAATGTTTCTCTAACTTTTTTAAAATTTTTTGAAGTTCTTTAAAAACTTTTGGCATAGATTCTTCCATTGATAACTCTTTTACTTTGGCATCTTGCCTAGCTTTTTTAGTAATATATTGAGGAGTCCTTGTACCCGCTACAACGTCTTCACCTTGCGCATTAATTAAATATTCACCATATATTTCATTTGATCCATCTGATGGATTTCTGGTAAACACAACTCCTGTTGCACAGTCATCACCCATATTTCCAAAAACCATTGATTGAACATTTACAGCAGTTCCCCACTCAGCTGGGATTTGATTTAGTTTTCTATAAACTTTTGCTCTATTACTTTCCCACGATAAAAATACTGCACTTATTGCTCCTAACAATTGTTCATAAACATCTTGGGGAAAATCTTTTTTTACCTTTTCTCTTACTATTCTTTTAAAGTCTTCAATTAATCCATCCCAATCACTTTCATCTAAATCTGTATCTAATAAAACACCTTTCGTAAGTTTGTAATTTTCAATTAATTCCTCAAAATAATAACCTTCGACACCCATTACCACATTACCATACATTTGAATGAATCTTCTATAACTATCTTTAGCAAATCTTCCATTTGAGGTTTTAATTGCTAAAGCTTTAACTGTTTTATCGTTCAGACCTAGATTTAGAATAGTATCCATCATACCTGGCATTGATACTCTTGCACCAGAACGCACAGACAACAAAAGCGGATTTTTTAAATCTCCAAATTTTTTAGAAACATCTTTTTCAATTAATTTTAATTCTTTTTTAATTTGAGAAATTAAATTTTTATTTAATTTTTTTTTATTTCTATAAAAAATTTCACAAACTTTTGTAGATATTGTAAAACCAGGAGGCACTGGAAGACCCATTCTTCCCATTTCAGAAAGATTAGCACCTTTTCCTCCTAAAAAATTTTTAGGATTTTCAATTTTTTTGGTATCCTTAGAATTAAAGTTTGAAATAAGTTTTTTCATTAATGAGATTCGATTAGAGAAAAATTAACATAATTGTTGAAGGTTTTACATATCATTTGGATTAGTTCCAGCCTATTCTTCTTTATGACCGGATCATCTTCGTTCACAATTACATTATCAAAAAAGTCAAAAACCTCTCTTTTAATATTAGCTAATTTGTCCAATGTTTGAACATAATTTTCATCTTTATTAATACCTGAAAAATATTTTCTTAATTCACTAATTTTTTTAAATAGATTTTTTTCTAACTCAGTTTTAAAAATACCAGGATCAGTTGAGTTTGATAATTCTATTTTATTATTTTTTAATTCACCGTCTAAAATGTTTGAGGCTCTTTTGTAGCTTGCAATAATATCTAAACCATCTGGTTTGTTAATAATTTTATTTAAATGTTTGGCTTTATTAAAAATAATAACTGATTGATCTAAGTTATAAGAACTTGTTGATGCTTGAACAATATCATTTCTAATATTTTCTTCCTTCATGTGATATTTTAATCTATCCATTAAAAAATCTGATAAATCATTTTGTAAAGATTGATTATCAATTTCAAAACCTTGATCTAAATAAAGGCTTAAAGAATAATTAATTAAATCTTTTATTTTAAAATCTTTTTTGTTTTCAACTATAATTCTTATTACTCCTAATGCTAATCTTCTTAGAGCATATGGATCTTTAGAGCTTGTTGGCTTTTGATTTAAACCAAAAAAACCAACTAAAGTATCTATCTTATCAGCTAAAGAAAGGGCTATACTAAATGGTTTTTTTGGGACTCTTGAGCCTGAACCTGTAGGTAAATATTGCTCACTTATGGCCAAAGCCAAATCTTTATCAAAACCCTGTGCATTAGCAAAATAACCTCCCATCACACCTTGTAGTTCTGGAAATTCACCCACTAGCTCTGATAATAAATCAACTTTACAAATTGATGCTGATAATTCAACTTTTTCTTTACTGATTAAAAGTTCATCAGATATCATTCCGCCCAATTTTCTCATTCTTTGAGCTTTATCAAAATAACTTCCTAATCCTCTAAAATAATTCATTAATTTTAAATCAGAAACTTTTTTGACCATATTTTGAGATTTATCTTTTTTCCAAAAAAATTCTGCATCACTTAATCTTGCTTCAACCACTCTTTCATTTCCTAATTTAATTAAACCCTTTTTATCTTTTTTGTTTGCAACCACTAAAAACTCATTAGTAATATTTTCTTTATTATCAAATATAGGGAAATATTTTTGATGGTATTGCATGGTAATAATTAATATTTCTTTTGGAATATTCAAAAATTTCTTATCAAATTCACAAAGAAGGATATTTGGTTGGTCTGTTAAATCTACAACCTCATTAAGTAATCTAGGATTATATTGAATCTTAATATTTTTATTTTTTAATATTTTGTTGAATTTTTTTTCTATTAACTTTTTTCTTTCGTTGTGATCAACGATAATGTCAATTTTTTTAAAAAAACTTTTATAATTTTTAAATTCAAAGAATGACTTTTTATTTTCTTCAAATTCTTTATCAATAAATGTTGAGTTAGAGGATGTTAAGTGATGAAAATTAAAATTTAATTTTTTTTTATCAAATACAGCTAGAATTGATTTTAAAGGTCTCCCCCAATTTAGGTCAAAAGTTCCCCAATACATTGATTTTTTCCATTGTATTTTACTTAACAACATTGGGATAAATTCCTCTAGTAATTCATGTGTGTACAATTTTTTTGATTTTGTCTTGAAAAAATAAAATTCTCCTTTGTCGGTTTTCTTTTGGTAGAGATCCTTTTTTACGATTTTATTTGATCTTATAAACCCCTCTATTGCTATCTCTGGTGACTTGATATTTGGACCTTTAATCTCCTCAGATTTTAGTACAACATTTTTTTGAACACTTTCAAACAACACCACTAGTCTGTTTGGTGTTGAGTATGATGAGCTTTTTTTAAATAAAATTGATTTTTCTAAAAAAAAATCATTAAAAATTTTAAGTAAATCTTCCCTTAAATTTTGTTGAAGATTTGAAGGTATTTCCTCACTAAATAATTCTAAAAAAAACTCTGACATTATTTTTGACTATCTAACCAAACGCCTGCTGCAGATTTTGTAATATCTCTTATTCTAGCAATATAACCTGCTCTTTGTGCAACACTGATTGCACCTCTTGAATCTAAAATATTAAACACATGACTGGCTTTTAAACATTGATCATATGCTGGTAAAGAAACTTTTTTTTCTACTAAATCTTTTGCCTCGGACTCATGCATTTCAAACATTTTCAAAAGTGTTTCTACATTTGCGTGTTCAAAATTGTATGCTGAAAATTCTTTTTCGGCTTGATGAAATACTTCGCGATATTTTACACCTTCATCATTCCACAATAAATCATAAACGTTTTTTTCTTTTTGAGTGAACATACAAATTCTTTCTAAACCATAAGTGATTTCAACTGATACAGGTTTACAATCAAATCCAGCCATTTGTTGAAAATAGGTGAATTGAGTAATTTCCATTCCATCACACCACACTTCCCATCCCAATCCTGCAGCACCTAATGTTGGACTTTCCCAATCATCTTCAACAAACCTTATATCATGATCGTTATGATCTATTCCTATACTGAATAAACTATTTAAATAAAGTTTTTTTATATTTTCAGGAGAAGGTTTAATTAAAACTTGAAATTGATAATAGTGTTGCAACCTGTTTGGATTATTTCCATATCTTCCATCTGTAGGTCTTCTTGACGGTTGTACGTATGCTGCTTTCCATGGTTTATTTCCAAGTGATCTAAGGGTAGTAGCAGGATGAAAAGTTCCTGCACCAACTTCCATATCATAGGGCTGAAGAATAATACATCCTTTTTTACTCCAAAATTTTTGAAGATTTAAAATTATATCTTGAAATGTTTGAATTTTTTTTTTTTCTTTTTTTGCTTTAGAAACCATATCTTTGCCAAATTGATCTTTCATTTAAAATACTTGCTATTTGATCTACTTGATTGCCGGATGAAGAAAGTTTTTGACTTAACCATCCTTTTGATTTTTCAAATTTTTTAATAATTACATCTTCACCAAATTTATATTTTAATATTTCATGTGCGTTACCTATTCCATCAATCAATCCTAAATTTTTTGCTTTACTACCTGACCAAAATTCACCTGAAAAAAGTTCTACATCAGATTTGTCTAATTTTGATCCTCTACTTTTTTCAACAACATCTATAAAGTCTTTATGAAGATCCAATTGAATATTTTTTAATCTTTCAATATCCTCGTTTTTTTCCTCTAAAAATGGATCAAGTGTGCTTTTGTTTTTGCCAGCAGTATGAACTCTTCTTTCAACCCCAATTTTTTTTATCAACTCTGTAAATCCAAAAGAAGAATATATCACTCCTATAGATCCAATTATTGAACTTGAATTTGCATAAATTTCGTCCCCAGCACAAGAAATCAAATAACCTCCAGAAGCTGCTACGTCTTCAGCGAATACAATAACTTTTTTTTTGTATTTTTTTGCTTGTTGTCTAATAAAACTATAGATTAAATGAGATTGAACTGGTGATCCTCCTGGAGAATTGATTGATATAGCAACACATGCCGCTTTTTTCATAGAAAAAGCCTTTTTAATTAGTTCCTCTTGACCTGCAAAATCAATACCTTGTTTAAATTTTCCTGCATTACCAATAACCCCGCTTAATTTTAAGTGGGCAACAATTTTTTTCTTTTTAAAAAAAGATAACATAGTTAAGTCTTATAGAATTATTTATTGAATATAAAGACTACTTATAATTGAAGAAACTGGTGCGTCAATTGATAAGTAATATATATAAACAAATTATACTAATTTAAAAATGTTATGGGAACAGTTGTAAAGCTTAAAAATCAGATAAACGATTCATATTTTCAGCTTAAAGACTCGGTTGAAGAAAAACTAGTTTTAACCGAAGAAAAAATAAAATCAAAATTATCTAGTGATGTACAGCTGGTTCAAAAAATGACAGATTATCACATAGAAACTGGAGGAAAAAGACTAAGAGCTTTACTAACATTGGGTAGTGCAAAATTATGCGGTTACTCTAAAGGCTCTAGAGATATAAATTTAGCTGCGTGTGTTGAATTAATTCACAGCGCAACGTTGATGCATGATGATGTAATTGATGAAGGCACTGTTAGAAGAGGTAAAGAAACTTTAAATAAAATTTGGGATAATCATTCGTCAGTTTTAATAGGAGATTATCTATTGAGTAGATGTTTTGAAATGATGGTAGAAGATGGAAACCTAGAAGTTTTAAAATTATTATCGTCAACTTCGTCTAAAATTGCTCAAGGAGAAATTCTACAACTTCAACACAAAGGTGAAGTTGATATGCTGGAAGAAACATATTTAAAAATAATCTCAGCTAAAACTGCTGAGTTATTTGCAGCAGCAACAAAAGTTGGTGCAATTTTATCTGATACAGAAAATAAAGAAAAAGATGCTTTAGAATTTTATGGAAGAAACTTGGGATTGACTTTTCAAATAGCAGACGACACACTAGACTATAATGCTGAGCTCAAACTATTTGGTAAAAAAATTGGTCAAGATTTTTTTGAAGGAAAAATTACTTTACCAATAATTTTACTTTTTCAAAAGTTAGGAAATGGTGAAAAAAAAATTTTATCAAATATGTTTAAAAAAGAGTTAAGAACAAAAAATGACTTTAATGAAATTATTGCTCTTATAAAGAAGTATAAAGTAATTCAGGAATGCTATCAAAAAGCACAGCACTATATAAATTTAGCATCAAATTCTTTAAGTGTATTTAAAGACTCTGAAGAAAAAAATATTCTTAAAAGATTAACATCATTTAGTTTATCAAGAAATTTTTAAGGACTTAATAAAGACTTTTTCCACTTCCCTGAGTTATCTTTATTATATTTTAATCTCTCGTGGATTCTGTTCTCACCATCTAGCCAAAATTCGATACTATTTGGAGATAAAATCCATCCAGACCAGTGACTTGGTCTTGGTACATCTGATTTGTTGCTATATTTTTTTTTGTAATCTTGTATAGATTTTAACAATTGTTCTCGCGAATTTAATTCTTCACTTTGATTAGAAGCCCATGCTCCTATCCGACTTTCATACGCTCTAGATGAATAATATTCATCTGCAACCTGATCAGAAACTAATGACACCTTTCCATTAATTCTTATTTGTCTTAGTAGACTTTTCCAATGGAAACACATCGCAGCATACGGATTTTTTTTTAATTCATTACCCTTTTGACTATTTAAATTTGTATAAAATACAAATCCATCTTTGTTGAAATCTTTAAGTAAAACCATTCTAACTGAAGGAATGTTATTTTTATCTGATGTGGCCAAAGCAACAGCGTTTGGATCATTTGGCTCAGTTTTCTTTGCTTCCTCCATCCATTCATGAAATAAATGAATTGGATCATCTATATCAAGAAAGCAACTATTAAGACCTAAAGAGTTTTTTTGATTCATAATTTAAACAAAATAATCTATATAATATAAATAATGTCATTTAATACTTTTGGAAAGCTATTTCGTTTCACAACTTGGGGAGAGTCTCATGGACCTGCAATTGGTTGTATTGTTGACGGTTGTCCTCCAAACATAAATCTTAAAGAGCAAGATATTCAAATAGAATTAGACAAAAGAAAACCAGGACAATCTAAATTCACAACTCAGAGAAAGGAGGATGATAAAGTTCAAATATTATCAGGAATATTTGAGGGTAAAACTACAGGAACACCAATTTCTCTAATAATCTATAACAAAGATATGAGATCCAAAGATTATAGTAATATTAAAGATAAGTTCAGACCAGGTCATGCAGATTTTACTTATTTTAAAAAATATGGAATTAGAGACTATAGAGGTGGTGGCAGATCTTCTGCTAGAGAAACTGCAGCACGAGTTGCGGCCGGTGCAGTAGCAAAAGTTGTACTTCAAAAAAAATTAGGTAAAAAATTTAAAGTAATTGGTGCAGTAACTCAGCTAGGAATTCTTGGTTGTGATACAAATCAATGGAACGATAAAATAATTTCAAAAAATCCATTTTTTTGTCCAGATAAATCAATGATTAAATTATGGGAAAAATATTTGCTTGGTGTAAGAAAATCAGGATCCTCATGTGGAGCAGTGATTGAAATAAGAGCAAGAGGTATACCAGTTGGTTTAGGTGCTCCAATTTATTCAAAATTGGATACTGACATAGCTTCAGGACTAATGAGTATTAATGCAGTTAAAGGTGTAAATATAGGTGCGGGAATGAACTCAGCACAATTAAGTGGAGAACAAAATTCAGATGAAATTTCTTCAAAAGGAAATAAATTAAAATTCAATTCAAATAAAGCGGGTGGAATTCTTGGTGGAATTTCAACGGGCCAAGAAATTATTGCATCTTTTGCTGTCAAACCAACATCGTCAATTTTAACTAGTAGAAAAACTATAAATAAATTTGGTAAAAATACTTCAATATCTGTTAAAGGTAGACATGATCCTTGTGTAGGAATTAGAGCTGTACCAATTGGTGAAGCTATGATGAACTGTGTTTTACTTGACCACTACTTAATGAATAAAGCTCAATGTAGTTAGCTTATATTAATTTTTCACAACTCTTATTGTTTTCTTTTGAAACAAAATATCGGCAATTTTCTTAAAAATTTGAGAACTGTTTAATCCAGCTTTATCATACATTTTTTTTGGATCATTTTGTTCAATAAATTCATCTGGTAAAGTCATTGATCTAAATTTTAAACCTTTATCAAATACTCCTCTTTCAGCTAATAAATTTTTAACATGAGAACCGAAACCACCTATTGATCCCTCTTCAATAGTTATCATAAGCTCATGTTCCTTAGCAGATTTTAGTATAAGTTCTTCGTCTAAAGGCTTAGCAAATCTGGCATCTATCAAAGTTGTTGAAACTCCATTTGCTTTTAATTCCTCTACAGCTAGCTTACACTCCTCAAGTCGAGTACCGAGGTTTAAAATACAAACTTGTGTCCCTTGTTGAACGACTCTCCCTTTACCAATTTCAATTTTTTCGTCTATTGATGGGAGGTCAACACCTACTCCAGTTCCTCTTGGGTATCTAATTGCAGAAGGCCTGTCATTTATATCTACTGAAGTATTAATCATTTTAACAAGTTCAGCTTCATCACTTGCTGCCATTACTACAAAGTTAGGTAAAGTTGATAAGTAAGTTATATCAAATGAGCCAGCATGTGTAGATCCATCAGCACCAACTAATCCTGCTCTATCTATCGCAAATCTAACTGGTAAACTTTGAATAGCAACATCGTGGACAACTTGATCATATGCTCTCTGTAAAAATGTAGAATAAATTGCAGCATATGGTTTGTATCCCTCGGTTGCGAGACCTGCTGCAAAAGTTACAGCATGTTGTTCTGCTATTCCTACATCAAACATTCTATTTGGAAACTCATTTCCAAAAATATCCATACCAGTCCCTCCAGGCATTGCTGCTGTTATTCCTACTATTTTGCTATCTTTTTTGGCATGTTTAACTAACGTGTTTGCAAATACTTTTGTATAAGCTGGAAAGTTTGATTTACTTTTTAATTGTTCTCCAGTTTCAACATTAAATTTTGACACTCCATGATAATGATCATTTGCTTTTTCAGCATAAGAATAGCCTTTTCCTTTTTGAGTTTTGATATGAATCATTATAGGGCCTTCATGTCTTGATTCTTTTGCGTTTTTTAAAATTGGAACTAGGCTTGATAAATCATGACCATCTATAGGACCTGCATAATAAAATCCAAGTGAACTAAACAATGTACCTCCAGTGACTGCTGAACGGAAAAAATCCTCTGCTTTTCCTGCTTTAGCACTAAATCTTTTTGAAAATGCAGATGTAATTAACTTGAAGGTTTCTCTAAGACTAAAATATATTTTACCAGTAAATAATTTTGCCAAGTAAGTTCTCATTGCTCCAACTGGTTTTGCAATTGACATATCGTTATCATTTAAAATTACAATTATTTTTGTTTTAGATGCCCCAGCATTATTCATAGCTTCATAAGCCATGCCTGCACTAATTGCTCCATCACCTATTACAGCTATTACATTGGAGGACTTATTTTCTAATTTATTTGCCTCTGCAATTCCTAATGCAGATGAAATAGATGTTGAACTATGTGCTGCTCCAAATGGGTCATACTCACTTTCAGATCTTTTTGTAAATCCTGATAAACCATCACCCTGTCTTAAAGTTCTAATTTTATCTTTTCTTCCAGTTAAAATTTTATGTGGGTAAGATTGATGGCCAACATCCCATATTAATTTATCATTTGGGGTATCAAAAACATAATGAAGTGCAACTGTCAATTCAACTACTCCCAAACCAGCGCCAAGGTGACCTCCTGTTTCTGAAACAGCACTTATCATTTCCTCCCTCACCTCATCAGCTACTTTTTGTAAATTATCTTCAGAAACTTTTCTTAAATCAGATGGAAAGTTGATATTATTTAAAAATTGATAATTTTTTTTCATTTTTTTCTATTCAATATATAGCCTAATGTTTCATTTATTTTTTCAGATCTTGAACCATATTTTCTTAGATTCTTATTAATATCTTTTATTATCTTATCACAATACTTAAGTGAGTCATCATAGCCTATTAAATTTATAAGTGTTGCTTTACCTTTTTTTTGATCTTTTCCTGTTTTTTTCCCAGCTTCCTTAGAATTACTTTTTAGATCAATTAAATCATCAGCTATTTGGAATAATAGACCAATTTTCGATCCAACATTTTCAAAAAATTTAATTTCTTGGAATGTTTTTTTCTTAATTATTGCTGGAGCTGCACAACAAAAACTAAATAGCATTCCAGTTTTTTTTATTTCCATTTCTAATATTTTATTCCTTGATATTTTCTTTCTCTCATAACTTAAATCTAAATATTGCCCCCCAGCTATTCCTAAATGTCCTGAACATTCTGACAATTTTTTAATTAGGTTGATCTTTATCTTTTCATTTAATTTCAATTTAGGACTTGATAAAATTTCAAAAGCTAAAGTCAGTAATGAATTTCCTGCTAGAACAGCTGTAGACTCACCAAATTTAATGTGAGCTGAAGGTTTTCCTCTTCTTATATCATCATCATCCATGCAGGGTAGGTCATCATGAATAAGAGAATAAGCATGGATACATTCAACGGCCGACCCAACTATTATCAATGTTTTATAATCAATTGAAAATAATGATCCTAAGTCGATTAGGATTTTAGATCTTATTTTTTTTCCACCTGGAAACAAACCATACCGCATGGGTGACATTAGCTGAGAATATTTCTGTGAATTAATATATTTTTTAAGGAATATATTTGTGTCCTTAGCTATTTTATTAAGCTGTTTTTTCATTTTTTTTTGTTATGTCTTTAATCTTTTTATTTGTCTCTTCCCCAATAGATTTAAAATTTTTATGAAATTTCTTTTCAATAATATTATTTAATTTTAGAAGTTCTTGATAACTGTCAACTGAATTGTTTAAATCATTTTCCTTCTCTAAAGACTCTATAATCTTATTTGCTTTTTCTGTAAGCTCCTCAACTGAATACTGATCATAATCAAGTGGTAATATTTTATCTTTCATATAATAATAATTATTAATACATGAAATCAATTCAATCAAATATCAAAAAAGCAAAAAAATATTTAGATAATAATCATTGTGTTGCCGTACCAACAGAAACTGTTTATGGATTGGCTGCAAACGCTTACTCGAATAGTGCAGTTAAGAAAATATTTAGTCTTAAAAAAAGACCATTAAACAATCCTCTTATTGTGCATTATTACGATATTCAAAGACTTAAAGAGGACTGTGATATAAATGATGATTTAGTAAAACTTTACAAAAAGTTTTCTCCAGGTCCGATAACTTATGTTTTGGGATTAAAAAATAACTCAAAAATATCAAAATTTGTCACTAATAATAAAAAAAGTATTGCCGTACGTTTTCCTAAACATAAATTATTTAGAAATTTATTAAAAAATTTAGATTATCCAGTAGCTGCACCTAGTGCAAATATATCCTCAAGATTAAGTTCGGTTAAACCATCTGATGTAAAAGAAGAATTTGGTTCAAAAATAAAATACATTTTGAACGGAGGAAAAAGTAAAATTGGAGTTGAATCCACAATACTAAATCTTTTAGAAAAACCCTCACTTTTAAGATATGGAGGCCTAGATACTAAAAAAATTGAAAATGTTTTAAAAAAAAAATTATTAAATAATACAAAATCAAAAAAAAAATTAGCGCCTGGTTTATTTCCTTTACATTACTCACCTGGGATACCTTTAAGAGTCAATGTTAAAAAACCCAAAAAGGATGAAGCTTATTTATTAATAAAAAAAAGAAAGTTAAAATTAAAAAATTATTATTATTTATCCAAAGTAAAAAATATGAAGGAGGCTGCAAAGAATTTATATTCGGCTTTAAGAAAAATTAAAAACGATGGTTTTAAAATGATTGCAGTTGAGAAAATACCAAACAAAGGTCTTGGCAAAACAATTAATGATAGATTAAAGAGAGCCTCTAAATATTAATGACAAATTCTATTGAAGTAATCAATTTATCAAAAAAATATAAAGATAAAGAAGCAGTGGCTAATATAAATTTTAAAATTAATGAAAATGAAATGGTTGGTTTATTAGGACCTAATGGATGTGGAAAAACCACAACTATTGGAATGATTTTAGGATTATTAAAACCAAGTAGTGGTGAGGTTTTAATCAACGGAGAGAATATTGAAAAAAATAAAATTTCGCTTCTTCATAAAATGAATTTTATTTCACCGTACATTGAATTGCCTAAAAAACTTAAAGTTAAACAAAATTTAATTGTTTATGGAAAATTATATAACATTCAAAATTTAAATGACCGAATAGATCACCTTGCAAATAAACTTAGATTAAAAGACCTTTTAAACAAAATTACTGGAGAACTTTCCTCTGGACAAAAAAACAGGGTGAGTCTTGCTAAAGCTTTAATAAATGATCCAACGGTACTTTTGCTGGATGAACCCACTGCTTCATTAGATCCTGAAACTGGTGATTTTGTAAGATCGTTTTTAGAAGATTACAAAAAAGAAAAAAAAATATCAGTTTTGCTCGCCTCTCATAATATGGAAGAAGTAAAAAGATTATGTAGTTCTGTTTTAATGATGAAAAATGGTTTAATAGTGGATAGAGGAACTCCTGAAGAATTAATAACAAAATATGGAAGAAGAAATTTAGAGGAAGTATTTTTAGAAATCGTGAGAAATAAAAATGAATTTAATTAGAATTTACGGTCTTTTTTTAAGACACTTTTATTTAATAACTAGATCATTTCCAAGAATATTAGATTTAATTTATTGGCCTTCAATTCAAATTACTCTTTGGGGATTTATTTCTAATTTTTTTGCAGCTCATAGCTCCTATTACAGTGGTGCAGTAGGAGTTATTCTTTCGTGTGCAATTCTATATGATTTTTTATTTAGAACCAGTATTGGCTTTAATATGTTATTTTTGGAAGAAATTTGGAGTAGAAATTTTACAAACCTATTTATTGCACCGATGAAAATTAGTGAGATAATTGTCTCTCTAGTTTTTACTGCTTTAATAAGAGCATTAATTGGTTTAATCCCAGCTATACTATTAACTTCTCCATTATTTGGTATATCTTTGCTAAAACTAGGTCTTCCTTTGGCATTTCTTTTTTTGAGTCTGTATTTATTTGGAATAACACTTGGTCTATTTGTTTCAGCAGGATTATTAAGATTTGGACCATCTTTTGAGAATATTGCATGGTCTACCATGTTTTTGTTAGCACCTTTTGGCTGTATTTACTATCCAGTTGAAACACTACCAGGAATCTTTCAATCAATCGCTTTCGCACTTCCACTGGTTTATATTTTTGAGGAAACTAGAAATATCTTGGTCAATGGAATGGTAAATTATGAAAATATTATTAATGCAATCTATCTGAACGGGTTTTATTTAATTTTGTCAATATTTGTATTTTATTACTCTTTCGACAAAGCAAGAGATAAAGGAACTTTAATAAATATAGGCGAATAAACTGGTGCGCCTGCTAGGAGTCGAACCCAGAACCTCCTGATCCGAAGTCAGGCGCTCTATCCAGTTGAGCTACAAGCGCATATAGTATTAATATTATATTTTATGGAAAAAAACATTAATTTTATAGTCCAAGAGGATGAAAAGAATTTAAGGGTTGATGTTTTAATTAACAAAAGAGAGGAATTAATTAGCCGAACTAGAATTAAAAATTTAATTTTGAGAGAAAAATTAACACTAAATAATGAAATAATTAAAAGTCCGTCAAAAAAAGTCTCTATTGGTGATACTATAAATCTTAAGATTCCAGAGCCTGAAATAGCATCCCTTAAACCTTACAAATTTAAATTAGAAATAATTTACGAAGATAATGATCTATTAGTAATTAATAAACCTGCTGGAATAATCATGCATCCAGGGGCTGGAAATTATGATAAAACAATTGTTAATGCATTGATACATTACGATAAGAATTCTTTATCAAATATAGGTGATGAGCTAAGACCTGGTATTGTACATAGAATTGATAAAAATACATCTGGTTTAGTTGTAATTGCAAAAAATAATGAAACTCATGAAAATTTATCAAAACAATTTAGTGATCATACAATTATAAGAGAGTACCAACTTTTAATATGGGGAAAATTAAGACCATCTTCAGGAAAGATTGTTACATTTATAACTCGTAGTTCAAAAAATAGGCAACTTATGGAAGTTAGTAGTTCTAAAGGTAAGAAAGCTATAACAAATTATAAAACACTTGAAATTTTTGAAAATCAAAAAACACCAACTTTAAGTTTAGTTGAATGTAAATTAGAAACAGGAAGAACACATCAGATAAGAGTCCATATGAACTTTAAAGGTAATAGTCTAGTTGGAGATGACAAATATAAAAAAAAATATAAAAAATTGAAAAATATCGATTTAAATATCCAAAATTCAATTACTAAATTAAGTAGACAATTCCTACATGCAAAAACTTTAGGATTTATTCATCCGCGCACTAAGAAAGAGATGATTTTTTCCTCAATTTTACCACAAGATCTAAATAATATTCTAAAAATGCTTAGAAACACTGAAGAATAAATTATTGAAAATTAGGTATAATTAATTAAATAAACACTGCTATGAGCACAACAATGAGCAACAATCTGCCAACTCTTTCTAATGAAGGTGGGCTTTCTGCATATTTAGAACAGATTAAAAAATTTCCGATGTTAGCTGCAGAAGAGGAATATATGCTAGCAAAAAATTGGAAAACTACTGGTAATATTAAAGCTGCAGAAAAACTTGTCACTAGTCATTTAAGATTAGTTGCAAAAATTGCTATGGGCTACAAAGGATATGGTTTGCCTATTAATGAGATGATTTCAGAAGGAAATGTAGGTCTTATGCAAGCTGTTAAGAAATTTGAACCAGAAAAAGGTTTTAGATTGGCAACTTATGCAATGTGGTGGATTAAGGCTTCTATCCAAGAATATATTTTAAGATCTTGGAGCCTTGTCAAAATTGGAACTACTACTGCTCAAAAAAAATTGTTTTTTAATTTAAAGAAAATTAAAAATCAAATTTCTCCAGAAACTGAAGGTGACTTAAGAGATGAACATGTTGATCATATAGCTAATAAGCTCGATGTAAGTAAAGAAGAAGTCGTTTCAATGAATAGAAGGCTTTCTGGAAAGGAGTTCTCGCTAAATGCTCAAGTTGGGGAAGATGGTGATGAGTGGCAAGATTGGTTGGTTGATAAAGAACTTGATCATGACTTAAAATTTGCTCACCACGAGGAAATGGAACAAAGAAAAGATTTATTAAAAGACTCTATTAAAGTTCTTAACGATAGAGAAAGAGAAATTCTATACTCAAGAAGACTAAATGATGATCCAACCACTCTAGAAGATTTAAGTAAAAAATATAAAATTAGTAGAGAAAGAGTTAGACAAATAGAAAATAAAGCTTTTGAAAAACTCCAAAAGCACATGCTTCTTTTAGCTAAATCAAAAAATCTTTTACCCGCAAATTAAACTTCAAAAGGGTTTTTAATTAAAATAGTATCATCTCTTTCTGGACTAGTTGAGATACTTGATACCTTTGCACCAATAAAATCTTCAATAGAAAAAATATATTTTTTTGCATTTTCAGGTAATGAGTCCATATTTTTGACTCCTCTTGTAGAAACTTTCCAACCTGGAAAAGTTTCATAAATTGGTTTTATTTTTGTCTGGTCTTCAACAGCGGCAGGTAAATAATCTAATCTTTTGCCATCAAGATCATAAGCAATACACATTTTAATTTCATCTAGTTCATCAAGCACATCTAATTTCGTTAAAGCAATACCATCAATCCCTGAAACTTTAATAGTTTGCCTTACTAAAACACCATCGAACCATCCACATCTTCTTTTTCTACTTGTGACAGTTCCAAATTCCTTTCCGCGTGTTCCTAAAAGTTCACCGACATTGTCTGTTAACTCGGTAGGAAAAGGTCCTTCTCCAACTCTTGTTGTATAAGCTTTGGTAATGCCAAGAACATAACTTATCGAATTAGGGCCACAACCAGTTCCTGTTGCAGCGCTTGAAGCAACAGTATTAGATGAGGTTACAAAAGGATAAGTTCCATGATCTACATCAAGTAAAATTCCTTGTGCTCCTTCGAATAAAATTTTCTTTTTTTGTTTTTTAAACTGATCAATCTTTAGCCAAACTGGCTGAGAGAATTCTAATATTTTAGGTGCTATTTTAAGCAAATCAGATTTAAGCTGATCTTTTTCAAAAATTTTTTTTCCTAGACCTTTTCTAATCGCATTATGATGGATTAATACAGAGTCGAGTCTTTGATCTAAATTTTTTTCAGATCTTAGATCCATAACTCTTATAGATCTTCTTCCAACTTTATCTTCGTATGCTGGTCCTATTCCACGTCTTGTAGTTCCTATTTTGCTTTTGCCTGCTGAATCCTCTCTAATCTCATCCATTTCTCTATGAAAGGGCAAAATTAAATTTGCAGACTCCGAAATAATAAAATTATTTACATTTACTTCTACACCTTTAGATTTTATTTCTTCTATTTCCTCTAATAAAGCCCATGGATCTACGACAACTCCGTTGCCAATAATTGAAATTTTACTTTTTCTGACTATTCCAGATGGCAATAATCTCAATTTATACGTAACACCATCAATTACTAAAGTATGGCCAGCATTATGACCTCCTTGGAATCTTATTACAATATCAGCCTGTTCAGATAACCAATCAACGATTTTTCCTTTGCCTTCGTCACCCCATTGAGATCCAACAACAACTATATTTTTCATTATTTAAATTTTCTATTTACATTTAAGGAAGTGAGGTGGTTAATTGGGCCATGACCTTTTCCATATTTCGGGTTTGATTTTATTGCAGAATTTACATATTTAATTCCAAGCTCACAAGATTTGTTTACTGTTTTTCCACATGATAAAAAGGTTGTAACTGAACTAGATAAAGTGCAACCTGTACCATGAGTATTCTTTGTTTTGTGACGCTCACTTTTAAAGATCTTTATATCTTTTGAGTTTATTAAAATATCTATTACATCTTTGTATTTTAAATGGCCACCTTTTATAAGTACATTTTTAGCTCCTAAACATATAAGTTTATTAGCAGCAAAAATCATATCCTCTTTTGTTATAATTTTTGTTTTAGTTAAAATTTCTGCTTCAGGAATATTGGGAGTAATAAGTGATACTTTTTTAATTAGTTTTAATTTTAAAAATTGAATAGCTTTACTATCTATCAATTTAGCCCCTCCTTTAGCAACCATTACTGGGTCTAATACGATTTTTTTAACTTTAATTACATCTAAAGCTTTTAATACTATTCTAATAACCTCTGAAGAATGCAGCATACCAATTTTTATTGCATCAGGTCTTATATCTTTACAACTATAAATAATTTGATTAAAAATTTCTTTTGGATTAATCCCAACAATTGATTTTACACCTGTGGTATTTTGTGATGTAACTGCAGTTATTGCTGTCATTGCATATGAACCAAGAGCAGTGATAGTTTTGATATCAGCTTGAATACCTGCTCCACCAGATGAGTCAGATCCTGCAATAACTAAAATTTTAGAATTAGGTTTCAATTTATTTAATTTTTTTCGTAATCATGTTCACACATTTATTTAGGAGAGCTTTGTTTTCACTTTCACCCATTACTCTTATTTTAGACTCTGTGCCTGATTTTCTTACTAAAATTCTTCCTTTACCTTTAATTAATTTATCTGCATTTTTTATAATTTTTTTTATCTCTGGTTTGTTAATAATATTTTTATCTTTTACCTCAATATTTTTTAAAAGTTGAGGTGTTTTCTTAAATTGTTCAAAAAATTCGCTTGCCTTTTTTCCTTTTCTTAAAGCAAAAAGAGCTTCTAAAGCTACTAACAAACCATCTCCTGTGGTTGCAAATTTACCTAAAATAATATGTCCTGATTGTTCACCACCTAAATTAAAATTATATTTTTGCATTTTTTCTTTAACATATCTATCTCCAACATTTGCCCTCAAAAATTTTATTCCTTTAGATTTAAAATATTTTTCTAAACCATAATTTGACATTAATGTTCCAACAACTCCCCCTTTTAACATTTTTTTATTTTTCCATCTTGTAGCTAAAGCAGCTATAATTTGATCTCCATCAATTATATTGCTTTTCTCGTCACACATTATAATTCTGTCAGCATCTCCATCTAAAGATATTCCAATATGTGCTTTATATTTTTTTACAGCAGATCTAATGTTTCTTGGAAAAGTTGATCCACATTTTTTATTAATATTTAAACCATTTGGTTTTACACCTATTGCTATCACTTTAGCTCCTAATGATTTCAATAATTCAGGACCTGCCTTATAACCAGCACCGTTTGCACAATCGATTACTATTCTTAGACCTCTTAAATTGAACTCTTTTGTGAAATTTTTTTTTAATATTTTAATATAATTTTTGGTGCCTGATTCTAATCTTTTAACTCTTCCTAATTTTTCAGAATGTGAGAGATTTTTTGAGATTTTCTTATCAATCAGACTTTCAATTTTTTTCTCTATTTTATCTGATAATTTCATTCCATCAGGACCAAACAATTTTAAACCATTGTCAAAATGTGGATTATGAGAAGCAGTAATCATTATACCCATATTTGCCTTCATCTCTTTTGTTAACATAGCCAACGCATTAGTTGGTAAGGGTCCTAGGATATAAACATGCATACCAGCTGAAGCCAAACCTGAGACAAGAGCTGGTTCAAGTGTATATCCAGACAATCTCGTATCTTTTGCAATTATTGCTGTTTGTTTTCTTTTTTTTTGAGATT
>CACCGK010000012.1 GCA_902545555.1 uncultured Pelagibacteraceae bacterium
TTATTTACAGCTTCTTTGGCAGCTATATTAACAACTATTGGAATTGTTTTTTCATTAATATTTCAAACTATCGATTTTTTTAAAGTAATTCCCTTGTTTGATTTTATTTTTGGAACTCATTGGTATCCAGCTAAAGCATTTGTGAGAGATGCTTCTGAGCCTTTGGATCCATCAATGTATTCTGATACATTTGGGGCTGTACCAATTTTTGCAGGAACATTTTTTATAGCATTAATTGCAATGTGTGTTGCTATACCAATTGGATTGATGAGTGGAATTTATTTAGCTGAATACGCTTCAACCAAAGTAAGACAATATGCAAAACCTTTAATTGAAATTTTAGCAGGCATACCAACTGTAGTTTATGGTTTTTTTGCAGCTTTAACAGTTGGACCATTCCTTAAAGATATAGGAACGGCAATGGGATTAGAAGTATCTGCAGAGAGTGCTCTAGCTGCAGGGGGTGTAATGGGGATAATGATTATTCCGTTTATATCTAGTTTGAGTGATGACGTTATTACTAGTGTTCCTCAAAGTTTAAGAGATGGTAGTTATGCAATGGGGGCTACTAAATCAGAAACAATAAAAAAAGTTATTTTTCCAGCAGCATTACCAGGAATTGTTGGTTCTATCTTGCTAGGTGTTTCCAGAGCTGTTGGAGAAACAATGATTGTAGTTATGGCTTCAGGCCTTGCAGCCAACTTAACATTTAACCCTTTAGAATCTACTTCAACTATCACTGCTCAAATTGTCGTAATATTAATTGGAGATCAGGCCTTTGGAGATCCTAAAACCCAGGCAGCATTTGCACTAGGTATGACATTGTTTTTGGTAACACTTAGTTTAAATATTTTTGCATTAAGAGTTGTTAAAAAATATAGGGAAAAATATGAATAAAAATAAAGAAAAACTCCTAAATTCTAGATATAGGGCCGAAAAAAGATTTCAATTTTATGGGAAAAGCGCAATTTTTTTAGCTCTATTATTTTTAACAATTTTTATTTTTAAAATCTTTTCTACTGGCTATACAGCGTTTCAGAAAACTTGGTTGATTGTACCAGTCACCTTTGATGCTGAAACCATGTACCTTGACGAAAATCCTTCTAAAGAAGACTTAGAGGATGCAGATTATTTTGATCTAGCTTTACAAACAATGTTTAATTTAGATAAAAGTGCCTCAGAAAAACAACAAAATGATCTGAAGAGAATGGTCTCTTACTTTTTTGAAAGAGAGATTAAAAGGGAGCTTTTAAATGACCCTTCATTAATTGGAAAAACTAAAGATGTTTACTTAACTGCTTCAGATGATTTAGATCAAGTATTTAAAGGCAATTATCCAAGGGATTTACCCGAAGATCAAAGAAGAGTTACAGATTATCAATTAAAGATTTTTGATCAACTTGTAGAACAGGGAAGAATTGAAAGTAAATTCAATTTAAGTTTTTTTACATACCCAGATTCAAGAGAGGCTGAATTAGCTGGTATAGCAAGCTCATTTATGGGATCGATTTTTTCTATTTTAGTTTGTTTAGTTATTGCATTTCCTGTTGCAGTGCTAGCAGCTATTTATTTAGAGGAATTTGCACCAAAAAATAGATTTACTGATTTTATTGAGGTAAATATAAATAACTTAGCAGCCGTTCCATCAATTGTTTTTGGTCTTTTGGGACTAGGTATTTTGCTGGCTGTATTTCAGTTACCTAGATCAACACCTCTAGTTGGTGGAATAACTTTATCGTTGATGACATTGCCAACAATAATTATTGCCTGTAGAGCATCTTTAAAAGCAGTTCCTCCAAGTATAAGAGAGGCTGCACTTGCAATGGGCGCTAGTAAAATGCAAACTACAATGCATCATACAGTGCCATTATCTATGCCAGGAACTTTATCAGGTACAATTATTGGCTTGGCTCAAGCTTTAGGTGAAACTGCACCTTTGATATTGATTGGTATGGTAGCTTTTGTAAATACAATTCCAGGATCTCCTTTAGATCCAGCTGCAAGTTTGCCTGTACAAATTTATATATGGGCAGAGAGTGCTGAAAGAGGATTTGTCGAGAAAGTTTCTGCTTGTATTATGGTCCTATTGGGATTTTTAATCATAATGAATTTGTTTGCACAAATAATTAGACATAAATTTGAAAAAAAATGGAGTTAAGATGATAAAGATAAATTCAAAAAATGTAGATGTTTTCTATGGAAAGAAACAAGCTCTATTCAATATAAACTTAGATATTGAAGAAAATCAGGTTACAGCACTAATTGGTCCTTCAGGTTGTGGTAAATCTACTTTTTTAAGATGTCTTAATAGAATGAATGATGTGATTGATATATGCAGAGTTAAAGGTCAGATTATTATCAATGATTTTGATATCAATGACAAGAGTTGTGATGTAGTTAGATTAAGAGAAAAAATTGGTATGGTTTTTCAAAAACCAAATCCTTTTCCTAAAACTATTTATGAAAACATTTCTTATGGCCCAACAATTCATGGCATGGCTCAATCAAAAAATGAAATGGATGAAATAGTTGAAAATAGCTTAAAAAAAGCAGCGTTATGGGAAGAGGTCAAAGATAGACTTCATGAACCAGGAACTGGTTTGTCTGGTGGACAACAGCAAAGATTATGCATAGCAAGGGCTATTTCAGTTAAACCTGAAGTTATTCTTATGGACGAGCCTTGTTCTGCTTTAGATCCTATTGCTACAGCTCAAATAGAAGAACTAATTGATGAGTTAAAAAAAGACCATACTATTATAATAGTTACTCATTCAATGGCTCAAGCAGCAAGAGTATCCCAAAACACAGGCTTTTTTCATTTAGGAGAATTGATAGAACATGGTTCTACTGATAAAATATTTAAGAATCCTGAAAATAAAAGAACTCAGGATTATATTACAGGGAGGTTTGGATAATGGTTGAAGCACCACATACGGTTAAGTCTTACGAGGAAGAACTTAAAAATTTAAATAGTAATATAATTAAAATGGGTGGTTTTTGCGAGGAGTCATTAGGCAAGGCTATTCAAGCCATTACCACAAGAAATAGTGATAATGCGGAAGCTGTTATAAAAGATGACGAAAAAATAGATAAGTTTGAAACTTTAATAGAGCAACAGGTGGTAAATCTAATTGCTTTAAGACAACCAATGGCAATAGATTTAAGAGAAACTGTAACCGCATTGAAAATTTCATCTGATTTAGAACGAATAGGTGATTTGGCAAAGAATATTTCAAAAAGAACATTATTATTAAATGAAAATTTACCAAAAAATTTGACCGAAGCTTTGGTAAGAGTTTCTTCTAATGTTCAAAAACAACTCAAATCTATTTTGGATGCATATTTAGATAGGTCATCTGCTATGGCTATAAATGTTTGGGAAGGTGATGAACAAATAGATGATTTAACAAATTTATGTATGCAAGAAGTAATAAAATATTTGAAGGAAAACGAAAAAAATCTAGATGATGGTACTCATTTATTATTTGTTACTAAAAATATTGAACGTATCGGTGATCACACAACAAACGTTGCAGAGCAGGTATATTATTTAGTTACAGGAGAGTATTTAGAAGGAGATCGTCCAAAAGGAACAGAGCCAATAGTAACAGGAGAAAAGTAATAGATGTCTGCTCATGTGTTTATTGCTGAAGATGAAACTTCAATAGTAACGCTGCTAAAATATAATCTTGAAAAAGAAGGTCACAAAGTAAGCTATTCCGAAAATGGTGAAGATGCACTTAAACAAATTAAAGATAAGCATCCTGACTTAATATTAATGGATTGGATGTTGCCAGATTTGTCGGGTGTTGAAATATGTAAGAATTTAAAAAAAGACAAAAAGTATAACGACATACCTGTAATAATGTTGACAGCAAAAGGTGAGGAAGAGGACAAATTAAGAGCTTTTGATACAGGTGCAGATGATTATGTAACAAAGCCATTTAGTCAAAAAGAACTTAATGCAAGAATTAAATCACTACTTAGAAGATCAAAACCACAATCATCTGCTGATGTTGTTGAATTTACAGATCTAAAAATAGATAGAATAACAAAAAGAGTTTATAGAAATAATGTTGAAATAACTTTAGGACCTACAGAATTTAAATTATTAGATTTTTTTATCAAAAATCCAAAAAGAGTATATTCACGAGAACAACTATTAAACAATGTTTGGGGTGAAAACATTTATGTAGAATCTAGAACAGTCGATGTACATATTAGAAGATTAAGACAAGCTATTAATATAGATAAAACCAAACCATTAATTAGAACTGTAAGATCAGCAGGTTATTCTTTAGAATCTTGAAGGTCTTTAGGTCTCATAAATTCCTTAATTAAACCATTTCCATCTAATTTATTCCATTCATTAAAATCAAAATAAATTTTTGCAAAAGCTGATGTTGGAAATTTATAGTTTAATAACTTAAAATGATTGTTGTTATGATTTTTTGTCAGTGATCTTACTAGATTTCTAACAGCAGGCTCGTGGTTAATTAAAAGCACAGATTTAAATTTTTTAGGTGTTTTTTTTATTATATCTATAATTTTATCTTCACTTGATAGGTATAATTTTTTTGAAGAAATAATTTTTTTTGGTTTTTCTATTTTTTTTAATAAAATTTTTAACGTTTTCTTTGTTCTTTTTGATGATGAAAGTAATATGTAATCAAACTTATATTTTTTTTTAACAAAAAATTCACAAATCTTTTTTGCATTTTTCTTGCCACGCTTACTTAAAGGTCTTTCATGATCCTCAAGATTTGGATGGTCCCAGCTAGATTTTGCATGACGCATAACGTATAATTTGAGCATAAAGTTTAAATATATGACTGCGTTAAAAAAACAAGATAAAGAAATACTTAAATCTAAATACATAAATAGAGAATTGTCTTGGCTCAAATTCAACGACAGAGTTCTTCTAGAAGCCCAAAATATTGAAAACCCACTTTATGAAAGAATTAAATTTTTATCTATAGCTGGATCAAATTTAGATGAATTCTTTATGGTACGTGTCGCAGGTTTATATAGCCAAATCAAGCAAGAGGTAGATTCTCTTAGCTCTGATGGTCTTACTCCTGATGAACAAATGAGTGAAGTTATTTTGGAAACAAATAATCTTCTTAATAAACAAAATAAAATATATAGAGATTTAATTTTTCAATTAAAAAAAGCAAATATAAGTATAGTTAAACCTGAAAATTTAAGTAAATCGGATCAGAAAAGATTATTTAAAATTTTTAATGAAGAAATTTACCCTCTGCTAACACCATCAGCAATAGATCCAGCTCATCCCTTTCCATTTATTGCAAATCAAGGAAGAGCATTAGTTATGAGATTAAATAAGAAAAATAAAAAAAGAGTTTTAAATGCAATAATAGTAATTCCAAAAGCTTTATCAAGATTTATTGAAATAGATGGAAATAAAAGTTTTAAAAAATTTTTAATTATTGATGATGTTATAAGTTTTTTTGCTTCTGAAATTTTCCCTGATCATGATTTAGATAAAAAAATGTTATTTAGGGTTATAAGGGATAGTGACGTTGAAATTCAAGAGGAAGCTGAAGATTTAGTAAGATCTTTTGAATTGGCATTAAAAAGAAGAAGAACAGGTGACATAGTACGTTTAGAAATTTTAAAAAATAGTAATAATGAATTAATTAAGTTTATAACCAATAAGTTAAACGTGAAATCTGAATACATCTACGAAATAGAAGGCATTGTTGGAATTCAAGATATCGACCAAGTTTGTAAAATTAAAAATTCTAAATTAAGATTTAAAAATTTCAATCCTAGAGAGGTTGAGAGATTAAAGGAATTTAATAATAATTTTTTTGATACTATAAAAAAAAAAGATTTGATAGTTCATCACCCTTTTGAAACATTTGATGCTGTCATTGAGTTTTTAAATCAAGCCGCATATGATAAAAAAGTTATAGCAATTAAACAAACCCTATACAGAACAACTTTAGACTCTCCAATTGTTAAAGCCTTAATAACAGCAGCTGAAAATGGAAAGACAGTGACTGCTTTAATAGAGATCAAAGCAAGATTTGATGAAGAAGCAAACATTCAACTTTCAAGAAGTTTAGAAAAGGCAGGAATTCAAATAGTTTATGGTTTTGCAAAATATAAAACACATGCAAAATCATCTTTAATATTAAGAAAAGAGCAGGGAAAAATTCAAACTTATATACATCTGGGAACTGGCAATTATCACCCAGTTAATGCAAAAATTTATACTGACTTATCTTTATTTAGCTCTGATAAAAAAATAGCAACTGATGTGGAAAAATTTTTTAATTATGTAACTGGTTATTCAAAACCACGAAATCTTAGTAAAATATCTATATCACCAATTAATCTTAGGGAAACTTTAAACAAATGTATTGCTAACGAGATAGCAAATGTCAAAAAAGGTAAAAAAGGTGAAATATGGGCCAAAATGAATTCCTTAGTAGATCCAGCGATAATTGATAAATTTTACGAAGCTTCAAATGCTGGAGTAAAGATATTTTTATTTGTAAGAGGTGTTTGTTGTTTAAGACCTGGAGTTAAAGATAAATCTGAAAATATAATAGTTAAAAGCATGATTGGAAGATTTTTGGAACATTCAAGAATTTATTGTTTTGCAAATGGAGAAACAATGCCTAGTAGAGATGCAAAAGTTTTTATTTCATCAGCAGACTTAATGCCAAGAAATTTAAATCGAAGAGTAGAACTTCTAGTTCCAATTGAAAATCAAACAGTCCACGAGCAAGTTCTTGATCAAATTATGTTAGCTAATTTTTTAGATAAAAAACAAAGTTGGGAACTTGATGTTAGTGGAAATTATAAAAAAATTAAATATAGTGAGAATGATTCTTTTTCAGCTCATGATTATTTTATGAATAATCCTAGTTTATCTGGAAGAGGTAAAGCTAAATTAAAAATAAAACCAAAAAAATTAAACTTAAGATTAATTAAAAGTGGAAATTAAAGTTTATAAAAATAAACAAAATTTAAAATTAAAACCTGCCAAATTAGCAGTTATTGATATAGGTTCTAATTCTATTAGGATGCTAATTTATGAAGATTTCAGCTCTTCTCGTGTGCCTTTTTTTAATGAAAAAGCTGTTTGTGAACTTGGTAAAAATTTAGATAAATCAAGAAAACTTCATAAGTCTGGAGTTGATTACGCTCAAAAAGTATTGAAGAGATTTTCAGAGATTTTAAATGTTTCTAAAATTGTTAATTTAAAAATAATAGCAACTGCAGTTTTAAGAGAGGCAACCGATTCAAAACCATTTATTGAATATGTAGAAAACCTTTTTAAGAAAAATATAGAAATCTTAAGCGGTGAAGAAGAAGCAATTTGTTCAGCAGAAGGTGTTAAAATTGGATTTGATAATGTAGATGGGTTAGTTGCTGATCTAGGTGGAGGTAGTTTAGAATTGGCTAGAGTTGAAAATGGTTTGATTACTAATAAAACATCTTTTCCTTTAGGTGTTTTAAGATTAATTAATAATCCAATTGTAAAAAAGAGAAACCTTTCTAAATATATAAAAAAACTTTTCAAAGACGAGAAATGGTTATCTAAAAAAAAATTTGAAAATCTATATTTAGTAGGTGGAACATGGAGAGCTTTATTTAAACTTCATTTGTTTCAAAATAAACACCCTGTCCACATAATTCATCAGTATTCGGTAAATTATGAAACTATATCATCATTTTTAGAAAAAATTGCATCTTTCAATAAAGCAAAACTAAAAACAGTTGAATATATATCTAAATCTAGAACACCTTATCTACCATACAGCTCTATAATATTAGATGAGATCATGAATGTAACAAATCCAAAAAACATAATATGTTCTATAAGCGGAATTAGAGAGGGATCTCTAGCAAAAGATTACTTTAAAAATATTGATAACTCTCAAGTTTTTGAGAAATCATTAGAATATATTTCTAAGAAAAGAGGTGATTTGGGATTAACTTACAAAAAATATCATGAATTTATCAAACCTGTATTTGAGGGTAATGAACATTTTAATGAAAAATTACTTAATTTGGCTTGTGTTTTAAGTCATATGGATTGGGGACTTGGTGCTTTTCAAAAGGCAGAATTAGTTTTTCAAGAAACATTAAATACCCCTTTATTGAGACTTTCACATAAAGAAAGAATTCAGATAGCTCTTTCATGTTATTGGAGGTACTGCAGCATTAAATACAACCCTAAAATAGAATATTTGACATTTTTAAATAATAATGAAATTTTTTCTAGTAAACAAGTTGGTGCAGCCTTAAGATTTGCTCACTCACTTACATCTATTTCAACTATCTTCTTAGAGGAATTTAAATTGTATAAAAGAGGTAACTCTGTATTTTTAAAAATTCCAGCACAACATCAAGAAATAATTTCTAAACAAGTTACAAAAAGATTTAAAGCTCTTGCACGAGAATTATTTTTAGAACCAAGAGTATTATATTCAAATAGTTAAACTCTTTAAAAAAAAACACAACTATTAGTTTAATAATAGTTTCTTTGTAATAAATTTTTAATAAAAAATAAATATTTCATTCATTTTTATTACATAAATAAATTATAAAATATTTAAATACTTAATTATCAATCCACCCCTTAATATACGCTCGATTAATTTTATCGGGCGTATTTATTATAACTTTAAAATTTTTTAATTTTTTTTTAAGAATAATTTTTTTGCAATAAAAACAGCAATTAACATACCAATTAATTCAGCAACTATATAAAAAGGAGTGTTTAAATAACTTATACCAGTAAAAGACTCTGTGAATGTTCTTGCTATTGCTACAGCAGGATTTGCAAAGGATGTTGATGAAGTAAACCAATAACCAGCTGTAATATATAACCCAACAGATGCAGCTACGGTAATTTTACCTGACTTCATGGATCCAAAAATAATGATTATTAGTCCTAAAGTAGCAATAATTTCTGATACAAAAATGTAGATACCATCTCTTGATTTTGTCGATAATTCAAAAATCTGATGTTCAAAAAAGAAATTAGCTAAAGCCACACCTAACAAACATCCTAGGATCTGAGCTGAAATATAAAAGGGTAGAAGACGTTTTTTTAACTTTCCTGTAATTGTCATAGCAATACTTACAAATGGATTGAAATGAGCCCCAGACACATCAGCAAAAACAGTTATTAGCACAAACAATCCAGCTCCAGTTGCTATAGTATTTGCAATTAGCATTACCGCTGTATCATTGGTAAGATTTTCTGCCATTAAACCTGACCCAACTATGATCATTACTAGAAAGCAACTTCCAATAAATTCTGAAAGAAAATATTTATTTTTATTTTTCATCTAGCCAATCTTTAATTTTATTGCTTATAATATTAAAAGTGTTTCTAATGATTATTTGCTTTTCTTCGTTATTTGCAGTTTGAAGTTTAGCCACTGGATCGTCTATATTCCAGTGTATAATTTGGTTTTTATCAGGCCAAATAGGACATACCTCATTATTTGCGTTATTACATACTGTTATTACATGATCCATTTTTATTTCATTATTTATAAACTCTTCAAAGTTTTTAGAACTATAATTAGTTAGATCATAATTTTTATTTTTCTCTAAAAAACTTCTAACATCAATATTAATTGTTCCAGATGGATTACTACCAGCACTAAAAGCTTTAAATTTATTTGAGTATTCATTATTGATAATACTCTCAGCTATAATGCTTCTTGCTGAATTTCCTGTGCATACAAATAAAATATTTTTCATTAAAAAATAATTTTATAAATACCGATTACAAATAAAGGAATTTGTAATCCAAAGTTAGTTAAAATGGCCTTATCCTTTAATAAGAAACCTGAAATTGTCCATCCGACAACACCAAGTCCATGAAAATAAATATTCAGCGGGTAAATATTAAGATTTGTAAGTAAAATACCAGTTAACACCAAGAGTGTACTGATCCACTTTAGATATTTTTTTAAAAATGACATTCAAAATTTATATGAATGTTTTGTTAAAGATTTATTACAATAAACTTTAATGTGATTTAATTTTATTGAAGTTCAAAGATAGAAACATAATGTTTCTTTTTAGGGAATGGAAATCAAAAAAGCTTCTTTTTGTGTGTCCATGGACCTTTTTTTGTCTTAGGTAAAAACCTTTTTAGATCAACAAGAACTTTTTCGGACAATTTTCTGTAGGTGGTAAGTTTTCCTCCATAGATATTCAATAAAGGCAATTTTTTAATAATTTTTAGATCAAAAACATAATCCCTTGTAACTTTTGAAGCTGAATTAAAGTCTTCAATTAAAGGTCGTATTCCTGAATAAGTATCTACGATGTCCTTTGTTCTGATTTGTTTTTTTAAGTAATTGTTTACTGAATTAATTAAATAGCTAATTTCTTTTTTAGATATCCCTTTATTTTCTGGTGATTTCACTTCCACTTCAGTTGTTCCAATTAAAGAAAACTTCCCTTTATAAGGTAACACAAATATTATTCTTTTATCTGTATTTTGAAATGTGAATGCAACGTTTTCTTTGTACAATTTTTTTGTAATGATATGACTTCCTTTAACCAGTCTTATTTTTTTCTTAGATTTTATTTTTATATTTTTATTTAAAGTTTCATTTATCCATGGTCCAGATGCATTGATTAAAACTTTTGATTTTATTTTTTTTCCATTTTGAAGACTAATGACCCACTCATTATTAATAATTTCAGCTTTTTTAACTTTGTTATATTCTAGTATTTTAGCGTTGTTTCTTTTTGCATCTTGAGCGTTTAACTTTGTTAATTTTTTATCATCAATTTGAATGTCAAAATATTGAAAACCAGTTTTATATTTTTCTTTAAGAATATTTGAATATTTTTTTGTAAGATCAAATTTTTTTGATTTTGGTATATTGCTTTTGCCACCTAAATTGTCGTACAAAAACAAACCAAATTTAATTAACCAGGCTGGTCGAATTTTATCTGCATAAGGAATTATAAAAGGAATCGGTTTGGAAATATGTTTAGCAATTTTATAAACAATTTCTCTTTCTTTGAGAGATTCTCTAACTAATTTGAATTCATAATTTTCTAAATAACGAAGACCACCATGTATTAATTTCGTCGACCAAGATGAGGTTGCTCCTCCAATCTCACCTTTGTCAGCTAAACAAACTGATAAACCTCTACCTGCAGCATCCCTTGCAATACCTGCGCCGTTTATACCGCCACCTATTATGAATAAATCAAAAATTTTAGACATTTAAATCATGATTTTTTAAAAATATACAACCTCTTTTAGAAATTTAAAATTTTTAAATGAAATTATTTACAATTTCATAATACCTTAACATTAATTAATTATTAATAAAAAATAAAATAAACTAAACTTAACAGAAGGATAGATATGAAAAAAATACTTAGTGTTTTAACAATTCTATTTACTTTCTCTTTTACATCACACAGTTATTCAAAAACAGAAATTCATTGGTGGTACGGAAACAGCGGTTTTCTTGGTGATGTAATTATTGAAATTGCAAATAGATTTAACGCTTCACAAGATCAATATACGGTCATTCCTACAGGAAAAGGAAGTTATGAAGATAACATGGCGGCAACTATTGCTGCATTTAGAGCAGGAGATCAACCACACTATTCACAGGTTTATGATGCTGGTGCTGCAATAATGGTAGCGCAAGTAAAAAATGGTGTTGTCATCGGTTTTGAAGAAATGGCAGAGAAATATGGCATTGATGTAGATGCTGACAATTATATTCCAGGCATTAAAAATTTCTATGCAGACTCTGATGGAAAAATGATTGGTGTGCCTTTCAATAGCTCAACTTGTTTGATGTATGCAAACATGGACATATTGAAAAAAGTAGGAATTGAGTCAGTTCCAAAAACTTATGAAGAGTTTGAGGCTATAGCTCCAAAAATTAAAGCTGCCGGATACATACCTTTAGTTCAAAGTCACTTTCCTTGGATATGGACAGAAAATTTCTTTTCAAGACATAATCTACTTATGACTGATGGAAACAATGGTTACGATGCTGTTCCAACAAAAACTTTATTTGCTGAAACAGATGCATTTGTAATGCATTGGAAAAAAGTCAAGGAATGGTATGAAAAAGGCTTTTATGGTTATAAAGGAAGAGCGTGGGGAGATAACCAAGCTCCATTTATAGCTGGTGAAGCTGCATTTTGGTTTGGTTCAGCTGCTTCGTTCGGTGGAATGAAAGGTGTTGTACCTAACTTTACAGTAAACCATATTCCTTACTGGGATTCTGTAACTGGTGGTAAAGAGTATCCAACGTTTATCGGTGGTGCTGCTAACTGGATCTTAAATGGTCATACTGAGGAAGAGTACAAAGGACTTGCTAAATTTATAGAATTTATGGGTTCTCCAGAGATGGATCTGTATTATCACAATATGACTGGTTACTCTGCAGTAACTAAAGGTGGAATAGAGTTAGCTGAAACTATAAATTTCTATAGAGCTTCTCCATATCATAAAGCAGTTGGTGAACAATTAAGCTTAGAAGGTTCGACTATTCCTGGTGGATATAGAGCTGGTAATTGGCCACAAATTCGTGAAGTAATTTACGAAAATGTTGAGCCAATGTTAAACGGCAAAATATCAATCGAAAAAGGATTGCAGAACATGGATAAAGGTGCAGCTAAATTGTTAAAACAATTCGCTAAAACTTTATAATTAATAATTTAAATAAGGAGGGTGTTGATTTACCCTCCTTATTTTTTATTTTACTTATATGAAAAAAGTCCAATTTAAATCTAGCTATTCACAATATTTATTTTTAGCACCACAGTTAGGAATTTTATTAATTTTTTTATATTGGCCAATCATACAAACCTTCAGAGATGCATTTACAATGCAAGATGCTTTTGGATTTGGAGCGACGTTTGTATGGTTTGATAATTTTTTATTTATTTTTGATGATCCAGCTTATTTTATAGCTTTCAAATTTACTATTATTTATAGTTTTGTAATTACATTAATTACCGGCTCAATCGGTTTGCTGCTTGCCGTTCAGGCCAATAATGTAATACATGGTAAAAGCACTTACAAAACACTTTTAATTTGGCCTTATGCAATTGCGCCTGCGGTTGTTGGTGTAATGGCAAATTATTTTTTTAGTGAAAGATTTGGGCTCCTTTATCATTTATTTCACGAACTTTGGGGTTTCAATTGGTACGAGAGTGTTTTTGACTCGTATATTTATGTAATAATAGCTGGTTCTTGGAAGCAAATCAGTGCTAATTTTATTTTCTTCTTGGCAGGTCTTCAAGCTATACAAAAATCTGTAATTGAAGCATCAATGATTGATTGTAAAAATAGTTTTAGAAGATTTTGGACAATTACATTCCCATTATTAATGCCAACTACATTCTTCTTAATAATTATTAATATAACCTATGCTTTCTTTGATACATTTGGAATTATTGATACTACAACCATAGGTGCTCCTTCAGGTGAAACAAGAACTCTAGTTTATAAAGCCTACATGGATGGATTTAGAGGATTAGATTTAGGAAGTGCTGGAGCTCAATCAATAATGATGATGTTGATTGTATTAGTAATTACAATTTTTCAATTTAGATATATCGAAGGGAAAATACATTATAATTAATGACTAGATTTATCACATCAAGTTTTTCACATTTAATTTTAATCATTGGAATACTTATCATGGTACTTCCTGTGTGGATGATTTTTGCTAGCTCAACGCACACAAGTTCAATGATTAATATGAATGGTCTCCAAATGTTTTTAGGAGATAGCTTTTATGAAAATTACTTACGGGTTTTATTATATCAGGGTGGTTTCTTTAAAGAGATAACAGCATTAAAAATGTTTTTTAATAGTTTTTTAATGGCTACGGGAGTTGCAATTCTATCCGTTGTCACATCTTTAATGGCTGCCTACGCATTGGTTTATTATAGAATAAAACATGCAACATTATTGTTTTGGATAATTTTTATCACGATATTAGTACCACTAGAGTTAAGAATTTTTCCTACTTATTCAGTAATGGCTGAACTTAATTTAGTAAATTCTTACTTTGGATTAATAGTTCCAATTTCAGCATCAGCTATAGCAACATTATTCTTTCGACAATTTTATAAAACTGTTCCAGATGAATTACTTGAGTCTGCAAAACTTGATGGGGCAAATACCTGGAGATTTTTTGTTGATTTTTTAATTCCTTTGTCAAAAACGATGATTGTAGCGATGTTAATATTTATGTTTGTTTTTGGTTACAATCAATACTTATGGCCGCTATTGGTAACAACTTCAGAGCAATATTGGACAGTGGTTATGGGATTAAAAATGATGTCAGGTTCTATTGTTCATCGTTTTGCTTTTGTGATGATGTCTATGGTTCCACCAATTTTAATTATAATTGTGTTGCAGAAACATTTTATTAAGGGGGTTTTTCAAGATAAATGAAAATTAAACCACTTCAAATAATTGCTCATATTATTTTAATATTAGGGGTATTGTTAATGGTAGTTCCTATTTGGATATCTTTTGCAAGTTCTTCACATGACTCTATAACTATACTGACGGAAGGTATGAAGTTTCATATAGGTGATCAGCTAGCAAGAAACTATAACGAAGTTTTAAATGAAAAAGGTGGTTGGTCAGAAGAAGTGACTGCTGCAAAAATGTTTATTAATAGTTTTATAATGGCATTAGGGATTGCAACACTTAAAGTAGTTATTTCTGCAATGTCAGCATATGCTTTGGTTTATTATAGATTTAAATTAGCTGTACCAATTTTTTGGTTAATCTTTATTACTCTACTTGTTCCTTTGGAGGTAAGAATTTTTCCAAGCTATAAAATTGTATCTGATTTAGGTTTAACAAATTCATACACAGGCCTTATTCTTCCGTTAGTTGCTTCAGCTACAGCAACTTTTTTCTTCAGACAATTTTACAAAACAATTCCAGATGAACTTTTGGAGTCGGCAAAATTAGATGGAGCAAATGCTTGGAGTTTTTTCATAGATTTCTTGGTACCACTATCAAAAACTATGATAGCAGCAATGTTTATCTTTATGTTCGTATATGGATATAGCCAATATTTATGGCCGCTAATAATGACAACTGCAGAAGAATATTGGACTGTTGTAATGGGAATGAAAATTATTTACACAGAAAGCTATGAAGGAGTTGCTTTGCCAAGAACAGCAGAAAGATTTGCATATATAATTTTATCAATGATCCCACCAGTTTTAGTGGTAGTATTTTTACAAAAATGGTTCATAAAAGGATTAATTCAAACGGAGAAATAAATGAGTTTTTTAGATTTAAAAAATGTGACTAAGATTTATCCAAACGGAACTAAGGCTGTTCACGAAACTTCATTAAGTGTAGATGAAGGAGAGTTTATGGTTTTTGTAGGACCAAGTGGATGTGGAAAATCAACTTTATTAAGAATGGTTGCAGGTTTAGAGGACATTACAGAGGGTGATATTAATCTTGATGGAAAATTAATTAATGAAGTTGATCCATCTGAGAGAGATGTAGCAATGGTGTTTCAGAACTATGCATTATACCCACATATGAATGTGTATAATAATTTGGCTTATGGTTTAAAAAACAGAGGAATTGATAAAGAAACAATTGAGCAAAAAGTAAATGATGCAGCTAAGCTGTTACAAATTTCAGATTATTTACAGAGAAAACCTTCAATGTTATCTGGAGGTCAAAGACAAAGGGTTGCTATGGGAAGAGCAATTGTAAGAAATCCAAAAATATTCTTATTTGATGAACCTCTTTCAAACTTAGATGCAAAATTAAGAATTCAGATGAGACTTGAAATTAAAAAACTTCAACAAAAGGTTGGAGTAACAAGTATATTTGTTACACATGATCAAGTTGAGGCCATGACACTTGCTGACAGATTGGCAGTAATTAATAATGGAATTATTGAACAGCTTGGAACTCCTATTGAGATATATGATAATCCAAAATCTTTATTTGTTGCTGGTTTTATTGGTTCACCTCAAATGAATTTTTTAAATGGTAATTTAAAAAATAAAACATTATCTGCAGAAGGTTTTGAAATTAAAGATGTTAATACTGACTTTGAGGGTGAGGTTACATTAGGAATAAGACCTGAGCATTTAGTACAATCTGAGAGTGGTTTAATTAATTTAACAGTAGACTTAGTGGAACAGCTTGGTTCGGATAATATTGTTTATGGTCAATTGAAAAATAAAAAAGACTTTTGTTATAGGTGTCCAGGAAATCAAACTGTTGAAAAAGATTCTAATTTAAGAGTAAATATAGAGAACAATAAATATTATATTTTTGATAAAAGTACTGGCAAAAGAGTTAATTAAATTTGATTTTAAGTAAACCAAATCATATAAAAATTTATGGTCATCGAGGAGCTAGAGGTGATCTTCCTGAAAATACTTTAGAGAGTTTCAAATATTTATTTGATAATAATTTTAGTGGATTAGAAGTAGATATTTTATTTTCTAAAGATTCGGTGCCAGTAATTACCCATGATTTTTTCTTAGACAGAGATCAGACTAAAGACTTAGATGGTAATTGGATAGAAGATGAATATATGAAAATTAATAGTAAAACTTATAAAGAATTATTAAATTATGATATAGGAGCTGTTAATAAATTATCTAGTTATGGCAGAAGATTTTTAAATCAAAAAAGTTTAGAAAACCAGAGAATACCAAATTTAAACAAATTATTTAAATTATTAAAATCTTATGAAACTGAAGATTTAATAATTAATTTAGAATTTAAGTCTAGTCCATTAATTAGCAATCTAGTTCCTGAACCTATTGAGATTGTAAAACTTGTAAAGCAAGAAATAGAAGTCTCTAATTTAAGCGATCGAATTTTAGTTTCTTCCTTTGATTGGAGAGTTTTAAAAGAATTTAAATTACAATTACCAAAAATTTCTAGAGGTTATTTATCAACACAACAAGAATTAAAAAAAACAAGGAAAAATATTTATGAAAATTCACCTTGGATGGGGTTTATTCCATTTTTTAATAACAGTGAAATTCCAGAAGTTATAAATAATTTAGGTGGAATTGCTTGGCATCCTTTTTACAAAGATATAAAAAAAAAAAATATTGAAGAAGCACACAATCATGGACTAGTGGTAAATACTTGGACTGTAAATAGAGAAAGCGACATGATGCGGATGATTGAATATGGTGTAGATGGTATATTTACAGATTATCCTCTAAGGCTGAAAGAACTTTGTGAAAAAGAAAATAAAAAATGGTTTTAGTATATTTTAATGGATTTAAACATAGTTAATAATGAGGAAAAGTTTTTAGCAGGTAAACTTGAAGGTTACACTTTAAAAGGTGCTGAAAATAAATTTGACAACAAAGGAAACCCTATATCATTTCCAGGCTGCACAATAATTTGCAATATTCCTATTAATACCGATTTATCTAATCAAATTATTAGTTTCCAAAAAAAAATAGAAAATTTTAATCCTAAAAAAACTTATTTCTATTTACCTCCATCTAGTTTTCATATGACATTATTTGATTGTTGTAATTTAAATACAAAAAACACCAATTATTGGCCATCCGATATAGATCCTGATATGGATTATAAAGATATAGCTGTTGAATTAAATAAAAAAATTG
The DNA here is from genome assembly GCA_902545555.1 of uncultured Pelagibacteraceae bacterium. Taxonomy (GTDB): domain Bacteria; phylum Pseudomonadota; class Alphaproteobacteria; order Pelagibacterales; family Pelagibacteraceae; genus Pelagibacter. Next base: position 17,650 of record CACCGK010000012.1, read on the forward strand.
AAAATTATAATTTTCCAAAACAATTTAATCTTAAACTAAAAACTTTTTTTGGTGGTTATAGTATTATTTTAGTACCCTTTTCTGAAAAGGATGAAAAAATTCTAAGAAATTGTAGAGATGAACTTAGTAGCTTGTTAAAAATTAAATTTGAAAATCATCAAAGATATACTTTCCATATTACTTTAGCTTATATTTTGAGACAACTTAATGAGACTGAAATAAAAAACTTAATTGAATTTAATAAACAACTATCCTCTGACTTTAATAAAAAATTTCCAAAAATTACTTTCACAAAACCTGAAATGTATACTTTTAAAGATATGCTGGAGTTTAAAAGTATTAATTCTTAAAGCCTGTAATAGTTTTTTTTTTTAGAAATGACATTTGATTTTTATATAAATGTAATTTTAAAGATTTATTACAATAAACTTTAATGTGATTTAATTTTTTTGAAGTTCGTAGATAGAAATATAATGTTTCTTCTTAGGGAGTGGGATTATGGTCGGAACTTTAGTCAATCTTGGTTTTATTGATTTATTTCCAACAATTATATTTTTGTCATAATTATCTAAATTAACCTCAGGATGAGGGTTTCCATCATTGATTAATGGCCACGCATCACAAGCTCTATATCCAAATAAAATTAACGGTCTTGAGTTATTCATTTGATTGTGTCCAGACCCATGAATTGATCTACAATGAAAAAATACTACTGTTCCGGCCGTTCCAGTTATTGAAACACTATCTTTAGTTCCTATTCTATTTTTCTTAGTATCTATTTTTCCAACAAAATAATTTTCTTTGCTGTGGTGGCTGTACAATTTCTTTTTGTGTGAATTCTTTATTATTTTAAGTGGCCCATTTTTTTCATAACAATCATCTAAATATATACCAACTGTAATTAAATCATCGTTTGTATGAGGGTAAAAAGCCCAATCTTGGTGCCATCCAATTTCACTTCCTTTTTTCTTATTTGGAAGCTTAAAATTTAATTTACCTAGATGAAATCTAACTGTTCCACCTAATAATTTTTTAGCTATAGATATAATCTTTTTATCTCTAGACAATTCATAGAAAACTTTATGTCTGTTCTGAGGATTATTTAGTCTTAAAATTTCTTTATTTTTTGAAGAACCTGAATTGTAGACAAAATGGTAATTATCATAGGATTGCGTTCCATTTGCACCATTACCATTTTTTTTCTTTTTCTCTTTTGAAATTACTTCATTAACAACTTTATTTATTTTATTTATCTTTGTTTGAGAAATTAAATTTTTTTTAACAAGAAAGCCATTTTTTTTAAATAAATTTAAATCATTCATCATATCTTATTATATGAAACAAGAAAAAATTCTCTACAATAATTAACAATTTTTATTCTAAATCATTAATGTCATTTTCACTTATTTCATCTATAGGTTTATGAATTTTCCAGTTTTTAGTAGATCCATCTATTGATCTAGCAGTTATTACTGTCTCGGTTGGGGGACAATCAGGTTCATGACAATTTAATTCTGCAATGCTTAAAATTGTACTTTCTGATATTTCATATTTTTTTATAAAATAATTTTTTAAATTCTGAATTGTTTCTAAATTTGGTTTTTTTTTATTAAACATTTTTTTATTGATCCCAAATTGAAGTCCACAAAGTATTTCCACTCATGTCACCAATAAATATACTTGATTTATCGTCAGTCATTGCGATTGCACTAACTTCAGAACCTGTGAAACTTCTAATTATTATAGTGTTATTCTCATTTTCAATTTGAGATAAAAAAACAGAACCATCACTCAAACCAGCAAAAATTGCTTTTTCATTAGGGAATGGTTCTATAAATGTAACTTGTTTATTTCCTATATAAGGAAGACAGATAGGTTTACGACCCATTGGTCCTTCACCATCAAAAGGCCAACATATTGCATCTATTGCTCCTGATGTTGCCAAGTAACTTGTATCATCTATGAAAGCAAAACTTTTAACTTTTGAGCCATATCCTGACATAGCAAAATCAAGTTTATCTTTTAAACGCCAGCAACGAAGTACATTTTCTTGCATGGAAGTTACCAAGTATTTACCATCTGGGCTAAAACTCACTTTATTGTGAGAACCTTTCCAATCTAATTTTGTTGATTTCCACTTATTGCTGTAATCTTTTTTCCAAACTGTAACACCTCCGTATCTAGATACAGCCAACCGTCTTCCTTTAGCATCAAATGCCAAACCTCCAATTGTACTATCATGATTTAAAGATTTTGGTTCTTTTTTATTTTTATCCCAATAATAAACTACCTTACCCGAAGAACAAACTAGGTTTCCATTATGTGCTGCAACATGATCTACCCATCGTGAACCAAAGTTTGTAACTTCATTTATTTCTCCGTTAAGTGAAATTTTTAAAAAATAACCATCATCACCACCAGTTAAAATATTATCACCATCCTTTGCCATACAAAGAATCACACCTTTATGAGCCTTTAAAGTTTTGTGTTTTTCTCCAGAACTGAAAATTCTTATAGTACCATCGCCAAAACCAGCAGCTATATAATTACCAATTGAAACTGCACAGGTTACTGGAACTCCAATTTCTAACTGAATTCCTCTTTGCTCAAATTTAGTTTTATCTAACTGTGGAAATTGATTTAAATCAGTTGTCATTCTGATTTACAGGCTTCAAATCCTTCTTTTAAATTCATGGTTTCTAGGTTACGTCCAATAAACACTAGTCTAGAGCTACGTTCTTTATCGTCTGGCCATTTTCCCATTGGAGAAGCGTCCATCAACATATGAACACCTTGAAACACATATCGATCATTTTCACCTTTGAAATCAAGTATTCCTTTAGTTCTCATAATATCTTGACCTTTTGTCTGCAAAAGTTTTCCAAACCAGTTTTGAAATTTTTCCATGTCTAGAGGTTTGTCAGATACGAATGATAAACTTGTAACATCATCATCATGCTCATGATCATGATCTGACTCAAGAAAATCTGGTTCTACCTCTAAAATACGTTTTAAACTAAATGCATCAAGATTAAGAATTTCCTTTAGTGGTGCCCCACATTTTGTTGTTTTAATAATTTTAGCAAAAGGATTAATTTTACGAATTCTCTTTGTTACTACGTCTATATTCTCATCTTTCACAAGATCTATTTTGTTTAGTAATATTACATCACCAAAAGCAATTTGTTCCTCAGCTTCGTGATGATCTTCAATTTGTGAGCTTAGATGAACTGCATCAGCAACTGTAACAATTGCATCTAGCTTTGTTTTATTTGCCACATCTTGATCTACAAAGAAGGTTTGAGCTACAGGAGCTGGATCTGCTAAACCTGTTGTTTCAACTATAATTGCATCAAGTTTATCAGCTCGCTTCATTAACCCACTAAGTATTCTAATTAGGTCACCTCTGACTGTGCAGCATATACAACCATTGTTCATTTCAAAAACTTCCTCGTCAGCATCCACCACAAGGTCATTATCAATACCTTGTTCACCAAATTCATTTACAATAACGGCGTACTTTTGGCCGTGCTGTTCCGTTAGAATTCTATTAAGAAGTGTTGTTTTTCCAGCACCAAGAAAACCTGTTAAAACAGTAACAGGTACTTGGTGCTTGTTTTCCATTAATAACGATTAGCAACCTTTAAAGGATGCTGACATGTTTCTTATTAAATCAAAGTATAATGATTTTCCTGGATTTAAAGTAGCTCCCAAAGGATCCACTACTCCAGTTTTAATATTCATATCTTTTGCAACAGCTTTAATAATATCAGGGTTAAATTGAGGCTCTGAAAATACACATGCAACTTTATCATGCTCAATTACCTCTCTAATTTCTTTTAATTGTTCTGCACCTGGCATAACATCGGTATTGACTGTAAATGCACCCAAAATATTTACATTATATCTTTCTTCAAAATATTGGTAAGCATCGTGAAATACTATAGAAGCAGTACTCTTACTTAATTCAGCTTTAACATCTTTATTAAGTTTATCGATTTCTTTAAGTGCTTTTTTTAAGTTGCTTTTATATTTAGATGCGTTTTTAGCATCGTTTTCTATTAAATGCTCAACCATTTCATTTAAGATTACTTTAGCATTCATTGGATCCAACCATATGTGTGGATCAAATTCACCGTGTGCATGACCTTCGTGTCCATCGTGATCATCATGGTCATCGTGACCATCCTTTTTACCGTGATCATCATGGTCATGATCGTCGTGGTCATCTTCTTTTTTACCGTGATCATCATGGTCATGATCGTCGTGGTCATCTTCTTTTTTACCATGATCATCATGGTCATCATGGCCGTGATCGTCATGATCATCAAAAATGTTTCTTTCTCTAAACTTTAATACCTGTAATCCTTTGATTTCCATTAATTCAATTTTTTCAGCTTTTTTAGCGATTGAATTTAATGGTTTTTCTAAAAAATTCTCTAAATCTTCTCCAACCCAGAATATTAGGTCAGCATTTTGAAGCATTTTTGCATGTGAAGGTTTCATTGCAAATCCATGAGGAGACGCATAACCATCTACAATTAAATCTGGTTTAGCAATACCATCCATTAAGTAACTGGCTAATGAATGAATTGGTTTAATAGAAGCAACTACTTTGATTTCAGCGTTTACTGATGTAAAGAATGTTAAAAATGATAGGATAGATAGTATAAAAGGTATTTTTTTTAAAGTTTTCATAATAAAATATTTAATTGGTTGTTATAATATAACATTATGTAATAATATAACATTTAGAAGTCAAGCAATATATGAGTACTGAAAACAACATATTAGTAAAATTACATAATGCTGGTTTTAAGCAGAATAATAAGTGGTTAGTTGAGGGAGTTTCTTTAACAGTGGAGAAGGGTAAAATTGTTACACTTATTGGTCCAAATGGTTCAGGCAAAAGCACTACTGCAAAAATTGCTTTGGGTATTTATAAAAATATTGAGGGTAATGTTGAAAAATACACTAACAAAGTTGGATATGTACCTCAAAAAATTTCAATAGATTGGACCCTACCTTTAAGAGTTTGTGATTTTATGTTACTTACAGAAAGCATTAGTGAAAAAGATATAGATGAGGCTTTATCATTAACTGGTGTAATTCATTTAAAAAATAAGAATTTAGGAAATCTTTCAGGAGGAGAGTTTCAAAGAGTTTTAATAGCACGAGCAATTTCAAAAAAACCTGAATTACTTGTACTAGATGAACCTGTACAAGGGGTAGATTATACAGGTGAAATAGCATTATATGAATTAATCAAAAATATTTCAGATACTTTGAGTTGTGGTATTTTATTAATTTCACATGATTTGCATACAGTTATGACAGCAACTGATCATGTGGTTTGTTTAAATGGCCACGTATGTTGTTCTGGATCACCAATGGATGTTGCAAAAAATAATGAATACAAAGCTCTATTTGGAGAAAAAGCTTCCCAAATTTTAACAGTTTACGAACATAAACATGACCATGTTCATTCTGAGGAGGGCGAAATAAAAAAAAATTAATATGTTTGATGATTTTTTTGTAAGAGCATTATTTGCAGGAATAGGAATTGCATTTGTAACAGGACCATTAGGTTGTTTTGTAGTATGGAGAAGATTATCTTATTTTGGTGATACATTAGCTCATTCAGCACTTCTTGGTGTAACAATGGCATATACTTTAGATTTAAATATAGCTATTTCAGTGTTTTTAATTTCATCAGTAATCGCATTAATTCTAATTCAACTACAGAAAAAAACTAATTTACCTGGTGATGCTTTGCTTGGTCTTTTAGCCCATTCTTCATTAGCTGTTGGATTAGTAGTAATAGGTTTTTTAACATTTATTCGTTTTGATATTATGGGTCTATTATTTGGTGATATATTAGCTGTAACAACTGATGACTTATTAATTATTTGGACTGGAGGAGCTTTAATTTTATTAGTTCTTAAATTGATTTGGAAACCGTTGTTTGCATCTACAGTTAATTATGAATTAGCAGAAGCAGAAGGATTAAACCCTGATAAAGCGAAAGCTATTTTTACAATTCTCATGGCTGCTGTGATAGCAATATCAATTAAAATGGTAGGGTTATTACTAATTACAGGAATGCTAATTATACCTGCTGCTATGGCTAGAAATATTTCGGATAGTCCACAAAAAATGGTTTTATTTTCAATTATTGGTGGATTACTGTCTGTTGTATTAGGTTTGTATTCGTCATTAGAATTTAATACATCTTCAGGACCATCAATAATAGCTGCCTCGTTAGTATTATTCATACTGTCTTTATTTAAAATAAAACAATCGATTAAATTGAAAAACTGATAACATATTGATAAAAACTTAAATATGCAAAAAGAACATAACCTTTCCAAAAATCAAAAAATTATTTTTGATCTAATTGATAAATCTGGTGGACCAATGAAAGCTTATTCAATCCTTTTTAATGTTCAGAAAAAAGGAATTAAAGCACCACTGCAAGTTTATAGGGCATTAGATAAATTAGTTGAAATAGGAAAAATTCATAAGATTGAAAGCAGAAATGCTTTTATAGCTTGTCAAAATTCAAGTTGTCAAATTTCAAAAGCAACAGCTTTTTCAATTTGCGAAAGTTGTGAAAATGTATCTGAAATAAGTAATTCAAAACTTTCAAAATATTTATCTAATTTTTCAGATGAGTCTGGAATGAAATATAGCAAATATAATTTAGAATTTTTTGGTTTATGTAAAAAATGTAAATCAAAATAATGAGCACAGTTTCATTAACTTTAGACGAAATATTTGAACTAGCTAAAAAAACTCTTTTGACAAATGGTTGTGATGATGAAACAGCATCAATTTTATCAGATCTAATTAGAGACGCTGAAAGAGATGGTTCTGTATCGCACGGTTTATTTAGACTTCCAGCATATGTAACAGGTCTTAAAGGTGGAAAAATAAATGGAAAAGGAAAACCAGAAGTAAAAAAAATATCTCCATCTGTTATCAAAGTTGAAGGAAATAATTGTTTAGCACCTGTTGTGTTAAATAAAGGATTGCCTGAATTAGCAAAAGCAGCAAAAGAAAATGGTGTAGCTGTGTTAGCAATAAATAATTCTCATCACATGGCTGCTATGTGGCCTGAAACTGAAAAATTAGCAGAAGAAGGTTTGGTAGCATTTGCTTGTACATCTTATAAGCCTGCTGTAGCACCTGCTGGCGCAATAAAACCCTTATTTGGAACAAACCCAATTTCATTTGCTTGGCCACGTCCTGGTAAAACGCCAGTTGTTTATGATATGGCAACTGCTTCAATGGCGATGGGAGAAGTTCAAGTTGCTAAAAGAGAAGGACACAAAGTTCCACTTGGAACTGGTTTAACTAAAGATGGTAAAGAAACAACTGATCCAGGTGAAATTGCTGATGGTGGAGTTTTATTACCTTTTGGTGGTTACAAAGGATCTGCAATTGCAATGATGGTTGAATTAATGGCAGGAGCATTAGTTGGAGATAATTTTAGTTTTGAAACTGCTGCCAAAGATAATAATGATGGTGGTCCTCCAAGTGGTGGTGAATTTATACTAGCTATTAATCCAGATAAAACATCAGGTACTAATTGGCAAAAACATGCCGAGGAATTTTTTGAAAAAATGAAATCAATGGGTGAAGTAAGATTACCCGGAGAAAGACGTCACAAGAATAGAATTGATACTGGTCCAAGAAATATTAATGAAGAATTAGTTAATAAAATTAAATCTTTAAGCTAAATTAATCTCAATTGGTGTGTGATCAGAAGGCTTTTCTCTCCCACGTGGATCTTTATTAATATTAATATCTTTAATTTGATCAATTATTGAGTTTGATACTAAAAAATGATCAATACGCATTCCATTATTTTTTTGCCAAGCACCTCTCATGTAATCCCAAAATGTATATCCTTCTTTATCTTCATAAAAATGTCTGTAGACGTCATTAAAACCAAGATTAATCATTTCTCTAAATTTTTTTCTTATTTCAAGTCGGTATAATGCGTCATCTTCAAAACTCTTAACATTATAAACATCTTCAGCTGAAGGTATTATATTGAAATCACCTGCTAAAATAATATTTGAATTTTTTTTAGATAATGTTTTTAATTGTTTTATTAATTGATCAAGCCAATTTTTTTTATAATCATATTTTTCTGTATCCACAGGATTACCGTTAGGGGTATAAATATTTATTAATTGTATATTTTTTTTCTTATATTCAAATTCTGCTGAAATTATTCTTGATTGTTTTAACTTATCCTTAATTAAATCTGTTTTGACATTTTTTAATTTATTTTTTGAGATGATCGCTACACCATTATAACTTTTTTGACCAAATACATGACTTTCATAGTCCATTGATGAAAAATCATCATACGGAAAGTTAACATCTTCAGTTTTGATTTCCTGCATCATTAAAATATCAGGTTTATATTTTAATAAATAGCTTTTGATATTTTCAATTCTTGCTCTTACTGAGTTTACATTCCAAGATGAAATGAGCATTAAAGCGAGAAAGACACTCCACAACCACATGAAGATTTGGTTTGTGGATTAGAAATTTTGAATTGTTCACCTATTAGTTCAGACACATAATCAACCTCAGATCCTTTAAGCAAATTAGCTGAAGTTTTATCAATTAAAATATTTTGATAATTTAAATCATCATCTTGTTTTGATTTATCAAATGTAAATTCATATTGAAAACCAGAACATCCTCCACCTTTGATAGCGATTCTGAAGAATGATCCTTTGTCTTTTTTTGATAACAAATTATCTATTTGTTTTAACGCTTTATCCGTAAATTTAATTTCTTTAATCATGTCTGAACACTGATATTACTAATATAATACTTAATTATTTAAATTAAAGGATGAAAAAAGACACTTTGTTAGGCGTATTTAAAAGTAAAGGCAGACTTAATAAAGAAGCTAATTCAAAATACAGATCTCCTTTTCAACGTGACAGAGATCGGATAATACACAGCGCATCATTTAGAAGATTAAAGCATAAAACTCAAGTATTTGTTAACACAGAAGGGGATCATTTTAGAACCAGGATTACTCATTCAATTGAAGTTGCTCAAATAGCAAGATCAATTGCAAAATATCTAAAATTAAATGAAGATTTGGCTGAAACTTTAAGTCTTGCCCATGATTTAGGTCATACTCCATTTGGCCATGCAGGAGAGGATGCTTTAGATGAATGTATGCAAAATTATGGAGGTTTCGATCACAATCTTCAGACACTAAGAATAGTAATGTTTTTAGAGAATAAATATTTTAAATTTGCTGGATTAAATTTAACTCTTGAAACTTTAGAAGGACTTTTAAAACATAATGGACCTGTAGATAATTTAAGTATGATGAATAAACTAATTGGTTTAAAATTTTTCAAAAATAAAATTAATTTTAATACTTATCCATCATTAGAAGCTCAAATATCAGCTATATCAGATGATATTGCATATAATAATCATGATATTCAGGATGGAATTAAAGCAAACCTGTTTAAACTTGAGGAATTAGTTGAATTAGATTTTTTTAAAGACATTTATCAAAAATATAAAAACAAAATTAATAAAAAAAATTATAAAATTGCTATTTACCAAATCATAAGAGACTCAATAGATATTATGATTAGAGATTTACTAAGTAATACAGAAAAAAATATTAAAAAATTTAAAATTAAGTCATTAAAAGATGTATCAAAATCAGATCAATTAATAGTTTCTTTTTCAGATAAAATAGAAAATTCAGAACGAGAAATCCGATCATTTTTAAGACATAGAATGTATGACAATAAATCGGTACTTAATAAGAATCAAAGAGGTAAAATGATAATTAAGAGATTATTTAAAATAATTAAATCAAATCCTAGAAAATTTCTTACTAAAGAGCAATTGACTAAGGACAAATATAGAGCTATTTCAGATTTTATATCTGGTATGACAGATAGATACGCAATTAACCTTTATAACGATAATAAATGAATATTTTTGAGTTATATTTAGATAAAATTAAATCAATTATTGTTGAGCTTAGTAAAAAAAATCAACTTATCGTTCCAGAAAGTTTCAATGGTATTAATGCGGAAATACCACCCCCAAAATTTGATTGTGATATTTCTAC
>CACCGK010000013.1 GCA_902545555.1 uncultured Pelagibacteraceae bacterium
TTAAATAACTCATTTGTTTATCTTTTAAATTAATTTGATAAATAAAACTATATTATTCATGATTAATTATTTTTCGAAATATAAATTTATTTTTTATTTATGCAATTTTATTTTGATAATTTTGTATTTATTTCCTGGAAGCCTGCTTGGATGCTTGTTGTATGATGATTGTAACCTACAACCACAAATAACATCTGATTACATTGTTTCTAGTAATCACTTTTACTCTTTTATTTTAATTTCTATTTTAGGTACCTTAACTTTTAATAAATCATCTCAATTTATATACCTTTCTTTATATTTAATATTTTTATCTACAATTCTTGAGTTTCTTCACTATCTAATACCTGACAGACTTTTTGAATTTAGAGATTTATTTGGAAATCTTGCAGGTGTAATTCTTGTTATAATTATAGCTTATTTTTTTAAAAAAAATGAAAATTTTAAAAATTAGTTATTTATTTATTTTAATAATATTAATTTCAGGATGTTCGTCTGTTCCAAAAAATACATCTAATAGCTGTTCAATATTTAATGAAAGATATCTTTGGTATAAACATGCAAAAAAAACTGAAAAAAAATGGGGTACTCCTATTTATCTGCAACTTGCTATTATAAAAATGGAATCCAGCTTCAATAGATTTGCAAAACCACCAAGACAAAAAATATTTAAAGTGGTGCCTTATAAAAGACAATCAAGCTCTTTTGGATATTCGCAAGCAGTAAAAGGAACATGGAAACAATATAAAGATGAAACTGGAAATAAATTTGCAACAAGATCAAGATTTAAAGATAGTGTTGACTTTATTGGTTGGTATACAAACAAAACTGAAAAAATTTTAAAGGTTTCAAAAAAAGATGCTTTCAAGCAGTATATTGCTTATCATGAAGGTTGGGGAAATTATAAAAATTATCAAAAAAACAATAAGGTAATTAATCTTGCTAAACGTGTAGAAAAACAATCAAATATTTATAAGCAACAATTATCAGAATGTAAAAATTCTTTATCAACCTCAAAATATATTATTTTTTAATTTAGCTGTTTCTTCAATTCAATATCAACTGCATCAATTCGCTTAGTATTTTTTGCAAGAGCTAAATACATTGTTGGAGTAACATATAAAGTAAAGAAGGTTGAGATAATCATTCCTCCTAAAATTGTAGATCCTACAGCCAACCTTGAGCCTTCCCCAGCACCAGGGCCAATATTTCCAATAACTAATGGAAGCATTGCTATCATTGTACTAAGTGAAGTCATTATGATTGGTCTAATTCTAAGCTGGCATGCTTTAATTATAGCTTCTTGGATTTTAACACCGGTAGTTCTTATCTGGTTTGTATAGTCTACGATCAAAATACTATTCTTTGTGGATATACCAATGAGTATTATCAAAGCGATTTGAGAAAAAATATTTACTGAACTGTTTAAAAATAAAATAAATACTAAGCCACCAAATACAGCTAATGGAACTGTTAAAATAATAATAAATGGATGAACAAAGGAGTTAAATGTTGCTGCCATAACTAAATAAGCAGTTAATAAAGCAAGGGCAAAAATTAAGTATATTTCATTTGTTGTTTCTTTTAACTCTTCAGATTTTCCTTTCCAAGTGATTTGATTTTGCGGAGCAACTCTGATCATTACATCTTCAAGGTATTTTATTGCTTCTGTTAGAGTATAATCTTCTGCAAGCGCAGCAGAAATTGTAACAGCTCTTTGACGATTATACCTAGGAAGCACTTCAGCGGTGCCTTTTTCTTTAAATTCAACTAAACTTGCAATAGATACAAGTTTACCAGTTGTTTCAGATCTAACAAAAATTTTTGATAACCCATCTTTATCTCTTCTGTCAGCTAAATATTGTTGTAAAATAATAGGGTATTCTCTTCCTTCTTTACTAAAAGTTGTAACCCTTTTGCCTCCATAAAGAGTTTCTAGAGTTCTACCTATATTTTCAGTAGAAACCCCCAAATCATTTGCTCTATTTTTATTTGTGATTAATTTAACCTCGGGTTTATTTTTCGTATAATCACTTTCAATTCTAGACATATTTCTATTTTTTCTTAATTCTCTTAAGACACTACTTTGAATTTCTTCTAGTTCTTTGTAGCTAGATCCATATATGACCATTTGAACAGGCTTATTATAACTAGATACTCTTATTGATTGGGGAGAAATTGGAAATGCAAAAGTTTCAGGTACAGAAACCACTTGTCCAATAGCTTCTCTTAATATTGTTTGACTATTTTTTTCTCTATTTTTCCATTCATCAAGTAATGCAATAATTATAAAACTGTTATAAGACGTTGCAGATCTTCCGAAACCAGGAACTCTCATTATTAGTCTTGCATATGGACTGTTTTCTGCTTGTAATAATTTTAATATTCTTCCTTCAATTATTTGTGCTTTTTCTTGGGTATATTCAAATGAACTTCCTTCATCAGTTGACCCAATAATTAAATAAGCACCCCTATCTTCAATTGGTATCAATTCTTTTTTGGAAAAATTAAACAAATAAACTGAGGCAGCAATAATCAAAACTATGAATATTGAAATAGTTTTTTGTTTATTCACCCAATATTTAAGAGAGTTTACATAAAATCCTGTGAAAGATATGAAACCATTATTGAATTTTTTTACAAAGAAATTAATTTTTTCTTTTTTGTTTAAAAATTTACTTCCAAGCATTGGAGATAATGTTAATGCCACAAAAGAAGATACAACAATTGAAAAAGATAAGGCTATTGCTGTTTCTTTAAACAAAGTTCCTGATATTCCTTTAATAAAAATTAAAGGTAAAAATACTGCTATAAGAATTAAAGTCGTTGCAATAATTGCAAATGTAATTTGTTTAGAACCTTTATAAGCAGCCACCAAGGGTGTTTCACCATTTTCAATTCTTGTATAGATCGCATCAGTCATAATCACAGAGTCATCAGTGATTATACCAATTGCTAGAATAAAACTTAGTAATACAAAAATATTAATTGATAGATCAAATATATATAAACCTAGAAATGATCCAATAAGACTAACTGGTAAAGCAACCGCAGGAACTATTACAGCTTTAAGGTTGCCTAAAAAAAGATAAATAATTAAAACAACTAATACAAATGCAATTACTAAACTTTTATATACCTCTTCAATTGCAGCACCAATGTAGGTTGCTCTGTTAAATGCTATTTCTAACTTTAATCCATCAGGTAAGGATTTGTTAAGTTCTTTGATTTTAGTTTTTATTTGCTTAGAAAGCTCTACCGTTGATGCGCCACTTTTAGCATAAATACCAATACCAACAGTTTTTAAATTTACTGCATTTTTTCTCTGTGCTTTAAATAAAGTTTTTTCTGAAACAGGTCCAAACTCTATATTAGCTACATCAGATAACATGATAACTTTTTCTTTATTTTTCTTAAGTGGTAATTGTTTAATAGTATCAATATTAGAATAGGATTTATCAATGTTTAAAGTTAAGTCTTTGTTATTAGCTTCTAAGGTTCCAGCTGGAAGATTTATATTCTCATTTCTAAGAGCTCTTTCAACTTCTTGAATTGTAAGATCATTTGCAGCTAATTTTATTGGATCTATCCAAACTCTAACACTAAGCTCTCTTAATCCACCAACTAAAATTCGACCTACGTTTGGTACACTTGAGAATGCATCTATTAGATATCTTTCAGCATAATCCCCAAGATCTAAATCATTCCAAGTTGGAGATGATAAAGCTACCCACATTGTAGTTGTAAAACCTGCTGCCTGTTTTAAAATTTGTGGAGGGTTTGACTCAATTGGTAAATTATCTACAACTCTTGCAACTCTTTCCCTAATATCATTAGCAGCATCATCCAAATCAATGTCTGTATTGAATTGAATATTAATTCTACTTCTTCCATTGAGAGAACTTGAGTCAATATTTTTGATACCCTCAGCACCACCAATTACATCCTCTAATTTTTGAGTTATTTCTTCATCAACAATTTCGGCTGAAGCAGATTTATAATCGGTTTGAACTTGAACTACTGGGGGCTGTATACCATCTGGAAGTTCTCGTACTGGCAATTCTAAAAAGACAAAAATACCAAAAATTATTAATATCAAAGACATAACCCAAGCAACAACAGGTCGTTTAATGCTAACTTCAGTTATATACATTTAGTTATTTTTTCTCTTTATCTGATTTTTTAAAAATATTTTTCAACCAATCAAATTTACCTTTTTTTTCTTCAGCTTTTTTTGATTTATTTTTTTTACCCCAGCTGGAATTTCCTTGCTGTATTTTAGCACCTTTTTCTATAGGTCTGATTGTTAAATTTGGTCTTACTTTTTTTGTTCCTTCTGCAACAATTTTATCTCCATTAGTTAATCCATCTAATATTTCTACAAAGCCTAAATATCTATCACCAATGGTTACCTTTGTTTTCATTACTTTATTTTTTTCATCTACTTTATAAATAAAAACATTTTCACCTTCGACAATTGTACTAGTATCTGGAGCACTTAAGCCATTTCTTACGTCATATTTAATAGATATTTCTAAAAATGAACCAGGCAATATTTCACCAGATGCATTATCCGTTTTAATTCTAGTTGCCAAAGCTCTTGTATCTTCACTTATCCTGCTAGCAAAAGAATCAACTTGGCCTTTATATATTTTATTTTTATAACCAGAAATTTTAATATCAACTGGTAGACCAACCTTAATGAATGGTACAAAAATTTCAGGTATATCTACATCACAATATATTGAGCTAGTATCTTCAAGATTTATTAATATTGAAGATTTTGAAACCTCTATATCTTCTGAAAATTCTCTTTTTCCAATAACTCCATCAAATTGTGCAATAACTTTTCGATTTTTAAGTTCAGCAATTACATCACCTTTTTTAACTTTTTGATTATAATTTATAGGTTTTAATATTTCATATTTTTCAATTTTAAATGATTGTGTTTGAATTGGAGCTGCAGTGCCATAGGTACTCACAATATTTTCAAAAACTCTCTCTTGAGTAGAAGTTACTATTATTCCAGGAGGCGGTCTTTTACTGAATTTTTTTTTGAAATGATTTCCGATCATTGTTCTTCCAACAATCACTGTTGCAATTATTAGAAAAAATATAATTACTATACTTGTTATTTTGGTAGATGTTTTCATAAGTTAATTTTTCCATATTCGGCCCAAGAGCCATCGTAAATGGTCGGCATATATTTAGCATTTATTAAAGAATAAGCTAGTGCCAATACACTTGCGGTCACTCCAGAACCACATGAAAATACTAGATTTTTATCATGGTCAAATTTAAAGGACTTAAATTTTTCCATTATTTTATCTTTACTAACGAAAGTATGGTCTTCGTTTACTAATTCAGAAAAGGGTAGGCAAAAAGAATTTTTAATTGAACCACTTCTAAGACCTTTCCTTGGTTCAGCAACTTTGCCTTCAAATCTTTCTCTACTTCTTGCATCAACAACGTTAAATTTACCTGTATCAATATTTTCATCTATTTGTTTTTTATTTTTAACAAGTTCTTTATTTTCTTTACATTTATACTTTGATGTTTGAGTGATCACTTTTTTGTTATCTGTAGATTTATTTTCTTTTTTCCATTTTTTTAATCCACCATCTAGAACATGAACTAGCTTAGCGTCATGTCCATAATAAATTAAATTGTACCAACATCTACAAGAACTAATAACATCAGAGTTATCGTAAACTACTATTTCATCATTATTTTCTATGCCCATATTGCTCATTATTTTTTCCCAAGATTTAGTATCGGTAAGCATATGTGGTAAATCAGTATCTAATTTGGAATTTTTATCTAAATCAAAAAAAATAGCATTTGGAATATGTTCCTCTGTATATTCCTCAAAACCGTTTCTTTGAGTTTGAGGCATATGCCATGAGCAATCGATAATTTTTACTTTATCAATATTATTTTCTAACCAACTTGTATCAACTAAAGACATTTTATCTTTTTTCTAAATATCTTTGATGATACTCTTCAGCTGGGCAATAATTTTTAACTAAAGAAGTTTTTGTTACTACTTTTCCTGATAATTTGATATTTTCTTTTTCTATTATTTTTTCAGCAGTAATTTTTTGCTGATCATTTAAATAAAATATTTCACTTCTATATTGGGTTCCAAAATCTGGTCCTTGAGAATTTAGAGTTGTTGGATCATGAATTTCAAAAAAATATTCAAGAATTTTCTCGTAAGATATTACTTTAGGATCAAAATCTAATTTTACTACTTCTGCATGATTTGTTGTGCCTGTGCATACTTCTTTGTAATTGGTTTCAGCATTATGACCTCCACAATAACCCACTTCTGTTTTTATAACTCCATTAAGTTTACTAAACTTAATTTCTGGTCCCCAAAAACATCCTAATCCTAAAATTGCTATTTCCATTGATAATTAACTTAATTAATTTAAAGTTAATCATATGCTATCAAAAAATCAATTAGGCTTTTTTTACATGTTCATATCAGTATGTGCATTTTCGCTTATGGATGTGATTGTTAAATGGTCTGAGGATTATCCCGTTGGACAAGTTTTGTTTTTTAGAGGATTTTGTGGAATAATTCCTATTTTATTTCTTATTCCTAAAGATAGATATTTAGATTTTTATAAAACAACTAGACCATTTCTTCATTTTAAAAGATGTTTAGCAGGATTGATTGCGTTGGTATCTATATTTATCGCTTTAAGAAATTTACCTTTGGCAACAGTTGTTAGTATAACTTTTGCAGCACCAATATTCACAACTATATTTTCAATTTTTTTGTTAAATGAAAAAGTTGGTTTATATAGGTGGTTAGCGGTTTTAGTTGGTTTCGTTGGTATAATTATTATATCGGAACCTGGGTTTAGCTCACTTAACTTATATTATATTTATCCAATAATATTTTGTTTAGGATTATCATATGTTGCAATAGCTATAAGAAAATTGTCTTCAACAGAACCAGTATGGTTAATCAGTTTCTTTTTTTCATTTTCTATAATGCTTTTAAGTTTTTTATCTTTTTATCAAAACTGGATTCTTCCAAGTTTAATTGATTTATTTTTGTTATCTTTGATTGGTATATTGGGTGGTCTTGCAAATTTATGGTTATCCCAATCTTATAAATTATCAGAAGTAAGTTTAGTAACACCTCTGAAATATCTAGCACTAGTATTTGCAATAATTTTTGGTTATTTTATTTGGGATGAAGTACCAACATTTAAAACATTGTTAGGTGCTGGATTAGTAATTTTATCCTCATTTATTATTTTTAGACGTGAGCTGGTATTAAAAAAACGTTTATCGGTATCTAGACATGAGTAAAGCCCCATCATATTGGATCAAAGCAAAAAAATATTTATCTAAAAAAGATAAGGTAATGTCATCATTAATTAAAAAATACAAATCTCCTTCAGAGACAGTGCTTACCTCAAGAAGAGATGTTTTTTTTTCACTTTGTAAAAGTATAATTGGACAACAAATTAGTGTTGCAGCTGCAAATTCAGTTTTTTTAAAATTTAAGAAAAAATGTAAAAATAAAATTAATGCAAAAACAGTTAATAAGTTATCTTCATCTCAGCTAAAAAGTTGTGGCTTAAGTAGGCAGAAAGTAAAAGGAATTAAAAGTTTAGCTAAAAAAGTATTGAACAAAGAATTTAATCCAAAAATTATTTCAAAATTGTCTGATGAAGAAGCGATTATTTATCTCTCTCAGTTAAGACAAATTGGAAGATGGTCAGCAGAAATGATCTTATTGTTTACATATAATCGTCCTAATATTTGGCCAATTCAGGATATTGGCTTGTTAAGAGCTATTTCAAAAAATTTTAATAAAAAATACTTACCACCAGAAAGTTATATAACATATTTAAACAAAAAGTTTTCACCTTACTGTTCTGTCGCCACTTGGTATTTATGGAGAAGTATAGATCCCGAACCTATTCAATATTAAATCTTTATTATCTTACATTCCCTCAAAAATTATATGTTCTCTTGTAGCATTGTTTTCTAGATGTTTCCTAGCCTCAACATACTCTTCAGAATTGTAACAATTTTTTGCAGCTTCTATATCTGGAAATTCTGCAAGAGCCACTCTGACCATTTCCCTACCATCTAAAGTTATATTATTTGCACTTCTTGCCAATATTCTTCCAGAATATTTTTCAACCGCTTCTTTTGCTTTAACAGCATATTTTTTAAGTCTTTCGTCATCCTTTATTTCAGTGTAATTTGCAACCCAATAAGCTTTCATAATTCTCCTTTTTAAATTTTTTTAATTATGATACCAAATTTAAGTGAAAAAATTATTTTTAAATTTCTGTTGCAACTTGTTTTTTTTAATATTTGTATCAATTATACAAGCTAATGCTGATGAATTATTTAGTAAGGGAAAAGAAGTTTTTCTAGGAGATGGAAATTGTGCAGCGTGCCATATGCTCTCGGATGCTGGATCAAACTCAATGGTTGGTCCAAATTTAAATGAAATCAGACCTGATATTCAAAGAATTATAATGGCAGTTAGAAACGGTATAGGAGTAATGCCTGCGATGGAGGGTATACTAACTGATGATGAAATAGAAGCGGTTGCTCACTATACTTCTATAGCTGCGGAACAATAATAAAAATTTTAACTATAATTTTTTATCCAATGTTTAGCTATGTCTACTCTTTTGCAGATCCAAATATCCTTAAATTTTGTAATATAATTTAAAAATTTTTTAAGAGACTGTATTCTACCAGGTCTTCCAATTAATCTACAATGCAAGCCAACCGACATCATCTTTGGTGAAGTTTTTCCTTCCTCATAAAGGGCATCGAAACTATCTTTTAAATAATTATAAAATTGTTCACCCGAATTAAATCCTTGATTAGTTGCAAATCTCATATCATTGTTATCGAGTGTGTAAGGAACCATGAGTTGTTTTTTACTACCTTTTTTTATCCAATAAGGAAGATCATCACTGTATGTGTCGCTACAGTATAAAAAATCACCATTTTCGATTACTAAATCTAAAGTATTTGTGCTACACCTACCAGTGTACCAACCAGCAGGTTGACAGCCAAAAATCTTTTTTATAGATTTGACTGCAAGTTTCATATCATTCTTTTCTTTTTTCTTTGATACATTTTGATAATCAATCCATCTCCACCCATGACAAGCAACTTCATACTTTGCTTTTTTTATAGCAGAACAAACTTCTTTATTTCTCTCCAATGCCATACCAACTCCAAAAATAGTAAGTGGAATTTTTTTTTTGTTAAAGAGGTCGTGAATTCTCCAAAATCCTCTTCTTGATCCATATTCATAAATCGACTCCATATTTAAGTGTCGACCTTTAATTGCTTTTGCTCCTATAATTTCTGATAAAAATACTTCTGAAGTTTTGTCACCGTGGAGAGTACAATTCTCTGCTCCTTCTTCATAATTTAGTACAAATTGTAAAGCTAACTTTGCATTTCCAGGCCACTTTACCTTAACTTGTTTGGAACCATATCCCACTAAATCTCTTGGATATTTTTTTTTCATTTCTTTAAAATAATTTTATCTTTTTTAAATTTATAAATAACAAGATTGTTTCCTTTTCCTTTTCTATCAACAATTAGAAAATTCATATCTTTCATAGAGATCAACGGAAAGTGCCAAATACCAGCATTGTAATTAATCCCAGTTTGTTTTGGTACTAAAAATGATTGGATTTTATTTACATCTGGTTTATCTCCTTTTGGTGCTACAAATACTAAAAATTTTGTATCTTCCATTGGTATAAAGGCTTGGCTTCCTAAAGGATGTTTTTCCATCATATCAATTTTCATAGGAAACTTTCTTTTTTTTGTTTTAAAAATACTAACAATTGCTTTCCCTTTGTTTTTAGATGCATCTAGTTTTATTAAATTATCAAATCTTTTTGCATACCCATCATTAATATTT
Source organism: uncultured Pelagibacteraceae bacterium (assembly GCA_902545555.1). GTDB lineage: Bacteria > Pseudomonadota > Alphaproteobacteria > Pelagibacterales > Pelagibacteraceae > Pelagibacter. The sequence continues at coordinate 9,935 of CACCGK010000013.1, forward strand.
ATAGGATTTTTTTTTGACGTATCTATTAATTGACCAAATTTAGAAAAATTTTTTTTAGTAATTTTTTTTGCTTTTATTATTTTCATTTCACAAAATTTCCGAATGCCCTTATTCTTGAAATTCCACCGTCTGGATAGATATTAATTCTAAGATAATTTTCTTTACTTCTCTTAATTAAAAATTTTTTAAAAATATGTTTCTTGTGAGCTGACAGTTTTGACTTATTTAAAATAAACTTCCAATTTTTTGAATTGTTGACAATTGATTTATTGGAAAGATCTTTTGAAATGCTTGTAGTTTGAATTGAACAACTATCGGGATAGTTTCCTTTAAAATGATGCGTATCTATCTCTAGCTTTTTTATTAATCCTGGTTTTCCAAATTTTATTATAAGCCAATCAAAATTTTTTCCTCTACTTCTTCTTGTTTCCCAACCATCTCCCATATTTTTTCCTTTACCAGGTGCTATGATATTTTCAGCTCTGCCGAAATGTTCATTATTACAACCAATAATTGAAGCGCCATTTAAAACAGATGTAAGGTTAATAGTTTTGTTATTTAAAAAGTTTTTCTCTATTTCGATTTTTCCATAAAGCCTTAGTCTTGCAACTCCACCATCTGGAAAAATGTTTAGTCTTATATAATTAAAAACAGATTTGTTGTTTGATTTGAAGCTATGGTTTCGGCTTGGCCCAAGTTTTTTTTTGCTCAGTAAGGAAATCCATTTTGTCTTCTTATTAGGCTTTGTTTTACTTAAGCAACCCTCTAAAGAAGCATGTGTGGGTTGGTTTCCATTGAAGTGTGTCGTGTCAATGTCTATATCAAATATTTTCCCAGGTTTACCAAGTTTTAAAATTAAATAATCAAAACCTTTTGATCTTCTTCTCCTTGTTTCCCATCCATCCATCCATTTACCATGTTTGTCAAATAGTCTGTCTTTAAAAACTGGAGTTTCGATGTTTAATATTCTATGAGCAGCTGCAAAAAAATCGTCAGTCTTAAATATAACTTTAGATCCAATTCTTGGGTCCGCTAAGTTAATCATTTTTGCACTTATAAATTTTTTCATTTTTTATTTATTTCATTCAAACGAAAGGTTGCGATTTTTTTTACTTGTTTTTTTGCTTCAAGAAATTCACTTTCTACATCACTTTGTATTCTTTGTCTAAAATTATTCAAAATTTCATTTTTATCTTTACCTTTTACGGCAATTATAAAAGGAAAATTAAACTTTTTTTTATATTCTGAATTTAATTTTTTAAATTCTTCATATTCATCATTAGAACATTGGTTTAATTTTGCAGAGGCTTGTTCTAATATAGATTCAGAGGTCATTTTTTTTGCTACAGCAAGCTCAGGATGAGCATTTAAAATCTCTAAAATTTTATTCTTTTCGTAATTTTCATAAATATCAAGCATTTTAAACATAATATCTTCGAAGTTTTTAAATGGTTTTGACTCAAATGCTTCCACTGCAACTGACTCAGTTTTTTCAAAAACATTACCAAATAAAGACAAAAAATCAGACTTGTTAAGATCGTTAATGTTATCTATTGTTCTCATATAACTTTAAAATAATTTAAGTTTAAAATTAAATGATATTATAATTTTATGACAAAGCTCACAACTCATGTTTTAGATGTGTATTCTGGTAAACCTGGCAAAGGCATCCTAGTTGAGTTGTTTTATATTAATAATTCAGAACGAAAAAAATTAACGTCAACAAAACTTAATGACGATGGTAGAGCTAATTCACCATTAGCTGAGGGAGATATTTTTATTAAGGGTAAATATGAATTAGTTTTTCATATTGGTGATTATTTTGAAAATACATCCGCAGCTAGCGATGTTCCATTCCTGGATGATGTTATTATCAGATTTGGTATTTCAGATCCCTCACAGCATTATCATGTTCCTTTACTTGTTTCACCTTGGAGTTATTCTACTTATAGAGGTAGTTAAGTGATATCGAGCTCTGTTAAATTTTTATTAAATGATAAACTTATAGTAATCAATAATCCTGATCCAAATCAAACCATACTTAATTATATTAGAACCGAATTAAAAAAGACTGGAACCAAAGAAGGATGTTCAGAGGGTGGTTGTGGCGCGTGTACAATTGTTTTAGGTGAATTAGTCGATAATAAGATTATATATAAAGCAATTAATTCCTGTATTTCATTTGTTCCATCATTAAATGGTAAACAACTTTTAATTGTAGAAGATTTGGTTTCCAAAGATGGCAAACTTCACCCTGTACAAGATGCGATGGTAAAATTTCATGGTTCCCAATGCGGTTTCTGTACACCAGGATTTGTTATGGCTTTATTTTCAATGTTTAAAAATAACAAAAATCTTAATAATGAATTAATAACAGATTCTATATCAGGTAATTTATGTCGTTGCACTGGATATAGACCTATAATAGATGCTGCAAAAAGTTTAGACAAGAAAAACAGGAATGATCAATTTAGTAAAAATAATAATAAAGTTATTCAATTATTAAAAAAAATTAAACCAAAAAATATTTATATTAAAAAAGATGATAAAATTTATTTTTCACCAAAGAATATTAAGGATTTAAAAAATATAATTAAAAAATACTCTAATTTTAGTATTCTTGCAGGTGGAACAGACTTATCTTTAAAAGTTACAAAAGAAAGAAAAGAAATTCCTTTTATAATTGATTTAAAAGAAATAAAAGAATTAGACTTTATAAAAGTAAACAAAAATTACCTTGAGGTTGGCGCCTCTACACCTTTAATAAAATTTGAAAAAGAAATTAAAAAACATTATCCAGATTTTTATTTAGTTCTTAAAAGATATGGTTCTGTTCAAATTAGAAATGTAGGAACTATAGGTGGTAACATTGCAACAGCATCTCCGATAGGTGATACATTACCAATTTTGTTATCTTTAAATGCAGAAATTTTAATTGAAAGCTTCAATCAAAGAAAAGTTATTCCTATAAATAATTTTTTCCTTGATTATAGAAAAACTAAATTAAAAAAGAATGAATTTATTCACTCAATAAAAATACCATTATTTAAGAAAAATATTTTTAAAGCATTTAAAATATCAAAAAGATTTGATGATGATATTTCATCTGTTTGTGGATCTTTTAATTTTGAAATTGATAAAAATAAAATTAAAGAGGTTTTTATTGCTTTTGGAGGTATGGCAGCTGTACCAAAAAGAGCTAAAGCCTGTGAGAAAATTCTTAAGAATAAACCTCTTAATTTAAGTACTTTTAATCAAGCTAAAAATTATCTTGATAAAGACCTAAGTCCTATAGGGGATATGAGAGCAAGTAAAGAATATAGACTAGAGATAGCAAAAAATTTATTGATGAAATGTTTTGTAGAAATACATTCTAATAAGCTAACAAGAGTTAATTAAATGAGCAAAGAGAACTATATTAATGATGTAAGACCACATGATAGTGCTTATAAGCATGTAAGTGGATACGCTGAATACACTGACGACATTCATGAACCAAAAAATACAATTTATGGTGCTATTGGTTTAAGTAAAAAAGCTCATGCAATAATCAAAAAAATAGACTTAAGTGATGTAAAAAAAAGTGAAGGGGTGATATCAGTAGTCACTCAAAGTGATATCTCAGGAAGGAACGATGTAGGCCCTGTTTTTGATGGTGATCCAATATTTCCAGATAAAAAAGTTGAGTTTTTTGGTCAACCATTGTTTGCTGTAGCTGCCACAACTATTGAACTTGCAAGAAAAGCAGTATTAAAGGCAAAAATCACTTATAAAGATTTAAAACCAGTTATCACAATAAAAGATGCTTTAAATAAAAAACAGTTTTTATTTAAGACTAGAAAAATTAAAAAAGGAAACCCTTCTAAGAAAATTAAAAATTCAAAATATAATTTGAAAGGAAACTTTACAACCGGAAGTCAAGAACACTTTTATTTAGAGGGTCAGGCAGCGTTTGTTATACCTAAAGAAGATGATAATTTTTTAGTTTACAGTTCAACACAACATCCTTCTGAGACACAACAATTAATTGCAAAAATGTTCAATCAGAAAAGTAATTCTATAAATGTTGAAGTAAGAAGAATTGGAGGTGGATTTGGAGGGAAAGAGACAAATTTTATGACAGCATGTATTTGTGCGTTGTTGGCAAAAAAAACAGGTCACCCTGTGAAATTAAGACTAGATAGAGATGATGATATAATTTTGACTGGCAAAAGACATGAATTTTTATCTGAATACGAAGTTGGATTTAATGATGAAGGAATTATTGAAGGATTAAAAATTAACTTATCATCAAATTGTGGAATGTCACCTGATTTATCAGTAGCAATAAATGAAAGAGCTCTTCTTCATATAGACAATGCATATTACATATCAGATATCGAGGTAACAAATAATTTATGCAAGACAAATATTCCAACTTCAACTGCATTTAGAGGCTTTGGTGGAAATCAAGGAATGATGGCTATAGAAAATGTTATTGATAATATTTCAAGGTATTTAAAAATAGATCCTATTCAAGTTCGAAAGAAAAATTTTTATCAAAAAGATAAAAAAAATATAACTCACTATGGAATGACTATTGAAGACAATGTGATTAATGAAATATTTAAAAATTTAGAAAATAAATCTAATTATAAGAAAAGATACTCAGAGATAAAAAAATTCAATGAAAAAAATAAATTTAAAAAGAAGGGGATAGCTATTACACCAGTAAAATTTGGGATTTCATTTACAACAATTCATTTAAATCAAGCTGGTGCTTTAGTGCATATTTATACAGATGGAAGTGTGTACTTGAACCATGGTGGTATAGAAATGGGTCAAGGGACTCATACAAAAATAGCTCAACTAGTGGCCAATTCCTTGGGATTACCATATAATTTAGTACATATTTCATCAACAAATACAGCTAAGGTTCCAAATACTTCAGCTAGCGCTGCATCTTCAACCACAGACCTTAATGGTGCTGCAGCATTAAATGCAGTAGCAAAAATTAAATTAAATTTAGAAAAATTTATTAAAAAAAAATATAAGATTTACAATCAAGAAGCAATTTATAAGGATCAATATATAATATTTGGAAACAGACAATTTGAATTTAAAAGTATTATTCAAGAAGCATATTTAAATAGAATTTCTCTTTCATCCTCAGGTTTTTATTCAACACCAAAGATAAACTTTGATAAAAAAAAATTTAGGGGAAGACCATTTTATTATTTTTGTTATGGCGCAGCTGTTTCAGAAGTAACTATAGATACGCTGACAGGTGAAAATATCTTAGAAAGAGTTGATATTTTGCATGATGCAGGAAAACCAATAAATCCTGCACTTGAATTAGGTCAGATCGAAGGGGGTTTTGTTCAAGGACAAGGATGGTTAACTATTGAAGAACTAAATTGGAAATCAAATGGTCAGATTACAACTTTCTCTCCATCAACTTATAAAATTCCTGCTGTAAGTGATATTCCAAAAAAATTTAATGTAGAAATTTTTAAAGATGGAATAAATAAAGAAAAAGTTGTTAATAAAGCAAAGACAACAGGCGAACCTCCTCTTATGTTAGCTATGAGCGTTTTTTATGCAATTAAAGATGCAGTTGCTTCAGTTGGAAATTATCAGTTTGCACCAGAACTTAATGCGCCAGCAACACCTGAAAGAATTTTAATGAGTATTAACAAAATTAAAAATAAAATAAAAAAAAATGGAAGATAAAAAAAAATTTATGACAAAAGCCATTGAACTTTCAATAAAAAGTGCGAATACTATAGGCGGTCCCTTTGGAAGTGTTATAGTTAAGGATCAAAAGATTATTGCAGAGGGCTCTAACAAAGTTACTTCCACAAATGATCCAACTGCTCATGGAGAAATAGTAGCAATTCGAGAAGCTTGTAAAAATTTAAATACTTTTGATCTATCTGGATGCGAGATTTATACATCTTGTGAACCTTGCCCGATGTGTCTTTCAGCAATTTATTGGTCAAGATTAGGTAAAATATATTATGCAAACACTAGAGAAGATGCAAAAAATATAGATTTTGATGACTCTTTTATTTATACAGAAATTCCAAAAAAAATTGATGATAGAAAAATTAAAATGGTACAAATGCTTAGAGAAGAAGCTTTAAAAGCTTTTGAAATTTGGGATAAAAAAGTAGATAAAATAAAGTACTGATGGAATTTTTACCTTATACAATTAAATGGTTAGAAGTTATTTTAAGATGGGGCCATGTAGTGTTTGCAATATTATGGGTAGGTAACAGTTTTTTATTTAATTACTTAGACAATAATTTAAATAAAAATATAACAAGCAATGATGTTGATGGAGAAGGATATCTGATGCATTCTGGTTTTTTTTATAAACTTTCGAGGTTAAAAACCTCACCACCACAGGATTATTTAAATAGATTAGTAATTTTTAAATGGCAAAGTTACCTAACTTTTGTAACAGGAATGTTGCTCTTAGTTGTAATTTATTATTATAACGCTGGTGTATTAATGGTCGATAAACGTGTCCTGTTGATGCCTCCTAGTTACGCTATTATTATCTCGCTTTTATCATTAATTATTTTTTGGTTTATATATGATTTGTTGTGTAAATCAAAATTGATTGAAAATAATGTACTATTTATATCTACAGCAATTATTTTATTAGCAGCCGTTTCCTTTGGTTTAACAAAATTGTTTGGACCAAAATTTGCAATTTTAAGTGTTGGACTAATTATAGGAACCAATATGTTTGGAAATGTTTTTACAGTAATTATACCCAATCAAATGAACATCATCAGCAGTAGTAAAAGAGGTGAAAAATTTGATATGAGTTTATCTCTATCAGCTAAACAGAGATCAATTCATAATAATTATTCCACTTTTTTAGTATTGTTTATAATGCTCTCTGGACACTCAAGTTTCTTAGTTTATCATCAGTATAATTGGTTAATATTATGTGCATTAGCAGTTATTACTGGAGTAGCACGACATTATTTTAATTTAAGAGGAAGAAACATTCATAGGTTGTATATCTTAATATCTTCAATAATTGCACTTATCGTTCTTGCAGTTTTAGTTTTATTATTTAAATAAATAGATATTAAAAAATTATGACGGAAAAAATGATTGTCAGTTGGGATGAGTACAACCAGACTGTTGAAAAGTTAGCAATCCAAATTGATGAAAGTGGATATAAACCAACAATACTGATTGGCATCATGCGTGGCGCAGCACCAATGATAGACGTATTAAGCAGAATATTTAAATTGAAATGTGCATATCTTGCAGTTGAATCTTACAGTGGTAAAGGAGTGGAGGATGAGCAGGGTGATATTGTGTTCTCAAGGGAAATGAGTTCTATCGCACCTAATATGGGTGGTAAAATACTTTTATGCGATGATTTATCTGATACAGGAATAACTTTTAACAAAAGTATAGACTGGTTAAAAAAATATGAACCAATAAAGGATAAAATAGAGGATATCAAGACTGCTACTTTATTTAAAAAAAAGAAATCAACATTTGAGCCAGATTTTTGTGCAAAAAAACTTCCTGATAATCCTTGGATTGTGCAGCCCTTCGAAATTTATGAAGAATTAAGAATTGAGGAAATTAAAAAAAAACATCAAATATAAAAAAGGCCAGTTAGAAAACCGGCCTTTTAAATTTTTATAAGTTTAAGAGATTACTTCGGTATATCTCCTTCAACACCTTTAACATAAGTCATCATACCTGCTAGCATACCATCATCTGCAGTTTTCCCTTCTGCTACCATTAAATTTCCCTTTTGGTCATAAATTGGTCCAGTGAAAGAATGAACTTTACCAGATGCTAAATCTGCTTGAAGTTTTTTAACTTTTGCTTGTAGGTCACTAGGCATTTGAGAATCTAAACCTGAGATTACTACCATACCATCACCTATACCATGCCATGTATCTTTTTGATTCCATGTACCATTTGCAACAGCTTTAACTCTATCGACATAATATGGTCCCCAGTTATTTTCAACTGAAGTTAATACAGCCTTTGGTGCAAACTTATCCATATCACTTGCTTGTCCAAAAGCATATACTCCTGCTTTTTCAGCCATTTGAACAATAGCTGTACTATCTGTATGTTGAGCAATTACATCAGCACCTTGATCAATTAAAGCTTTTGCTGCTTCTGCTTCTTTACCTGGATCGTACCAAGTGAAAGCCCAAACAATTTTAGTTTTAATATTTGGGTTTACTTTTTGAGCTGCTAAAGTAAATGAATTGATACCTCTTATTACTTCAGGTATTGGAAAAGATGCAACATATCCAATCACATTAGATTTAGTCATAGTTCCAGCAATTGTTCCCAAAATAGTTCTACCTTCATAGAATCTAGCTGCGTAAGTTGCAACATTTGGATGCTCTCTTTTATATCCAGTAGCATGTTCAAATTTTACATTTGGAAACTCTTTTGCAACTTTGTTAGTAGGGTTCATATATCCAAAGCTAGTTGTAAAGATAATATCATGACCAGAATTAGCTAATTGTCTAAGTACCCTTTCAGCATCAGCACTTTCTGGAACACCTTCCACGTATGTTGTTTTAAATCCGGCAGCTTCAACAGCTTTTCTACCTACATCATGCTGATAAGTCCATCCATGGTCACCAGTTGGACCAATATAAACAAATGCTGCTTTTACATCTTTTGCAATTGCAGCCACAGTTAATGTAAATAATAAAACTAAAGAAGAGACGAAAGAACGAATTAAAAATTTATGCATAAATTTATTTCCCCTTTTGGTTTTTTAATTAATTAAATTTAAATTAAATTATCTAAAAAAAAATGATTATTTTAAAATTAATTGTCTTTATGAAAAGATTTCCCCAAGGAACTAGGAGTACTTAGTCTTATTTTTCTACTATCACGAGAAATTACAACTAAAACTATTATTGTTACTATGTAAGGCAGGGCCGTTAAAAATTGAACAGGAATTCTTACTCCGATTGCTTGCATATGAAATTGAATAATGGTCAATCCACCAAAAATCATCGCACCGATTAAAATTTTAATAGGGTTCCACGTTGAGAAAACCACTAGAGCAAGTGCAATCCAGCCCCTACCACCTGTCATATTTTCAATCCACTGAGGAGTATAAATCATTGACAAATACGCCCCTGCAAGACCACACATTGCGCCTCCATAAAGTATACAAGCGTAACGCACAAACCTTACATTTATTCCTTGATTAGAGGCAGACTCGGGCGAGTCTCCTACAGCTCTAACAATTAATCCAATTTTTGTTTTTTTTAAAAAGTAGCTAGTTATGAAGGGTAGGGCAAAAGCAAAATAAAAAACTATTGAATGACCAAATAATATTGGACTTAAAAGTGGTATTGTGTCTTTTAAACCTTCAAACAAAACAGGAAACTCTTTTCCAGGAATACCCACAAAGTTTTTTCCAATCATTGCAGAAATTCCTATTCCAAAAATAGTGAGAGCTAAACCAGTAGCGACATGATTTGTAATTAATGTTTGGGTAAGAAATGCAAAAATTGTTGAAATTAAAACTCCAGCTAACATTGCACCAAAAACTGCTATAATTAAACTTCCAGTAACTGTCATTAGTGCGAAGCCTGAAATAGCTCCAATGATCATCATTCCTTCAACACCAAGGTTTAGAACCCCAGATCTTTCAGTAATTAATTCACCACAAGATGCCAAAATCAAAGGAACTGCAGAAGCCATTATAGATGCAATTATTAGTCCAACAAAATTTATATCTACTATCATTTTTTTGAACCTATAAATTTAAATTTGAAAAAGAGTAAATAGTCAGAAGCAAGAAGAAAAAATAAAATCATCCCTTGAAAAACCTGACCTGTATACTTTGGTATTTGCATAAAGATTTGTGCCGTTTCAGCACCCAGATAAGTTATTGCAACAACTAGAGATGCAAAAATTATTCCCACAGGATGTAAGCGACCTAAAAATGCAACAATAATCGCAGTAAATCCATAATCTGGAGATACTTCTCTATGAAGCTGTCCAATGGGTCCAGTTATTTCTCCTACGCCTGCTAGACCTGCACAAGCTCCACTTATTAAAAAAACCAGGATAATCATTTTTTTACCTTTGTAGCCAGCATATTTTGCTGTCTTTAAACTAAAACCTGAAACTTTCATTTGGAAACCCAAATATGTTTTATAAAAAACAAACCAACTAATAACCACTGCAGCTAATGCTAAAAATATTCCTGCGTGAATCCTTAGTCCTTCAAATAATAAAGGAAGTCTTGCAGAGTCACTGAACTGTCTAGTTTCAGGAAAATTAAATCCTTCTGGATTACTCCAAGGACCGACAACAAGATAATCTAAAATTAATTTTGAAACATATACCAACATAAGACTTACTAATATCTCATTAGTATTGAAGTAAGTTTTTAATATTGCAGGTATTGATGCATATATCATACCACCAATTGCACCAGCTAATATTACTATTGGTAGAATATAGAAACCTTCTTGATCATAAAATAATAATGCAACTCCTCCTGAAACTATAGCCCCAAAAGTTAATTGACCCTCTGCTCCAATATTCCAATTGTTACTTTTAAAACAAAAAGATAAACCAATCGCTATTAAACAAAGTGGTGTGGCTTTTAATAGTAATTCACTGAAACCATATTTATCTGCAATTGGAACTATGAAAAAAAATTTTAAGGCTTCAAATGGTTTAAAACCTAAAATATAAAATATTATACCTCCCGCTATTAATGTGAGAAAAATAGCTAGGACAGGTGTAAAGAAAAATATAGCTTTTGAAGGTTGATCTCTTTTTACAATTTTAATCAATTTCCTCCTCCCATAAGTATCCCAAGTTTCTCAGAGGTAACATCCTCAGCATTCATTATTTTTGATAATTTTCCTCTATGGATTACTGAAATTTTGTCACTTAATTTTAACAACTCATCAGTGTCTGTTGATATTAATATTATTGATTTATTTTGTTCATTTATTTTAATTAATGTTTCATGAATATAATTTATAGCTCCAACGTCCAAACCCCATGTAGGATTAAAACAAATTAATAAATCTGGAGATGTTATTAATTCTCTTCCAATAATTAATTTTTGTAAATTTCCTCCTGATAAAAATTGGCTTTTTAAATCTATATTGTCAGTGTTTACATTAAATTCTGAAATTATTTTTTTTGAATGCTCTTTAATTTTGCTTTCATTTATTAATCCATTATTAAAAAAATTTGAGGACTTAAAATTGTTTAGAGCTACATTTTCAAAAATTGCCATTTGTGGAATAGCAGCTTGTTCAAGCCTATCTTCTGGAGAAAAAGCCATTAAATATTCTCTTCTTTCTTGAGGATTTAAATTCCCAATAAAATTTTTATTAAATTCTATGGAATTCTTATTTGATATAATTTCACCACTTAACACTTGAAATAATTCACTTTGACCATTTCCTGATATTCCGGCGATTCCTAAACATTCCCCTCGATTTAGAGAAAAATTAATATCAACTAAGTTTGTTTCAAAAGGATCTTCACTTGTAAAATTAAGATTTGTTATTTTAATTAATTGTTCTGACGAAGTATTTTCCTTTTTTTTCTTAATTTTTTTTAAATCCTGACCTACCATTTTGTTAGCAAGAGATTCTATATTTTCATTATTGATTTGGCTTACAGAGACCAATTTTCCTCTTCTCATCACAGCAACTTCATCACAAAGTTGCATAACCTCCTTTAGTTTATGGGTTATATAAATAATTAAAATTCCTTCCTCTGAAAATTTTTTTAATGATAAGAATAATTCACTGGTTTCTTGCTCTGTTAATACCGATGTGGGTTCATCCATAATTAAAACTTTTGGGCTTCTAATTAGGCATCTTATTATTTCTACTTTTTGTTTTTGACCTGCTGATAAATTGAGAACAGGAACATCAAGATCAACTGAAAAATTGTATTTTTTCATGATTGTATCTATTTTTTCTTTTAAATTTTCTCTTTGTTCATCTGAGTCTATTATTAAGTTTTCAAATACAGACAAAGTTTCAAAAAGATTAAAATGCTGGAATACCATTCCAATATCATTTTTTTTTGCATCTGATGGTGAATTAAGTTTTAGAATATTTTTATTTAAATAAATTTTACCTTCATCAGGAATGACTACACCTGAGAGAATTTTAACAAGTGTAGATTTTCCAGCACCATTTTCTCCAAGAAGAGCATAAATTTTACCACTATTAAATTCGAGTGAAACATTATCATTTGCAACACACCCAGGATATATTTTAGTTACATTTGAAATTTTAAGGTTTGTATTCATTAATTAATTTAATGGTATAGAATTTCCATCCTTATTTTTCTGATATTGACTCGATAAAGTTAAATATCTTTTTTTAATTTCGTCTAATATTTTTAAAAATTTTTCTTTTTCTGAAGTAGGTAAATTGTCAATAAGTAAATTTATGTTTTGACTTTTCCAATATGAATTTTTTTTATTATATTTTCCGTCAGCAATATTAAAAACTTCCTTTAGTATATTAAGGTCATGAGGGATATTAAAATCATCATTTGTTGCTGCGTATGGAAACAAATAATAAAAATTATCAAATCCAGAAAAAGTGATTGCACTTATGCACATACTACAGGGTTCATGTGAACTTAAAAACATGCAGTCTTTCTCATTGGGCCTTGTGTTTGCATCTAATTCGTAAAATTTCTTAAGTGTATGCATCTCTCCATGCCACAACGGATTTTCTATTTCGTTGTTTGTTCCAGCAATTACAACTGATAAATCATCCTTTTTAACTATTGCGGCCCCAAATATTTTACTACCTCTAGCAACACCCTTTTCAGTAAGGGGTAAGACTTTCTCTAAAAATATATTTAGTATCTTTTCTAAGGCTTTTTCATTCATATGCTTGGACCATCAAATAAAGAACACATTTGTTACTATAATTAAACTTAAAAGTAATAAGAAATAAATTATTTATACAACTTAAAAGTTAATAACTTATTAAAGCAAAAAATGTTAATTTAAACTTATGTTAAAATTTAAATCAGCAATAAGCCTATTAATTATCATAATTTTTTTTTTAGGGTGCCAAACTGTAAAGGAAAAAACAGATGCAATTGTTGAAAAAGAAAATGAAAAATTAAGTAAATTCTTAGGAAAATCTGCCAGTGAACTTCAAATGGAACTTGGAAAACCAGACGAAGATTTTAAAAATGCTAAAGGTAATTTTGAACTAGTTTATAATAGCAAAAAATACCTAGTTCCTTGTGAACGAAGGTTTGAGATTAATTCAGAAAACATAGTCGTTGGTTTTGTATCAAACGGGTGTTTTTAAATTCGATGCTAGAAAAAAAACTGCTCATTATAGGTTTTTTAATTATATAAAACGAACTTGTATAAATTAATCAGTTTTTAAGATTTACTCATACCTGTGGGGACTTCTCCCCACAAGCAAGGTTTAAGACTTATTTAATTTCAATAAGCTTCTTTTTTTTATGTTCTGGAATTATTCTTTCACAAGATATTGTTAAAAGACCATCTTTAAGCTCAGCACCATTAACTTTTACATCGTCAGCTATGGTGAATGATCTTGCAAATTGTCTTTGAGAAATACCCTTATGAATTATTTCTCCATCAACATCACTGTTCTCAGACTTCTTAACTTGTTTTGTTCTTACGGTTAGTAAATTATCCTCAAACTCAACCTCCACGTCTTTTTTGTTAAAGCCAGCTAATGCAACTTCAATTGCATAGTTGTCTTTGCCTGTCTTTCGGATGTTGTATGGTGGATAATTTGACTGCATTGTCAAATTCCCGTTACCCAACATATTTTCAAATTGGTCGAACATATCATCAAAACCAATTGAAAAAGGTCTAAGTGAGTTAAATATAGATAGATCCTTACTTGTCATAATATCCTCCTTTTTTAAGCAAGTTTATTTTTGCAAGCCCCATTGGGCGACTTACCTGATTTATATGGGAATTAATTTATTTTTTTCAAGATTGAAAATGTACTAAATTTTTTTAGAAATTTTTAATGCAAATGCATAGTCAATAGCAATTTCTTCTATTGCGCCATCTCTTCCTGATTTTCCGCCATGACCAGCATTCATTTCAGTTTTTAAAAGAAGCAAATTATTATCTGTTTTATAGTCTCTAAGTTTTGCCGTGAATTTTGCAGGTTCATCAAATAAAACTCTATTATCACTTAAACTTGTTGTAATAAAAATATGTGGATAATCCATTTTTTTAATGTTGTTATAAGGTGCATATGAAAAAATATAATCAAAGTGTTCTTTATTCTCTTTAGCATTTCCAAATTCGTCAAACTCTCCCACAGTTAAAGGTAAAGAATGATCAAGATTTGTTGTTAAAGAATCTACAAAAGGAACAGCCATGATAATACCTAAAAATAATTCAGGAGATTGATTGACTACAGCTCCCATTAATAACCCTCCAGCTGATCCACCCATGCCAATAATACTTCCTTTTGAGGTATAATTCTTTTCAATTAAATATTTTGCAGCATAAATATAATCTTCAAAAGTATTTTTTTTGTTGGTTAACTTTCCCTCTTTCCACCATTTCATGCCTTTTTCCATACCACCTCTAATGTGAGCTGTAGCCCAAATTATATCTCTGTTTATAAGACTTAATCTTGTGGAAGAGAAACTTGGTGACATAGAATTCCCATAAGATCCATATCCATACAATAAAACATTTGATGACCCATCAATTTTTGTTTTTTTGTGTCTTGTGATTGTTAATGGAACCATTCTTCCATCATGAGATTCAAATTCGACTCTTTCAACTATGTAATCATCTTTGTTATGTCCAGATGGAATTTCTTGTTCTTTAACAAGTTCTTTAGATTTATTTGATAGATTATATTTATAAACTCTAGATGGTGTTTTAGGTGAGGAGTATCCTAAATAAAATTCATCAGTATTTCTATCTTTTTGAGTTAAGCTTACTCCTGGAACATAAACAGATTCATCAGAAAAAATTAATTCTTCTTCTATATTTGTAGAAATATTTTTGACAAATAATTTATCTAGTGCATCTGATGTTTCGCCACGAATAATCCAATTTTTAAGAAATGTTAGTCCACCAATTAAAACTTCATCTTTAGCTGGTATGAATGTTTTCCAATCTTGTTTCTCTAAACTGTCGCAAATGTCTATTTTAAAGTCCTCAGCATTTTTATTTGTATGATTGTAAAATTTATTATCCCATGAACTTACAGAATAAAGAACACCCCTCTCTCTTTTAATAATAAGCTTAGGAGATGGATTTATTTCATCTGATTTAAAATAATATTGTTCTGAAGTGTTGTGATCAGAAGTATTTATAAAATAATATTTTTCATCTGAGCTAATCCCAATACCAACTGTAAATGCCTCACTTTTTTCTTCATAAATTAATTCATCTTCAGCATCAAAATCTCCAATTTTGTGCCTATAAATTTTTCTGGCTCTATGATTTTCATCTAGTTTTGAGTAGAAAATATATTTATCATCTAAACTAAATGTAATACCTCCTGAAGTTTCAGAAATTTCTTTAGAAATTATTTTAGTTGTTTCTATGTCTCTTATATAAATTGTATAATATTCAGATCCTTTAATATCTAATGAATATCCAAGATATTTATCATTGTTACTTACCTCTAAATCTCCAACTCCAAAATATTCTGTTTTAAGTTTTTCTTTTTCTTTATCTCCATTCCATATTTCTTCTATATTTTCTGAACCAATTTTTTTTCTAAGTTTTATGGAATAGTTTCCTTTTGCTGTAGTTTTTGTCCAATACTCATATGTATGATCTTTATA
>CACCGK010000014.1 GCA_902545555.1 uncultured Pelagibacteraceae bacterium
GTTAAAGAATAATCATCTTTTTGAAACCGTTCATCCATGTTTGGTTAGTAAAAAATCTTATATTGGTAATGTTAACGGTGTAATGAATGCAGTAATTCTGCAAGGTAAACCTGTTGGAGAAAGTGTATTGCAAGGGGAGGGGGCTGGTCCAGGTCCTACTTCTTCATCATTACTTTCTGATTTATTATCAATTTTGCGTGGAAATATAAAAAAACCTTTAGGTGTTAGTGCTTCTAAGCTTAAATCTTTAAAGCCATATAATGTAAATAATTATGTAAATTCATTATATTTAAGATTTGAAGTAAAAGATAAGCCTGGTGTATTATCCGAAATAACTAATCGTTTAGCTAAATACAAAATTTCAGTTAAAAGGTTAATCCAGACACCTGATAAGAAAAACAATAAGGCAACAATAGTTATTATAACTCATAAAACAACTGAAACTAATATTCATAATTGCCTGTCTATTTTCAAAAAAAATAAAAATATTTTAAAAACACCAACATTAATTAGATTGCTTGGTTAATGGAAATTTATTTAAAACTTTTTGAAGTTTTATTTCCTGTATTCCTAATAGTAGGTCTTGGTTATCATTTGGGTAAAAAAAATCCTAATTTTGATACATCATTTATAACTACATACGCTGGTAATTTTGGAACTCCAGCTCTCGTTATTTTTGCTATTACTGCAGGTGGAGTAACTTTTAAGGTATTTAGTGAATATTTTGGTTACGCAATTATCTTATTAACATTGTTTGGGATTGTAGGTTTAATTTTTCTTGTTCTTATGAAGAAAGATTATATTCGTGAATTACCAACATTTATCTTACCAAATACTGGAAATATGGGTATTCCGATTTGTTTGTTTGCTTACGGTGAATTAGGAATGGGTATAGCAGCTGCAATTTCATCTCTTATTGTTTTACTCCACTTTACTTTAAATATTTTTTTAGCAAAAAGAGCCTTTGATTTTAAAACAATATTAAAAAGTCCATCATTTTACGCAATTTTAATAACAGTACTCTTTTTGTATTTTGAAATTCCATTTCCTCAATTTGTATTAAATACTGTAATGCTTTTAGCTTATGGAATGATTGTAATGATCCTTATGTCGCTAGGTGTTGCTCTTACACAAATGAAAGTATTTTCTTTTAAAGATGCATTAATAACTTCTTGTGGAAGAGTAATATTAGGTCCTATCATAGGATTTGCTGTTATAAAATTTTTTAATTTATCTGGTATACCAGCTGGTGTTCTGTTAATTCAGTCTTGTATGCCTAGTGCAATTTTGTGTTATTTGATTGCGCACATGTATTCTCCTAAAGAAATTGTAGATAATATATCTAGCACAATTGTAGTATCTACAATCATGTCCTTAGTCACTATTCCGATTACATTATTCTTTGCTTTAAAATACTTCTATTAAGAGATATCCTTCTTTTATGAAGGCTATAATTTTAAATGCATCTGCTTGGATGATTGTTCCTGTAATGGATGCTTTTGCTAAATATTTAAGCTCATCTATGGATGTTTTACAGATAACGTGGGCAAGATATTTTTTTACGGTAGTATTTACATTATCCCTAATGCTTATCTTTTATAGGCATTCATTAGTTTGGACGAAAAAACCAGCTCTTCAATTAATTAGAGGATTAATTTTTGTTTTTTCTACTTATTTATTCTTTTATGCAATATCGGAAATTTCACTTCCTAAAGCCTTAACCTTAGCTTTTGTTGCTCCAATTTGTGTTACAGCCTTATCTCCATTTTTTTTAAATGAGAAAGTAGGGGTAAAGAGGTGGACTGCTGTATCATTAGGATTTATTGGAACTTTAATTGTAATCAGACCTGGCTTTATAGAACTTAATTTAGCTACCATGGCTGCTTTAGGTAATGGAATTTGCTATGGGTTTTATCTTATTATCACGAGGAAGCTCAGTACCTCTGACAATCCTCTTTTAACCCTTTTACTATCGGGTTTAATAGGAACCATTATAATTAGCCTATTTATGCCATCAGTTTGGGTTAATCCTACGTCAAATCAGTGGATTTTAATGGCTTTAATCGGCCTTATAGCCTCTGTAGCGCATCTTTTACTAATATTATCACTCAAATACGCTGATGCCTCTAAATTAGCTCCTTTGGGCTACACAGAGATCATTACAAATATACTTATTAGTTACTATTTCTTTCATGAGTTACCTGATAATTGGACTTATTTAGGTTTGTTTATTATTGTTCTTAGTGGTTTATATATTTCTAGAAGAGAATATTTGCATACACGTTCAAATTAATAGTAAATAAATAGTTACCAATATATAATGTAATACTTTAATATATTAATTTAAACTATTGTAATTATTATATAAATTAATTAAATCACTAAAGATAAACTCAATTAAATCACTCAGTTTATGCAAGAAAAATATAATTAATAGATACTCTTTTTTAAATTAACTTAGGCAAAAAAGGTAAGCTTGAAAGAGAAAATAAATTACTATGCTTAAAAGTGTTTAATACCAATGGTTTTTTAAGCTAATTATACACAAAATTCAAAATTTTTATTAAAACAACTGGGTAGGGGTACAAAAATTCATAAAAAATTCTTTGAGATTAGACACTAAAATTAGCCTTGTTATCATTGAAAAGTAGAGCAATGCAGTTATAGAATATGCGTTTTAAACGGCCATAGAGGTGCTTTATTTTGTTATATCTCGATATATAGTACAACTGAAGAGTGCATAACACTATTCACACTAAAATACACTTAAATAATGAAAAAACGTTGATTTTACTAGTGTTTTTGACCATAAAATAGGACAAAAAAGCCACTAAATATCAACTTTTTCAGATTTCAATAAACGCAGCTTTGTCTTAATTCCACCTCTCCCTGAGTATCCACCAAGACCTCCATCGGACCGAATTACTCTATGACATGGTATTTTGGGGGCATAAGGGTTTTTTCCACATGCATTAGCTACAGCACGAGCTGATTTAGGGCTTTTTATAGCTATTGCTACCTGTTTATAGGTTTTAACAGTGCCTTTTGGTATAGTTTTAAGGTAATTCCAGACTTTTAATTGAAATTTAGTACCTTTCATCAGTAAAAATTTAAAATAATGAAGCAAACTATAAAGAAAACAGTTAAAATTGAAAGATATATAGTTTCAAGAGTTTTTCCAGATTTTCTATAATTAATAAAGCTTAATATTGCAAAACCAAAAGATGTTATTAAGAAATATACCGGTTCAATTACTCCATCTATGCCCATATATAATTTATATTTCATCATTGTTGAGCTCGCAATATCATTAATTGTCCATAAAAAATGACTAATTATTTTATTTGACATTAGAAAACTCTTGATATATTACTAATGATAATTAATTGTTATCAATAGTAATCATATGAATGAACTGACAACAGATCTAAAATCGCTTCATGAGGCAACTTTAAATAACCTCAAAAGCTCTAAAGCAAATAATACATTGAGAGCTTATAAGTCAGACTTTAAAGACTTTGGAGCTTTTTGTGCAAAACATGGATTAAATTCATTACCAACAGAGCCGAAAATAGTTTCCTTGTACCTTACCCATCTCTCTAAAAACTCAAAAATAAGCACTTTAAGGCGAAGATTGGTTTCAATAAGTATGGTTCACAAGCTGAAAGGGCATTATCTAGACACTAAACATCCAATCATAGTTGAAAATTTAATGGGAATAAGAAGGGTTAAAGGTAGCATTCAGAAAGGTAAAAAACCTATATTAATCAATCATTTAAAATTAATGATTAATGTAATAAATGATCAAAAAACTGAGGAAATAAAAAAACTTAGAGATAAATCGTTAATCTTAATTGGTTTTGGAGGTGGTTTTAGAAGAACCGAACTGATTTCAATTGATCATGAGGATTTAGAATTTGTTCCTGAGGGTCTAAAAATCACTATTAAAAGATCAAAAACTGATCAATTCGGAGAAGGAATGACTAAAGGACTACCCTACTTCGACAATGAAATTTATTGTCCTGTTACAAATCTAAAAAAATGGTTAGAAATTTCGAAAATTAAATCCGGACCTATTTTTAGAAAATTTTCTAAAGGTTTATCATTAACAGATAAAAGATTAACTGACCAAACTGTAGTTTTATTAATGAAACACTATTTAAAGGTAGCAGGTATCGAAAACAAAAATTTTGCAGGTCATAGTTTAAGATCGGGTTTTGCAACAGCAGCTGCTGATTCAGGCGCTGATGAGAGAAGCATAATGGCTATGACAGGTCATAAAACAACTCAAATGGTTAGAAGATATATTAGGGAAGCGAATATATTTAAGAATAATGCTTTAAATAAAATAAAGATTTAAATTTTTGAATAAAAAATTTTCACATATAAGTAATTAATTTTACAAATTAATAAGTTAAATAAGTATGTAAGATTTATTTTAGGAGTAGAAAGCGGAATATCATATTTAGTATCAGATTTTAAATAAAATTTTTTAAAAAATTTTATCGTTATCCCCCACTTTGATAAAAATAGTTTAGCACCATTACTTCCGTGTTTATTATCTTTATTCAATAAATTTATTTTTTTTCTGAGTATAATTGATCCAAAATGATAAACTTTACAATTATTTAAACCTTTGAAAATTCTAATTCCAATTTTCCATAATTTCATGTTGAAATCAGGATCGGATCCCATTCCAGGAAAATATTCTTCACTAAAACCTCCAACTTTATTCCAAATATCTTTATGAATTAGTGTTGGTGCCCAAGTTGACCCTTGAAAATCAAAATAGTTATGATTTTTATACTCTTCTAAAAATTTTTTTTCATTAAAATCTTCGATACTATTACCGCAGTTAAATGGGATATGACCATTATTCATCATAGTTCCAGAAAGATAAAAATTATTATGTCCAATTTTAACTACTTCATTATATAGAAATTCATCCCAATTAGGACAAAAATAAAAATCATCATGGGCATATAACAAGTATTTAAATTTTGAAATTTTTGATGCCTTATTAATACCTTCACATATACCAGAATTATACGTTGTATATGTGTATTCAATATTATTATTTTTTAAAAAATCCATTGTGCCATCAATCCCTTCATTGACGTGAACAATAATTTGGTGGTCAAACTTTGAATTAATTTTTATACTGTGCAAACATAGCTTTAAATATTTTAAATTGTTATAAGTAGGTATTAATATTGAAAACATATAAATTATAAAGTTTAAGATTTATTTAATTATCAACAAATTTTTTTATCCATTTTTTTGCTATATATTCCCAGTTATTTTTATGTCTGATAGCCAACATTTTTGATTTCATTTGTAAATAAAATTTATCATCATTCATTAATTTAATTGTATAATCTGCAAAATCCTGATCATTCTTAGCAATAAATCCATTTTCAAAATGTTGAACACGATCAGATAAAGAACCTATACCTAAAGTAACTACAGGAAGACATAATTTTACAGCTTCTTCAGCAGTCAAAGTAAAAATATCAGATTTATGTCCCAAATAAGTTAGAGCTCGATATTCTTTTAACTCATCAATCATTTCATTGCGGGATCCAATCTTTCTTAAGAATATATTATTTTTTTTCAATTTATCATTATAATCAATTAAATCTGGTGTAATAAAAAGTTTAAATTCACTGTTCTTTGGAAATATTTTTTCGATCCAAATCTTAATTAATCTATCTAAATTTCTATTTGATCTAATATTATAAACAACTTGTTTCTTTGGAATATAATTTGGGTTAATTTCATGATTTAAAAATTTAGGATCCGAAGTAATTGGTATAATTTCTTTACCATAAAAAGATGTAAAAAAAGATCTTTTTTTGAATTGATAATTGCATAAAGTTACTACCGTGGGCTTAAATTTTAGAAAAGGTAGTAATTGTTTTTTTCTTAAAAATTTTTCTATAGGCTGATTGCTTACAGAAAAAATTACTTTTTTTAAAGCAGATACAAATTTTAATTGATTTGCATCTGATATTGCTATTGCAAGATCATATGTAGTTGATTTATTTATTTTCTTTTTATTAAAATAATTAACGCCATTTACATTTGAAAAATTATTTATCTCATTACAGTAATCAACTTGGTAACCCATTCTTACGAATTGTTCAGATAATAAAATTAAAGATGTTTCTGTACCTCTTAAAATTGTACCATTTATATCATTTCCTGAATAAGATAAATTAGAATTATCTATAATTATTATTCTTTTCATAAATTATTTTTAATTTCATTTAAAAAATTAAATCTTTTCAATTTCCAACCTTTGTTTAAAAGTTTTTTATTTGATCCAACTATATTTCCTAGATTTTTATTATCGAAATAGATGATTTTATTTTTTAGTTTTTTATTTATAAAATTTATAATTTTAGGCAAAAAAATATTTTTACCTGAGCATATGTTGAAATCATTTGCCAAATTTAAAATTATCATTTGATAAATTGCTGTATTGATGTTTTTGACTGAAATAAAATCTCTATAAGTATTAATATTTTTAAAAAAAATTTTTTTTTGTTTGTATACTGATAATTTTTTAATTACATCATTAACAAAAAAGCCTTTTTTTTTAACTTCGCTATTATAGTAATTAAAAATTCTCCCAATACCAATTTTATAATTATATTTTTTTTTATTTGTTAAAATGTAATTTTCTAATTTTAATTTCGTTATACCATAATAATTAGTTGGTTTTTTTACAGAATTTTCATTAAGTAAATTTTTACAAGGTTTGAATACATGGCTACTAGATAAAACTAAAAAATATTTAAAATTTTTTAGTTTAAGTTTATTAATTAAATTTAATAATGAAATTACTGAATTACAGTTAACATTAATAGCTTTTTGTTTATTTTTTTCACATTGGCTAACTGAAGTTATAGCAGCAAAATTAATGAAGATATTTATATTATCATTTTTCTTAAGCCATTTAGAAATTTTTTTTGTATTACATATATTTAATCTAACAGGTTTAAAAATAAACTTATTATTATATTCTGATACAAACTTTCTAGCTAAAAAACTTTTTGTGCCAATGTAAGCTACTATCGGTTTTGGATTAAATTGATTTTTCAAATGCTTTTACAAGTTTGTTTAAATATTTGTCGGTTATTTTTTTTGTAGGAAGACCTATAAAAAAACTCGAATTGTACACCTTATCTGTCATAGGAAATTTTCTTTTTAATGAAAGTTTATATTTTATTGATGCTGGTTGTTTTGCAAAATTTCCACTTATTATTGGTCTAGTTTCAACACCATTTTTTTCTAAATTATATAAGATCTTTTTTTTTTCCTTAATTTTTTTAAGAATTTTTATTGGTATGCCAAACCATGATGGGTTTACATTTTTGTTCTCGTAAAAAAAATCAATTTTATTTTTTAAATTAAAATTATTTTTTATTCTTTGGATTATTTTTAATCTATTTATTTTTCTTATTTTTATAAATTGGTTCAATTTTTTTAATTGATTATGACCAATTGCAGCTGAAATTTCTGTTGGTCTTAAATTATACCCAGAATTAAAAAAAATAAATTTCTTATCAAGATTTTTATTTTTTTTATAAATTTTACTTTCAAAAGACGTTCCTCTTGACCAACCATGTGATCTTAATGATAATATTATATCGTAATCTTCTTTATTTTTACAACATATCATTCCTCCTTCACCTGATGATATTTGATGTGATGAATAGAAAGAAAATGACGAAAACTCACCAAATGTACCTAAGTACTTTTTATTAAACCTTGAACCAATTGATTCACATGTATCTTCAATTAAGATCAAATTATATTTTTTTTTAATTTTCAAAATTTTATCCATATCGCATGAGTTACCTAAAACATGCACCAGTAAGATTGCTTTCGTTTTTTTTGATATTTTTTTTATAATTTCATTTTCGTCTATATTTAAAGTATTCTGATTTATATCTATAAAAATGGGTGTTAAACCTGATTGTATTATAGGCCATAAAGATGTTGACCAGCACAATGTTGGAATAATAACTTCATCACCAGGTTTAAGTCTATTTTTTCGATAAGGGTTTATAAGACACTGTAATGCTAGTAAATTTGCAGAAGACCCAGAATTAACCATTACCGAAAATTTTGAATTAAATTTTTTAGTAAAGTATTTTTCAAAATTTTTAGTTCTACTTGAAATAGTTAATTGCTTCGATTTAAGTACTTTAATAGCTTCTTTAATATCTGCATCTGAGTAAGGATTTTCAACTAGAGGATAAAAAAAATTAGTCATGAAGTTTGTTTTCAAAAGCAATCATGTCGTCAATAAGTTTTTTTGCTGTGAATTTAGGTTTCCATTTTAAAAGTTTTTTAGCTTTAGAATAATCACCTTTTAAAAAATCTACCTCTCCTGGTCTAAAGTATTTTTTATCAATATTTATTATTACTTGTTTTGTTTTAGCGTTGATTGCAACTTCATTGAGACCCTTATATCTCCAAAAAATATCTAAACCTATTTTTTTGCAACATAAATTAATAAATTCCTTAACTGTCATCTCATCATTAGTTGCAATGACCCAATCATCAGGTTTTTTATACTGAAGTATCTTCCACATACTTTCAACATAATCTTTTGCGTGTCCCCAATCTCTTACAGCATATAAATTTCCAAGTGTTAATAATTTTTGTTTTTTATTTTTAATTCTTACTAAAGCTTGAATAATTTTTTTTGTAACAAATGTTGGGCCTCTTCTTGGAGACTCATGATTAAATAAAATTCCATTGGAGGCATAAAATCCAAAAGCTTCACGATAGTAAACGCATGTATGGTAAGCAAAAACTTTAGAAACACCATATATTGACATAGGATGAAAAGGTGTTTTTTCATTTTGTGATTTATTAATTATCTGTTTACCAAACATTTCAGAACTTGAGGCTTGATAGAATTTAGTTTTTTTTAAATTCAGTATTCTAATTGACTCTAAAATTCTTAATGTACCTAATGCTGTTGAATTAGCTGTATACTCAGGTATATCAAAAGAAACTCTAACATGGCTTTGAGCAGCTAAATTATAAATTTCGTCAGGTCTAATTTTGTTTATTAAGCTTAAAGTATTTGAGCTATCTGTAACATCTCCATAATGTATATAAAAATTTTTACTTTTAAAATTAATGCTATCAAAAATATGATCTAGTCTCTCTGTGTTTGCACTTGATGACCTTCTTTTAACACCATGAATTATATAATTTTTTTTTAGAAGAAATTCAGCTAAATACGAACCATCTTGACCTGTAACACCAAATATTAATGCCTTTTTTTTTCGTTTCATTTTTCCCAATAATATTTTGAATTTATTCCACAGGTTTTATCTATAATAAATTTACCAACAATTGAAGAATTAAAAAACTTTTGATATTTATTATGACCTCTTTTTGCGATTTCTCTCCATTCTTTATCATTTTTAGAAAATTTTTTGACTTTATCAGCAAGGTCATCAATACTATTATAAAAAACCATTTCCTTATTAGTAAAGAAATCATTGTAGCAAGTATTCTTATTAATAAAAGTTAACAATCCATTACCCATTAATTGAGCCAGTCTATCACTGCTATAATATTTTACAGGTTTGCCTCTACTTAAATTTAAAGCCATTTTTGAATTTGACAACCTTTTCAAAAAGTCATCTCCCCATACTGGCTGCCTACCAAACATACCATAGGTATCAAAATTTACATTTACACACATTGATATTAATTTTTTAATAAAAATTTCTCTTTCATCATATTTGCCTGGTCTTAATATACCTCTATGCACACCATGGCTTATCGCATAAAACAAATCATACTCAGGTTTTTTTTCAAAATTTTTTAAATAATCTAATGATTTATCGCAGGGGTTAGGCATGAAAAAGGAATTTTTAATTTGAAAATCTAATGCATTAGGATCGGTTGTTACAAAAGATGTATCACAAATAATACTTTTATCCAGAATACGTGATTTGTTTTTTTCATAATCAGGTCCTTTCTTTGATAAAGGGTCTAGAAACCACTGTGAAACACGTATGTTTTTATATTTTTCTTTAGCCTCTAAGATTGTGTTAATATTTACTCTATCTGCATGACCAAGAATAATTAAATCTGGTTTAAAATTATTAATTGTGTTTAAAATCAGTTTATTTAAATATTTAGAACCTGATGGATCTCTTAAAGATTTTGAATAACTAATTATATCTCTATCAGATAAACTTAATATATTATGCCCTAATCTGATGAAACCATTATTTAATCGTATACCAGTATTATATTGTAGTCTACCAAAGTATCTATAGTTAAAATTAGTAATATGAATAATTTTTAAATTTGATTTTTTATTTATGTAAAATTTTTGATTTTTTTCAGATAAAATCTTTTCTCTTACTTTGTCAATTATAGATGATACATAAGTATGTGTTAAATAGAAATTGCTATAATTCTGCTTTTGAAAATAAACTCTTTCTTTTCTATTATTAATTAAATTTTCAATTAGTTTAAATAATTCATTAGAATTTAATTTTTTTAATATTATAGGGCTACTTGTTGTTTCTATCAATCCACCTCTATTTGTAATAATTGTTGCACAACCCATACTACATGCTTCTAAACTTGATCTTCCAAAAGGCTCATCCCAACGAGAACAAGCTACAGATATACTTGCTTTTTTTAAAAGATTTAAAACAAATTTATTGTCCTGAAAACTGTAAATTTTTAGATTCTTATGTTCAAAATAATGTTTCTCTCTTGGTTCATCTCCTACTACAATTGATTTCCAATCAGGGTATTTATTTAAAATTTTAATTATTGAATTACCAAAAACATCATAACCTTTTGCAGAATTTAATTTACCTACAAAAGTAATTATATTCTTTTTTTTATAAATATTTACTTTAGATTTTTTCGTAGATTGATAACATATACCAAATTTATTTTTGTATTCGTTATCGTCTAAATTTTTAAAAAATTGATTCTTGGTCCATTCACTATTAAAAAAGATATATTCACAATTTGTTAGTAAGTTTATTCTCTCCGATAACAACTTTGAACCAGAAATCGTTAATGGATTATTATGAAAATACAAAATAATTTTTGATCTAGTATTTTTTTTAATTGTATCAATATAATTAGGTCTATTATGAATTTCTATTATATCAACTGGATTTTTTTTTTGATAAGAGATGAATTTATTTAAATATTTTTTATTACTACTTGTTAAAAAATTTTTATTTATTTTAATATTTTCAAAATTTTTTGTTAAATAATTTTTATAATTAGTGTTACCAAAAATTTTTATATTTTTTTTAAATTTTGAATATTTAAAAAGATTGGATACATGGATTGATACAGCCCCAGAATATTTTGATGTATAATCCTCCTTAAAAGGAAGCAATATAGCTATTTTCATTTTTAATATATTGATCCTTTATTTTTTTTCTAAGTTTATAATTTTTTTTTAATTTATACTCTGCTGACATAGCTTCATTTTTTGATTTATAATTTTCTTTATATAATAATTTCCATTTATTTCCTCTTGTAAATTTAGCTCCTTGGTTATTATTATGAGATTTTAATCTTTTTTTTAAATTTGAGGTGTAACCTACATAGGAAATAAATCTGTTGTTTCTTACAGTTATAATTAAATAAACGGTATAATTTAATTTCATTATGGCGGTCCCTAGGGGAATCGAACCCCTCTTTCGAGGATGAAAACCACGTGTCCTAACCGATAGACGAAGGGACCGAATTGCTGCTTTTTATTGTAAAATCAATAATTAATCAAGCATATCATTATAAATTTTGTTTTAGTTTTATTACCTTTTTAAGATCTGAAGATTTATGAGTCACTAATGTCTCTGAAACGAAATTATTACCTTGTATTTCGATACCCTCCACCAAATCACCAGAAGTAATTCCAGTCGCGCAAAATATAGAGTCGCCTGTGACAATTTCATTTAATTCATATTTTTTTTTTAAATCATTTATCCCCATTTTTTTTGCTCTTACTTTATCCTCATCTGTTTTAAACAAAAACCTACCTTGAAAATTACAATTAAATGCGTCTAAAGCGGCTGCTGCTAGAACACCTTCAGGACCACCTCCGGTGCCTAAAAAAATATCAACATTATATTTTTCTTCTGTAACAAGTAAGGCCCCTGAAACATCACCGTCAGTAATTAATTTTAGATTAACTTTTAATTTATTTAACTCATCTATAATTTCTTTATGTCTTGGTCTGTCTAGAATACATGCAGTTAAATTTTCTGGATTCTTATTTAAATAATCACTTAAATTATAAATATTTTGCTTTACTGTAAAATCTAAATCAATGACGTTTTTTTCGTTAACTCTGGTTGAGATTTTTTCCATATAAGTTTCAGGAGCTTTAAATAAATTATTTTTTTCAGAAATAGCAATTACAGATAATGCACCAGGTAAATTGTTAGCTGCAAAATTTGTTCCTTCCAAAGGATCAACAGCAATATCAACTTGTGGACCTTTATTTGTTCCTAGTTTTTCTCCAATATACAACATTGGCGCTTCATCTAACTCACCCTCACCTATTACTATTTGACCTTGTATGTCCAAATTGTTTAAATTAGTTCTCATTGAATCTACAGCAGCTTTATCTGCTGCAATTTTATCTTTTTTTCCAACAAAATATGATGATGCTAATGCGGCTTGTGAAGTAATTTTTACAAATTGATCTACAAATTTTTTATCAATCGACATTAAATCTTTTCAACTATAAAATCTTCTTGCTTAATCTTAGTTTCAAATTCTCTCAGACGTTTATAAACACTAGCAAGTTCTATAATAGTTGGCCAAGCTTTTAATAAATATTGCATAGATCCTTCAACTCTTCCAAAAGCTCTTATAATTTGTTGCATCACGCCTAATGTAACTACACCAGCAACTATAGCAGGAGCTAAAAAAACATATGCTGATAATACATTTGCTTGTAAATATGCAATTCTCCCAATATTAAAATATAGATATCTTAAATAGCTTAAAAAATGAATTTTACGAACATCATCAAATAATTCATCAATCCTTTTTGGTCTTACAGCACCATCATCCTCAGCAATAACTAATATTTTCCTATATGCAGCTTCCTGTTTCTGTAAATCGTATTCAATGCCAACTAGTCTTAATATAAAACCAAGTACGATTAAAAAAACTGTTCCACCAATAGTCCAAATTAATGCACCTACAATTAATCCATATTCCCATTCACCAAAAAAGAAAATAGGAATACCCACGCTCAAGCCAAATAATATAGGGATAAATTGTATCAAAATCATAATAGACTCTATTAAGCTTGTGCCTAATCCTTCCATGATTCTTGTAAATTTAATTGTATCTTCTTGAACCCTTTGCGATGCACCTTCAATTTTACGAGCTTTATCATAAACGGAGTGATACCATTCCACCATAGATGTTCTCCATCTAAATAAATAATGAGCTGTAAAGAAACTAATTGCTACATAAACAGCAATATACATTGCTGCCAGGGTAATAAATGAAAATAGGCTTGCAAAATATTCTTCAATCGAAACTGCATTTGGCTCTGCAAGAGCCTTCTGAATCATATCATAAAACACACCAAACCACTCATTTATTTTGACATCTATTTCAACTTGAACCCAAAGTGATGAAAGAATAACAAATGAACCTATCCAAGACCAATAAAACCAACTCTTTTCAGTGAAAAATCTAAACATTTTTTATTTAAGAAAATTATCAGCGTAAGATTTTTTTACAGTTTTTCTTTTTCTTGGTTCAATTAATTCAAAATCAATTTTCTTTTTTTTTGCATAATTGATTGCAAGCTCTTTAGAAGAAAACTCTAACTTTAACTCTGAATATGTATCAGAAGAACTTTCCCATCCCATCAAAGGATTCTTTTTAGGATCTTCAGTTTTATACTCTAATATCCATTTATTGTTTTTAGATAAGCCTGATTGCATTGGATTTTTATTAGGAATATAAATAATAGCTTTTTTCATAACAAATGGTCGGAGTGGCAGGATTCGAACCTGCGACCCTCTGGTCCCAAACCAGATGCGCTACCAGGCTGCGCTACACTCCGATCCGAGTACTAATACAGCAGTTATTGATAATTTCAATCTATAAAGACGCCAAAATTAAAAGAAATTTAACTAAAATCTGGTATATAACGAAGCATGATTATTACATGCCCTTGCGAAAAGAAACAATTCAAAATTGATAGTTCATTAATACCTCAAGAAGGACGAGAACTACAATGTGGATCATGTGAAAAAATTTGGTTTTACAAACCAAAAAAAGAAAGACGAACACCATTGACATTAAATGAAAACATTTCTGAAAACAAAATAAAACCAGCTATTGAAACAAATGAAAAAAATCTAGAATTTAGCAAAAACTTACAGAAAGAAAAAATAATAGAACATAAAATAAAAAACAAAACCTCAAAAGAAATTCCAAACAAGGTTAAAAAATTGGAAAATGAAAATAAAGGATCTAAATTTTTTTCTTATTTGATGGTATTTATTATATCAAGTGTAGCACTAATTATTTTGCTAGATACGCTAAAAACTCCAATAATTAATGTGTTTCCTGGATTAGAAATTGTTTTATTTAACCTTTTTGAAACATTGCAAGATATAAAACTATTTATTATAGACCTAATTTAATTTTTTTTATGATTAATTATATATCTAAGCCTTTTAAATGGTTTTTTAAATTAGAAGCTGCAAGTGGATTGGTATTATTGTTTGCTGCAATAATTGCATTATTTATAAGTAATTCTGGATTAGCAGATTTATATTTTGCTACTCTAAATAAATATTTATTTATAGGTATTAATAATTTCGGATTAAAATTATCAGTATTGCATTGGATTAATGATGCCTTAATGGCAATTTTCTTTTTTTTTGTAACATTAGAAATTAAAAGAGAATTTTTACAAGGAGAACTTTCAAATATAAAGCAAGCTTTGTTACCAATAATAGCTGCTGTAGGAGGAATGTTAATTCCTGCATTATTTTATGTTTTCATAAATTATGGTGATAGTGAAACATTAAATGGGTGGGCAATTCCATCAGCTACAGATATTGCTTTTTCTTTAGGAGTTTTATCTTTATTAGGTAAAAGAGTTCCTTTGTCTTTAAAAGTATTCTTAACCGCGTTAGCTATAATTGACGATTTAGGAGCCATAGTAATTATTGCCCTATTCTACTCTGGAGATTTGAGTATTAAGTACTTAACTCTAATGTTGTTGGCTTTTATTGTTTTGTTATTAATTAATAAATTTAATATTAAAAAGTTTCTACCTTATTTAGTTGTTGGACTTTTTCTTTGGGATTTTACACATAACTCAGGAATACACGCTACTATCGCTGGTGTCTTGTTAGCTATGACAATTCCTCATAGAAAAAAAGAAAAAGATTTTTCATTATTAATAAAAATTGAACACGCAATTAGTCCATATGTTGCTTTCGGAATAATGCCTTTATTTGCATTTGCAAATGCTGGTGTATCTCTAGAAGGTTTGTCGTTCGCTTCATTACTTGATAAGGTGCCCCTTGGAATCGTATTAGGATTATTCCTTGGTAAACAATTAGGCGTTTTTGTCTTCTCATATGTATCAATAAAATTGAAAGTGGCTCAAATGCCAAATGATACAAGTTGGTATAATTTTTATGGTGTAGGAGTACTTACTGGGATTGGATTCACAATGAGTTTATTTGTTGGAAATTTAGCTTTTGTTGAAAACATGCAATATATGGATGGTGTAAAAATAGGTGTATTAACTGGGTCATTGTTATCCACTTTATTCGGATATTTTTTGATATTACTTACTCCCAATAAACCGAGTAAATGAGAAAAGTAATATTTTTATTTTCTATAATTATGTTTTTTTTTAAAACTTCAGCTAGTGCAAACTATGAAAAAAAAATTTATGACTTCAGCATAGAGAGTATAACTGGTGAGACAATTAATTTTAAAGATTACAAAAATAAAGTTATTTTAGTTGTGAATACAGCAAGTTATTGCGGGTTTACTAAACAATATGATGAATTACAGGAATTGTGGGATTTATATAAAGAAAAAGGTTTGATTGTTCTTGGTGTTCCATCTAATTCATTTAATCAAGAAAAAAGTAATGATGCAGATGTAAAAGAGTTTTGTGAAGTAAATTTTAATATTAATTTTCCTCTTACAACTATTACAGAGGTAAAAGGCAAAAATTCACATGAAATTTTTAAATGGGCAAAAGAAAATCATGGAAAATCTGCTGTCCCTAAATGGAATTTTCATAAAATTCTAATTAATAAAGAAGGCAAAATAGAAGATACTTTTGCATCAATGACAAAGCCAATGTCAAAAAAAATAATTAAAGCTATAGAAAATATCTTATAAGTTTATAGTTAATCCATCATGTGCTGGAATAATATTTTTAGGAAGCATTTTTTTTAGCACCTTATAATCTAATACTGGTGACAAGTTTGTAAGAATAGCTTTTTTAGGTTTAAATTTTTTAATTATAGCTAGTGAAGACTCTAAATTAAAGTGGGAAGGATGAAAATTGTACCACAAGCAATCAATGACTAAATATTTTAGATTTTTAAAATACTTATGATCTTTGTTATAAATTTTACTTACATCACTTATATACGCTAATTTTTTATCAATTATAAAGCAATTTGATTTAACCTTACCATGTTGAACCATAATTGATTGAATACCAATCTTTTTATTATTTATTTTTGTAAATATTTTTTTTGGAAGTTTATTGAGTTTAAGAGTTGCAGGATATTCTTTTGAATAACTTTTAAAAATATAAGAAAATGTAGAATTAAGGTATTTAGAAGTATATTTATCAGCGTAAACGTCAAGTTGCTTTCTGCTGTTTATATAAAAAGATCTTAGATCATTTATTCCATGAGTTTGATCGCCATGCATATGAGAATATAACACTTTATTAATTTTTTTTATTTTATGTCTTAAAAGTTGTTGACGTAGATCAGGAGATGTATCTATGAGGATATTTTCATCTGTGGTTTTTATTAAAGCTGAACATCTTGTTCTATAATTTTTTTTATTATTAGGGTCGCAATTTCCAAAAAAACCATCTGGTCTTGGTACACCCATTGAACTACCACAGCCTAAAATAATAAATTGCATTAATTTCAATTAAAAAAAAGTTTATTAAAGTTATCTGTGGTTTTTTTGACAAGATCTTCTTTGGATATATTTTTAATTTCAGCTAATTTTGCAGCAGTAAAATCAATGAATGATGGTTCATTTTTTTTTCCTCTTTTAGGAACGGGTGCTAAAAAAGGACTATCTGTCTCAATTAAGATATTATCCATTGGAATAGATTTGAACGTATCTTGTAAATCCAAAGAGTTTTTAAAAGTAATGATGCCACTTGCTGAAAAGAATGAATTTAAAGTCATTAGTTTTTCTGAAAATTCTTTAGACCCAGTAAAACAATGCATCAAAATTTTAAGGTTTTCATTTTTATATTCATTTAAAATCTCAAAAGTTTCTTTTTCTGCGTCTCTTGAATGAACAATTAATGGAATATTGGTTTTTATAGATGCATCTATATGTTCTTTAAAACTCGCTATCTGCTTGTCTTTTTCACTATTATTATAATAAAAATCTAATCCAGTTTCTCCAATTCCAATGATTTTTGAGTTTTCATTGAGACTTTCTATGATCTGCTTTGAAGTGATAATATCTGTGGAGCTTTCATGAGGATGAATGCCAATAGTACCATAGATCATCTCATCTTTATTAATTAAATCTTTTACTCTAGAAAAACTTTCAAACGAAGTTGAGATAGTAAGTAATTTTTCTATACCCACTTCTTTTGATCTTTGTATTACATTAGCTAAATCACTTAATAATGGTTCATGATCTAGATGACAATGTGAATCAATCATTGTTTTTCTCTATTTTTTTAAAAAGTATGTCTATTTTATGAATATTATTACCTTTTGTTAAATACTCATTATTTGAAACAGTATCTAATTTTACATTTTTTTCTTCAATGTCAAAAATCTTTAATGCCTTTAAAGAAGATTTAGGAATAATTGGATATAGTAAAAAACTTATTTTTCTTACAATTTCTAAAGTAGTGTAAACAATAGTATTTAATCTTATTTTATCGTCTTTCTTTTTCCATGGTTCTTGATCATTAAAATATTTGTTAGCTTCAAAAAGTGAATTTACGATATAATCAATATAAAAATTAATATTTTGATTATCAATTTGTGACCTAATATTATCTAAATTGTCTTTATACTTATTTAATATTAATAAATCTTCATCATGAAATTTAACTTCTAATGGAATTTTTCCATTACAATTTTTTATTGCAAAAGCGGTTACACGCTGACATAAATTTCCATAATTATTAGCTAGATCACTATTAATACAATCTTCTAGTCTTTCTTGAGATATATTTCCATCGTTCCCAAAAGAAACCTCTTTAATTAAGTAGTATCTTAAAGGATCTAGACCATACTCTTTAATTATTTCAAGAGGATCAAGAATATTTCCTTTAGATTTAGACATTTTTTCTTCCCCTGATAATATCCATCCATGTCCGTAAACTCTCTTTGGTAAATCAATTTTTGCCGCTAATAAAAAGGCAGGCCAATAAACAGCATGGAATCTTAGTATATCTTTTCCTATTAAATGTATTGATGCTGGCCAAAATTTTTTAAACAAATCATCATTAGTGTTAGGATAGTTTAATGAACTCAAATAATTTGTTAAAGCATCGAGCCAAACATATATCACGTGGTTTTTATTATTTGGAACAGGTATGCCCCATGAAAAACTTTTTCTACTAACAGAAAGATCTTTCAGACCACTTTTTACAAAACTAATAACTTCATTTTTCCTAGAACGTGGAGCAATAAAATCTGGATTAGCTTCATAATATTCTAATAACGGTTTTTCCCACTTTGAAAGTCTAAAAAAATAAGATTCTTCTTCAATCCATTCAACAGGAGATTTTGATGATATAGCAATTTTTTTTCCGTCTAATTCCTCAATTTCGTCTTCGTTATAAAAGGCTTCATCTGATACTGAATACCATCCAGAGTAGTTTGATAAGTATATATCATCATTTTTTTCAAGTTCATTCCAAAGATGTTGAACCGTTTTTTTATGTCTAGCTTCTGTAGTTCTTATAAAATCAGTATTTGATAAATTTAAAGTATCCGAAAGATCTCTGAAGGTTTGACTAATTTGATCGCAAAACGCTAGAGGCTCCTTCCCTGCTTTTTCAGCAGATCTTTGAATTTTTAATCCATGTTCATCTGTCCCAGTAAGAAAATGAACATGATAATCATCAATTATTTTAAATCTTGCAAAAAAATCTGCAATAATACTTGAATATGCATGACCCATATGCGGCTTAGCTGATGGGTAGTATATAGGTGTGGTAATATAAAAAGTCTTATCCATTTAAAATTTTATCCTCAAATTCCATAAACAATGTTTCCTCATCTAAATTATAAATTTTAGTGTTATTAATTTTTTCTAAAAAATAATGATATGACTTTAGTAAACTAATATTTTCACTAGATATATTATTTCTAAAATAAAGTTCAATAAAAGAATAAATGATTTCAGTTATAGATTTATCTTTTTTATAAATTTTATCTTTTATTATAGTTGTGAGAGTTGTATTTAAATCAAATTTAGCAAGGTCTAAGTCATATTCTTCAGATAACTTTATTAATTTAAATAATTTTCCAGGAGTAGCATAGTAATCTAATAACTTATTATTGATAATAGTATTTATGTCATCGTTAAGTAATTGATTAACAATTCTAATAGACTGATCTTTTGTTAAAAAAACTTTGAAATTTAAACATCTTGATTTAAGAGTTGGTAGCACTCTTTTATTGTTATTAATCAAAATAAAATTTATATTTTCATTAGGTTCTTCTAAAATTTTTAATAAAGCATTAATAGAATTTAAGTTTAATAATTCAATATTATCAATTAAAACAAATCTCTTTTTATTATTAAATGAGGATTTGTTTAGATTTATTATCAATTCCCTTATTTGATTTATATCAATATTTTTTTTTTCTTCTAAGACATCAATCAAATAAAAATTTGGGTTAGATTTATTTAGTATAAGTTTATATGACTTATTACCTGGATTAATTTTATTATTTTCAAAGTCATATGGATGTTCTTCATTTTCCGATAATACAAGATTAATTAAATGATAAGCTAATGTTGATTTTCCAATACCTTTTTCACCAGATAAAAGAATTTTATTAGGCAAAGTATCGTTTTTAGATAATTTATATAATTGATTAAAAATTTCTTTATGCTCAAATAAATTTATTTGAGTTAGGGGAGTTAAATTCATTTAATTAATTTTTTAATTTGATTTATTATTAAATCTTCATTTTTTTTTATATCTAAATTAGAATCAATTATTTTGTATGATTTTTTACTCGATTTAGCTAATTTCAAAAAACCTTTTTGAACTTTATTATAAAAATTCATATCAAACTGATCATATCGATTGAGAGATTTTCTATTTTTTAATCTTTGAAATAGATTTTTTTTATTTACAACATTGAGGAAAGTAAAATTGACTTTAATATTTTTTAATAGAAATTTATTTACGATATTTATTATATTTAAATCAACACCCATACCATAATGCTGATATGCAATAGTTGAGTCTGTAAATCTATCAATCAAAATAATTTTTTTTTTGTATGATTTTTTTATAAGATTTATATTTTCACTACGCGCTGCTAAATATAAAAGTAAATCAGTGTATATGTTAAAATTTGATTTTTTATTTAAAATTAATCTCCTTATTTTTTCAGAATTAAGACTTCCACCTGGTTCTCTTATCTTTATATATTTTATTTTCTTTTTATTTAAATATTTAGATACTTTATTTATATGATGACTTTTGCCACTACCCTCTATACCCTCAAAAACAATGATGGGTTTATTAGACATCACCCCAAATTAAATAATTTATTGATTTTATTAATCTTGTAAAAAAATTAACTTTTTTAATTTCTTTTGATGAAAGCAAATCATACTCACCAACAAGTTCTTGATCATAAACAACTTTTAGAGTGGCTATTTTTTGATCTTTCTTAATTGGTGCTTCGACTGGACCTTCATACTTAACGGCAACTTTTAAAAGTTTTTTTTTCGCTTTTTTGATTGTTTTATAAATATCTTCCTTTGTATATGCTTCGACACTATTCTCTTTTCCTAACCAAACATCAATTTTGTGTAAAGGTTTATTGGCTTTAGCTATTTCTACAAGATCATAATTAGTAAGACCAAATGTAAGTAACTTTGTACTTTCTTTAGATCTAGCATTTTTTGAATTAAAACCGCTACCAACTGCAATCAATCTCCTGCCATTTCTATCTATTGATGATGCTAAAGAATATTTTTCAACAGCTAAATAACCAGTTTTTATTCCATCTGCTCCAAGATTTTTATAAAGCAAAGGATTTCTATTTCCTTGTGTTATTGGATCACCCCCTGTTCTATCCCAAGTGAATTCTTTTTCAGCAAACATTTTGTAAAATTCAGGATGTTCTTTAATTAGATATCTAGACATTTTTAAAATATCTCTAACAGTTGAGTAATTGTCGGGGTCATTTATTCCTGATGAATTAGAAAAGTTTGTATTATCCATCTCTAATTCTTTTGCTTTAACAGTCATTAAAATTGCAAATTCTTCTTCAGTGCCTGCTATACCTTCAGCTAATGCAATACATGCATCATTACCAGAAGCAACAATAATACCTCTTAATAAATTTTCTACAGAGACCTGATCACCTACCATTATAAACATCGATGAATATCCAGATGTAGATAATCTCCAAGCTCTCTCAGATATTATAAATTTTTCATCTAAACTAAGATCGCCTGATTTTATTAGATCGAAAGCAATAATCGCTGTCATTATTTTTGTCATAGAAGCAGGATAAATTGATATATCTGGTTCTTTTTCATAGAGAATTTCTCCAGAATGATAATCTTGTAATATTGCAGTTCTTGCCTTTACATCAAAATTAGCTTTTGAAACATTTATTAATGAAAAACAAAAAAAAATTACAATTAATAATATTCTAAACATCTTTTAATATTTCTATATTTTCAAAATTTAATACTTTTATTTCATTAAATGATTTTTCTAGTTTTTTTATATCATTAAATGGACCCAATAATACCCTATATTTAGTTTTAGATAATTTCTTAATTACAGATTTTTTTATATTTGTCTCATCTTTTATTCTATCAACCATATTTTCCGCCGAGTCTCTGTAATAAAAATCTGCAATCTTTATTGAATATAAAAATTTATGTCTTTTTATTTTGACTTTTTTTTTATTTTCTTTGCCCAGATTATCTATAGTAATTCCATCAACAGGAGCTTTTTCAGCTACACTTTTCTCTTCATCAAAAGTCTTTGCCTTTTTAGCTACAAATGTTGAACTTTTTGAGATTAAAACAAGATCGATATAAGGTTCTTTAGGGTCAAGTGATAACTCCTCAGCAATTCGTTGTGTTATTACAGAGTTGTAAAAAGATGAGAATTTAACATTATTTGAGATCACTTCAGCTATAATTGACTTATCATTAACAGGATTGGTAATTTTAACAAATGAATTTTTTTTAATTTTATTATGGAAAATTAAGAGAGATCTATTATCAATTTTTTTAGATATTTTTTTTTCTTTTCTTAATTCATCATCATAAATTAAAGCAAATCCGGTATTACTATATTTTTGATCACTAATATAAACTAAGTTTTTATTATTTTGATCAAATTGATTACATGCGGATAAAAAAAGTATGGAAATAATTATTATGTATTTTTTAAAGTTCATTTTTAAATTTATCTTTTAATGTACAAACAGCTAAAGCAAATCGCAATGATCTATTCCATTTTAAAATTATCTCATAGTTATCAAATACAATATAAGCTGGATTTAAAGTTTCGGCATCAGGTATGATATCTTTATCTGGAGTTATAATGGCTACCTTTAACGAATTGTACTTATAATCTATTTGATCATTATTTTTAATAAATTTTCTAAAATATTTTAATTTTTTTTTATTATGAAGTCTTTTTGCAGAAATGTTTAAATATTTACTTGGTATATTTTCAGATAAATCAATTCTATAAAAACAAGGATTTTCACTTTTCCAGCCTATTCGATTTAAATAATTGGATGCAGAAGCATAAGCATCTTTATTATTTTTTAAATCTATATATCCGTTGCCATCATGGTCAATTGCATAATTTTTCATTGTTGATGGCATAAATTGAAAAAAACCAAAAGCACCAGCCCAAGATCCATATAATGTTTTATAATCTATTTGATCATTTTCAATCAACCGCAAAAGTATTAATAATTCATTTGTAAAAAATTTTGATCTTCTTTTATCAAAACTTAAAGTTGCTAAAGAGGATAAAATATCCATTTTACCAACATACGTTCCAAAATTAGTTTCTATTCCCATTAGAGCTAATAGTAGCTCTCTCTCTACATTAAATTCATTTTCAACTTTATTTATTAAAGTTGAATTTTTTTCATAGAATTTTTTTCCTAACGAGACTTTTTTTGAAGAAGTTCTTTTTGAA
This sequence comes from uncultured Pelagibacteraceae bacterium, assembly GCA_902545555.1. GTDB lineage: Bacteria > Pseudomonadota > Alphaproteobacteria > Pelagibacterales > Pelagibacteraceae > Pelagibacter. The sequence continues at coordinate 23,684 of CACCGK010000014.1, forward strand.
ATATAAGTTTTAGTATCCTCATAAAATTCAGGTTGATATCTGTCATATTTTATTACATCTGATAAAAATTTAGTATCAGTCATAACTTTATCAAACGTTTTTTCTGAAATATTATTTTCTAAAGCTATTTTTTTAAAATTTAATTTCCAGTTTTCAAATTCTTTATTCATATCAGCAAATGAAAAATTAGTGGAAATAAAAATAAAAAATAAAAAATAATTAATTAGTTTCATGTAAATCTTTCAAATATATAATTACAGCAATCCAAATAAAAATAAAACTAACTAATTTTGTTATTGAAAAAGGCTCGTTGTAATAAAAATACCCTAATAAAAACTGAAAGGTGGGAGTTATATAAAATATCATGCCAGTCGGTCCTAAACCACAGAGTTCAACTCCCCTAATATATAAAAATAAAGGTATGACAGTCATAGGTCCAGCAAGATAAATAAATAGCATCATCAATGGATCGGACAATTGAAAATCATTATATCCTTTGCTTGCTATCAAATAAAAAGCCAACAGTGCAAATGGTAATATAAATAAACTCTCTATGAGAAGGCCTACATCAGTATCAACATTAATTTTTTTTCTAACTGAATTGTAAAACCCCCAACTTAAAGCAACAATTAAACCAACCCAAGGCAATGATTTAATGCTTACTATTATTAAAAAAAGGATAGATAGAATAACCAACAAGATTGAAAAAACTCTTTTTTTATTAAGTTTTTCTTTAAAAAAAAAATAACCAAGCATTACACTTAAAATGGGCATTATAAAATACCCAAAACTTGCATCTATAATTCTATTTGATGCAATAGCATAAATCCATACACCCCAATTTATAAAAATTAAAAAGCCTGAGATAAATAAATAAAATAAATTTGATTTATTTTTTACAATTTTAAAAAAAATATTCCATTTAGAGAAAAAAAAAGTAGTTAAAATTAAAGTAAACGCTGTCCACAAACATCTATGAACTACTAATTCTATATAACCAATGTAAGCAATATATTTAAAATAAATTACACCAAAAAAACCCCACCAAAAAGATCCAAACCCAGCAAGTAATAAGCCTTTGTTAAATTCTTTGTTCATAGGAAACCATGATGATTGTAATTAATTAGTTTATTAGACTATTTTATGGTTGAATTAAATAATTATAATTATAAAACCTTGCTCACGGAGAGATGGCTGAGCGGTTGAAA
>CACCGK010000015.1 GCA_902545555.1 uncultured Pelagibacteraceae bacterium
ATCCCAAAGTATTCTACAAAGAATCACTTATTGGAGTTCCTGGACTTTTTAAGTGTTGGAAAAAAGGAAACGTAGGAATAGTAAACGGAATTGGAACAGGTATAGCAGATGACAAAGCTATTTACTCTTATGTAAATAAAATGATTGTTTATTATCTAGGCGAGCAACCTAAAATAAATCAAGTTGAAACTTTTTTGTGTCATGAGAAAAAAGATAGAGATTATGTTATTGAAAACATTTCAAAATTAGTTGTTAAACCAGCCAATGCGTCTGGAGGATATGGTATTTTAATTGGTGCTAGAGCATCAAAAAAAGAAAAAGATGAAATGGTTCAAAAAATAAAAAGTAAACCAAGAGAATTTATAGCTCAGCCTTTAGAAATTTTATCAACTCTACCTACGATTACTGAAAGCAATATAGAGCCAAGACATGTTGATTTAAGACCTTTTGTATTAAGTGGAAAATCTATTTACGTAACATCTGGTGGTTTAACAAGAGTTGCATTAAGGAAAGGAAGTACAATTGTAAATAGTTCACAAGGTGGAGGATCTAAAGATACAATGATAGTTGATGTTTAGAATTTACTAAATATCTTGAAGTGAATTAACTTCTAATCTTTTTGTCTTAAGAGATTTAATTGCCTCCAAACAGGCTTGAGCAGTAGACATGTTAGTGCAATAAGGAACTTTATTTTTTAGCGTAGCTCTTCTTAAAGCTATTGCATCGCTTAATCGATGTTCACTGTTTCCACCTCCAGTGTTTATTACTAGTGCAATTTTTTTAGAGTCTAAAACATCTACTATATGAGGCGAACCAGTGCTTACTTTATTAACAATTTTACATTTCATCCCGTGCTTTCTAATATATTCTGCTGTTCCTCTAGTTGCACACAATGTAAACTTAAGTTTAAGAAGTTCTTTAGCTAAATCTATTCCTTCATCTTTATGACTATCTTTGAGAGATATAAAAGCTAATCCTTGTTTTGGTAATGAGTTAGCTGCTGCGATTTGACTTTTAGCAAAAGCCATTCCAAAATTTTTATCAAATCCCATAACTTCTCCTGTCGACTTCATCTCAGGCCCTAACAATAAGTCACTGTTGGGAAATTTATTAAATGGAAATACAGCTTCTTTAACTGCGTACATACCTTTAGATTTATCTTTTAAATTAAACTTAGATAATTTTTCACCAGCCATTACTCTTGATGCAATTTTAGCTAGGGGCAATCCTTTTGCTTTTGATACAAAAGGTACTGTTCGACTTGCTCTAGGATTTACTTCAATCACATAAATTTCATCTTTTTTAATTGCAAACTGTATATTCATGAAACCTTTAACATTTAAAGCTATAGCTAATTTTTTTGTTTGGTTTTCTATTTCTTTAAGAAGATAAGGTTTAATTGATACGGGGGGAAGGCTACACGCCGAGTCTCCTGAGTGAATTCCAGCCTCTTCGATATGTTGCATAATACCTGCAACGTGAACTTGTTTTCCATCTGATATGGCATCCACATCTACTTCCATTGCATGATTGATAAATTTATCAATTAAAATTGGATTTTCTTCTGCAGCTTTAAACGCTTCCTCAACAAATTTTTTAAGCTGATTTTTTTCATGAACAATTTCCATTGCTCTTCCACCCAAAACATAAGATGGCCTCACCATTAATGGTAATCCTATTTTGTCTGCAATTTTTATTGCCTGATTAAATGTCTTTGCAATTCCACTCTCTGCTTGTTTTAGTTTTAATTTATTTAATAAATTTCTAAATCGGTCTCTATCTTCTGCTAAATCAATAGAGGTATATTGGGTTCCTAAAATTGGAAGTTTGTTGTCGTTTAAAAATTTAGCAAGCTTAATCGGTGTTTGGCCGCCAAACTGGGCTATTACACCTATAAGATTTCCTTTTTCTTGCTCTTTTTTAATTATATTAAACACGTATTCTTCTTTTAAAGGTTCAAAGTATAATCGATCACTCGTATCATAGTCTGTTGATACTGTTTCAGGGTTACAATTAACCATAATAGTCTCAAAACCTGCGTCTTTTAATGAAAAACTTGCCTGACAACAGCAATAATCAAACTCAATTCCTTGACCAATTCTATTTGGTCCACCTCCAAGAATAATTATTTTTTTCTTATTTGATGGATCAGCTTCACATTCAGAGTTAATTGAAAAATTTCTTTGATAGGTTGAGTACATGTATGGAGTAAAAGATTTGAATTCAGCCGCACAAGTATCTACTTTTTTATAAACTGGAAGTATTTTAAGCGCTGATCTTTTTCTTCTAATAACGTCTTCAGAGGTTTGACTTAATTCCGAAAGTTTTTTATCTGAAAATCCTATTGATTTTATTCTATTAAATTCTGCAAAATCCCTAGGAAGTCCTATAGTTTTTATTTGTGTTTCACAATCAACTATCTCTTTAATTTGTTCTAAAAACCAAGGATCAATTTTGGATAAATTATATATTTTCTTTAAGTTTATTTTTTTTCTAATTGCTTCAGCAACTAGTAATATCTTATTTGGAATAGTTTCTTTAAGCTTCTTTTCAATTTGCTTTTTATTTAAATCAAAAATTCTGTCTAAACCTGAAAAACCAGTTTCAAGAGATATCAGTGCCTTTTGCAAAGACTCTTTAAAGTTTCTTCCAATGGCCATTGCCTCACCTACTGATTTCATTGATGTCCCTAAAGTTGCAGGAGAAGTAGAAAATTTTTCAAATGTAAATCTTGGAATTTTAGTAACCACATAATCTATACTTGGTTCAAATGATGCAGGCGTAACTTTAGTTATTTCATTTCTTAATTCATCTAGAGTATAACCAACTGCTAATTTTGCCGCTACTTTCGCAATTGGAAATCCAGTTGCTTTTGATGCAAGTGCTGACGATCTTGATACACGTGGATTCATTTCAATGACAACCATTCGACCATTTTTAGGATTGATAGCAAACTGAACGTTTGATCCTCCAGTTTCAACTCCAATTTTTCTTAAACATGCAATAGATGCATTTCTCATTACTTGGTATTCTTTATCTGTAAGTGTAAGAGCTGGTGCAATTGTTACTGAGTCACCCGTATGAATTCCCATTGGATCTATATTTTCAATCGAGCAAATGATGATACAGTTATCTTTCTTATCTCTTACAACCTCCATCTCAAATTCTTTCCATCCCTCTAAACATTCCTCTACAAGAACTTGGCTTACAGGAGACTCATGCAATCCATTTTTAACAATCTTAAAATAATCTTTTTTAGTTTTAGCTATTCCTCCACCAAGTCCACCAAGTGTGAAGGCAGGTCTTATGATTGCTGGTAATCCAATCTTTTTTAATACTTTTAATGCTTGATTATTGTTATTAACAATTTCAGATTTTGGTAAATCCAAACCAATATCAATCATATTTTTTCTAAATTTCTTTCTATCCTCGGCATTAGAAATTGCTTTAGAGTTTGCCCCTATCAATTCAATTTTGTATTTTTTTAAAATTCCTTTTTTTTCTGCTTCCATTGCAAGGTTAAGTGCGGTTTGACCACCCATTGTTGGAAGAATTGCATCAGGTTTTTCTTTCTTTAGAATTTTTTCTAATACATCTAGTGTAATTGGTTCAATATAAGTTTTATCCGCAACGTCTGGATCAGTCATAATTGTTGCAGGATTTGAGTTAATTAAGATTACTTTATAACCTTCATCTTTAAGAGCTTTACATGCTTGCGTCCCTGAATAGTCAAATTCACATGCTTGTCCTATAATTATTGGACCAGCTCCCACAACTAGTATTTTTTTAATATCTTTTCTTTTTGGCATTTTTTTTCATGTTGTTAATAAATTCTTGAAACAAATAAACACTATCTTGAGGTCCTGGATTAGACTCTGGATGATATTGAACAGAAAAGATTGGTTTGTTTTTTAATCTGATACCTTCAATACTATTATCAAATAAAGATTTATGTGTGACCTCAATATTTTTTGGTAATGTTTCTTTAACTACTTCAAATCCATGGTTTTGACTCGTTATCTCAACATTATCATGAATTAAATTTTTAACTGGGTGATTTGCCCCTCTATGACCAAGTTTCATTTTTTTTGTCTTGCCACCTAATGCTAACGCTAAAATTTGATGACCTAAACAAATACCAAATATTGGTAAATTTTTTTTGATTAATTCTTTGATAATTTTGATTGCATATTTTCCTGTTGCAGCTGGATCTCCTGGGCCGTTTGATAGAAATATTCCATTTGGTTTCATGCTTAATATTTTTTGGGCACTAGTTTTGCAATAAACGACAGTAACTTTACAATTAAAATCAGATAAATATCTTAGGATATTTTTTTTAATTCCATAATCAATTGCAACAACATGAAATGAATTCTTTTTATTCTTTTTATATCCAATTTCTTTTTTCCAAGTTTTAACACCTTTCCAAATATAATTTCTCTGAGTTGAAACTACCTCTGCAAGATCAAGATTTTTTAATCCACTCCATTTAATTGTAGAGTTGGTCAATTTATTAATATTAAATTTTCCTTTTTTTGAATAGCTAATCGTACCTTTGGGGGCACCTTTGTCTCTTATAAAGTTTGTAAGGCTTCTAGTGTCTAATCCAGTAATTCCAACAATTTTATTTCTCTTAAGCCAAGAATCTAAATGCTGGAGGGATCTGTAATTTGAGGGTGAGGTTATTTCAGAATTAATTATCACTCCTCTTGCCCATAATTTATCAGATTCATGATCTTCTTTATTGGTACCAACATTTCCAATATGGGGAAAAGTAAAGTTAATAATTTGACCTGCATATGAAGGATCAGAGATGATTTCTTGATAGCCAGTTAAGGATGTATTAAAGCAAACCTCGCCTGTGGCTTCTCCTTGGTATCCAATTCCAATTCCTTTAAATACCTTTTTATTTTCTAGAACTAAAACGCCTGTGTTGATTTGAGATTTAATTTTTGAGTTAGTTTTTTTTGCTTTTTTGATCAATTACAACTCATGAGTTAAAGGTTAATACAATAATTGCTTTATTATCGCAACAGAGATGTAATATAAAATTGTAAAAAAACAATTTTTCTTTTGAAGAATTTTTTCTTTAAAGTAGATTAAAAAATTATGTCATTAAAACAGACTATCGAAAACGAATATAAAAGTGCTTTAAAATCTAAAGATAAAAATAAAATATCAACCTACAGGTTAATATTATCTTCTATTAAGGATTTGGACATTGTTAACAGATCAGGCCCTAACAAAAAGGAAACTGATGATGAGGACATTAAGAAACTTTTAAAAAAAATGGTTAAGCAACGAGCCGAATCAATCGATATTTATAAAAAAAATAATAGAACAGATCTTTTAGAGGTTGAGCAAAATGAATATGATACTTTAACAAGTTTTTTACCAAAACAACTCAGCGAGGAGGAAACTAAGAAAATTTGTGCAGATGTTATTTCGAAAATTGGAGCAAATTCACTAAAAGATATGGGAAAAGTCATGGGTGAACTCAAAAAAACTCACGCAGATGAAATTGATTTTTCCAAAGCAGGATCATTGATTAAAGAATTATTGAATAAATAATGAAATATCCAAAAGAGTACCTCGATGAAATTAAAAATAGGTTAAAAGTTTCAACGGTAGTATCAAAAACTGTTTCCTTAAAAAAAAGAGGCAAGGAATTTGTAGGTTTATCACCTTTTAAAAATGAAAAAACACCCTCGTTCACTGTGAATGATGAAAAAGAATTTTATCATTGTTTTGCAACCTCAGAACATGGCAATATTTTTGATTTTATGATGAAAACTCAAAATTTAAAATTTGGCGAAGCTGTAAAAAATTTAGCTCAATTAGCAGGTATGCAGCCATATATATTTACAAAACAAGATGAAGAGAGAGAGAAAAAATGGAATGAGTATAAATCTATTTTTAGTCTTTATGTTGAATTTTATCATAATGAACTTTTAAAAAATGAAGATTACTCGATTGCTAGAGATTATTTAAAAAATAGATCACTAGGTAAAGATGAAGTAAAAAAATTTAAAATAGGATACATAGAAAAAAATCCAAATTTTTTCGAAAAATTGAAAAAAGATTATAGTGAACAAACTTTAGTAGAAACTGGTTTGTTCTATTTAGACGAAAAAAAAAAAATTTATGTCGAAAGATTTAGAGGTCGTTTAATATTTCCGATCAACAATATTTCAGGTCAACCAATAGCTCTAGGCGGAAGAATAATTGAAAATTTAGATTATTTAGCAAAATATATAAATTCACCAGAAACAAATTTTTTTAAAAAAGGATCAAATTTGTATAATTTGGATTTAGCAAGAAAACTTTCTAATAAAATCGACCACATTTATCTAGTTGAAGGATATATGGATGTTGTTGGTCTAAGCAAAAATGGAATTGATAATGTAGTAGCAAATCTTGGTACGTCATTAACCAACAAACAAATTTTAACTTTAAATCAATTTTTTGATGATATCATAATTTGTTTTGATGGCGATGATAGTGGATATAAAGCTGCTGTAAGAGCTGCTGAAAATTCAATAAAGGAATTGAAACCAGAAAAACAAATTTCATTTTTATTTCTTCCAGATAAAGAAGACCCAGATAGCTATGTAAATAAAAATGGTAAGGCCAATTTTGCTGATTTTACAAAGAATAGTAAATTATCAATTCATCAATTTATTTTTAGTCATTACAAAAAACAAACTAAAAATAATCCTTCATCAATGGCTATTTTTGAAAAAAAACTTAGGGGAATTGCAAATACAATTAAAGATGATTTTATAAAAAAATATGTTCTAGAATACTTTTTAGAAAAAATTAATGATTTAACGCCACATTCCAATCAAAACAATAAAAGATTTTACTCTAAAAAAACAAAATCTTTAGAAAGTACAAAGAAACTCTTTAAAGAAAGCCAATCTTTGACTGGAGTTGAATTAAAAGAGTTTTCTCTACTATATTTGGTTATAAATAATTTAGATTTATTGCAAGCGAATATTCATTTGATTGAAAATATTAAATTATTCACTGAGTTTAATAGAAAAATATTTGAAATGATAATTGAAAAATTAAAATCAAGCGTACAAATTACAATCCAAGATCTTGAATTAGATAATCAATTAAATGAAAAAATAAACAAATTTGCTCCGATCAAGCATATTTTAAAAAATCAATCTAAGGATGATCAAAAAACAATTGAATTATTGGAGGACATTTCAAGAGACTTAATGAATTATGATCTTGAGTTTAGAATTCAAGAACTAGAATCGAAATTTTCAGTTGATATGAGTGAGACCACGTTTAATGAGCTAAAAGAGCTCAAAAAAAAGCAGAATCTCAATTAAACCAACTAAATTAGTAATGGATTTTTATATAATTGACATTATATAAGACTTCCAAATTCAAATTACTGTGGAAAGAATTATTACAAAATCATTTGCACGACTTATGGGTCGAGGAACTCATAGAGGTTTTATTACTTATGAAGAGTTAAGTAAATCTCTAGGCAAAAGAAACTTATCTGACGAAAACTTAGCACAGGCATTTATTCACATTTTAGACGAAAATATAACTTTAGTTGAAAAAAAATCTGATTTTAAAGTTTTAAGAAAAAAAGAAAATTCAAATAAAGAAGAGGGCAAAGCAATTGAAAAAAGTGACGACCCTATAAGAATGTATTTACGTGAAATGGGAGGCGTTGAATTACTTTCAAGAGAAGGTGAAATAGCGATAGCAAAAAGAATAGAGGCTGGAAAAGATGTAATGTTAATTGCACTCTCTCAAAGTCCCATTACTGCACAACAATTTTTTGAATGGAACGATCAATTACAAAAAGATGAAATTCTTGTAAGAGAAATTATAGATATTGATACAAATTATATGGAAGATGAAACTACTGGCCCGAGTGCTAAACAAAAAAATGCTGGAGAAACCGATAAAGATGAAAGTACGACTGACGATGAGGATGACTTTAATCCTACTCTTGCAGCAATGGAGACAGAGATTAAACCAAAAGTTTTAAAAACTGTAAGCAATTTAACAAAAGATTACAACAAACTAATAAAATATCAAAAAGAAAAGCTAGATTGTATTTTAAAGTCTCAAACTTTTTCTACAGCTAAAGAAAAAGGTTATGAAAAAATTGTAAATGATATTTTAGAAAATATAAAATCATTACAATTATCCCCGTCTGTTTTGGAAGAGTTAGTCCAAAAACATTACGTTGAAAATAAAAAAATAATTTCTTTAGAGGGGAATTTATTAAGATTTGCTATAGATAATAAGATACCTAGAAATGAATTTATTAAGTTTTATGTTGGAAATGAAATAAATCCAAATTTAAAAAAATTTTTAGATACCAATAGTTTATGGAAGCAATTCTTTACTAAACACAAAGAAGATTTTAAAAATATTAGAGAACGATTAATTGAAATAAGTAATAAACTTGGAATATCAGTTACTGATTTTAAAAAATTAGTTAGTAGAATTCAAAAAGGTGAAAAAGAATCAAGAATAGCAAAAAAAGAAATGGTAGAAGCAAATTTAAGATTAGTTATATCTATTGCTAAAAAATATACGAATAGAGGTTTGCAATTTTTAGATTTAATTCAAGAGGGTAATATTGGATTAATGAAAGCCGTTGATAAATTTGAATATAGAAGAGGTTATAAATTTTCTACTTATGCGACATGGTGGATTAGACAAGCAATTACCAGATCGATAGCCGATCAAGCCAGAACTATTCGTATACCCGTTCATATGATTGAAACAATAAATAAAATTGTACGAACACAAAGATTAATTCTAAGTGAATTTGGAAGGGAAGCTACACCTGAGGAATTAGCTCAAAAACTTAGAATGCCATTAGATAAAGTTAGAAAAGTTTTAAAAATTTCTAAAGAGCCAGTTTCTTTGGAAAAACCTGTTGGAGATGAAGAGGATAGTAGTTTGGGAGATTTTATAGAAGACACAAAAGCTTTAGCACCTTTAGAGCAAGCAATTAAATCAAATCTTGGTGAGGCAACGACTAAAATTTTATCCACTTTAACTCCTAGAGAAGAAAGAGTTTTGAGAATGAGATTTGGTGTAGGTATGAACACAGATCATACATTAGAAGAAGTAGGATTACAATTTTCTGTGACAAGGGAGAGAATTAGACAAATAGAGGCAAAAGCACTTAGAAAATTAAAACACCCAAGCAGATCAAAACAATTAAAAAGTTTCCTTGAAAGTTAATCTTTGGGCCGTTAGCTCAATAGTAGAGTACTGCATTGACATTGCAGGGGTAGTTGGAGCGTAACCAACACGGCCCACCACAATTACATTATCTTTAATTGATAACTTAGTAAAAATGATATAACAAACAAGAAGTTTGGGCCTGTAGCTCAGTTGGTTAGAGCAGTACACTCATAATGTATTGGTCCCAGGTTCGAGTCCTGGCGGGCCCACCAAATCTTATCAATAAAAAACCTATAATTTTATTTTATTAATTTAATTTTTAGAAAATTTTTCTAAAGTATTAAACAGAGCATTTATGTCACCATCATTTGAATTTAAAATAGATGCGAATTCTTCTTTCTGAGTTCTTGCCAAACTAAGGCCTTCTATAATCAAATCTCTGATTAATGGATTATCAGGATTTTTTGTATAAATCCTCCAATCAATTTTTATTTCTGGTCTTTCATTAGTTGCAATTAATAAACTATTAACAATAGTATAATTTTTATTTAATACTTCTTTACCATTTACTTCAATTTTTGGATTAGTATATTCAGATAGTCTGCTTGAAAAACTTTTTAAAAAATAGCTCTCAAATAAATCAAAGAATATTTTTTTTTGATTTTCATCTAAATTTTTTCTTGCTGAACCAAGTGAATAAAATCCAACTCCCCTAATGTCAACTGTTTCTTTTGCAATTGATTTTAGCTCATCAATTTTTTGTTCTTTTGTAATATTCTTTGATAGAATTTGGGAGGCTCTATTTACTGTTGATTGAACAAATACATCTGGCTCAATTGAATAAACATAACTGTGGTTTAGTGAGATAAATATTAAAACTAATAGAATTTTTTTTATATTCTTCATTTTTTTTATTTAAAATTTAGCTATTTGCTATCTATTTCTTCCCAGTCTTCCTCATCTTTATAAAGAACTTCAATATTTCCTCTTTGATTGTTATTAATTTTATTTTCTCTATCTTGAAGGTATAAACTTTTTACTGAGGCATAAAAATCAATGGAATTTTTTTCAAGATTATCAAATGACTCTATATTATTTGCCCTAAAATCAATACCACTTATAGCTTTTGATGCTATATAAAGTCCTTCACTTAAAAATTCGTTATTTCCATGTACTGATGCATTATACCAAGGATCTCCACCCATTACATTTGCAAAAGATCCTGCGGTATCTCTTATGGTTGATGGTCCTAAAACTGGAAGGACAATATAACAGCCTGGTCCTACACCCCAAACAGCTAAAGTTTGACCATAATCTTCCTTCTCATATTTTGGAAAACCCATTTTATTAGCAACGTCTATAGTTCCTAAAAGACCAAGCGTTGTATTTACTGCTAATCTCGCAGTATTTATCATTGCTGATTTAATATCTCCTTGTAAAACATTATTTGGAATAGTTATTAGATTAGAAAGGTTTTTAACAGCATTACTGGTGCCTCTTTGAACTGGATCTGGTAAATCTCTATAACTCTTTGCAAGTGGTTTTATAATTGCTTTATCGACGCCCTGATTAAATGCAAACGTTGCTCTGTTTAACTTTTCAAAACAGTCTTTAATTTTTTTAGGTTCTTTGTTTTTTAATGATATTTCACCGTCTGATCCAGCATTAGCATTTAATGTAAGGAGCAAAAATGAAATAGTTATAATAATTAAATTTCTCAACATATCTAATAATATATTATATTGTTAAAGTTTATTAAATAACAATTAATTTAAAAAAATGTCTATAAAGTGTTTATAAATAGCCAAAATTAATACCTTATTAAAAATGAATACAACTCTGAATTATTCTTTAAATTTTGACCCAAAAAAAAGAAAAAAAACTAAAATCAAATTTATTATTTTTCATTATACAGGGATGAAAAAAGAGCTAGATGCAATTAAAAAATTAACTCACCATAAATCAAAAGTTAGTAGTCATTATTTTATAAAAAAAAATGGAGAAATATTAACTTTGCTGCCAGACTTATATGTTGCTTGGCACGCGGGTGTTTCATGCTGGCAAAATTATAAATCTTTAAACAAATATTCTATTGGAATTGAAATAAGTAATCCTGGTCATGATTATAAATATTTAAAGTTCACAAATAATCAAATTAGATCTGTGGTTAAATTAAGTAAATATTTAATCAAAAAGTACAAAATTAAATCTAATTTTATTTTGGGTCACTCGGATATAGCTCCGAGTAGAAAAAAAGATCCAGGAGAAAAGTTTCCTTGGAAATATTTGTCTAGGAAAAAGATTGGTTATTGGCATGATTTAGATCAAAAAAAACTTAAAAGTTTAAGAAAACAAAAATTGAGTAATTTAGAAAAAATGTACTTTCTCAAAAATTTATATAAAATTGGTTACGAAAAATATCGAAATAATAAAAATATAAAAAATTTAAATAAAATTACTTCGGCGTTCCAAAGAAGATTTAGACAGTCATTAATAGATGGTATTGTTGACAAGGAATGTCTTAAAATAAGCGAAAATCTTATCAAAAAAATTAAATAATTTTACTTGAAAATTTTTACTTTAGTAATAAATTCGAATTGCCAGATAAACGACTTATCGCTTTAAATTAATTAAAGAGGAAAGTCCGGGCTCTACAAGGACACAGTGCCAGGTAACACCTGGCGGGGGAAACCCTAGGGATAGTGCCACAGAAAATAAACCGCCATAACATGGCAAGGGTGAAAAGGTGTGGTAAGAGCACACCGGTTCTATTGGTAACAATGAACGCTGGAAAACCCCACTGGGAGCAAGACTAAGTAGAGATGACGTTGTTGAAAAACTAAAAGCCGTCCTTGGCTAGTCATCAGGGTTAGTTGCTTGAGCTTAAGAGTGATCTTAAGCCTAGACAAATGATAAGTTTAAATGACAGAACCCGGCTTATAGTTTATCTGGCACTTCTACTTCAAATCGAAATATCACTCTAGGTTTCTTTATTTGTTCTCATTTTTTTAATTACGAGTGTCTATTTTCTTTGCCACTAGAATAAATATTAGCAATAAAATAATAGGTATTGACGTCCAGCCATAAAACCCATAATATCCCATAAATTCCCATTTATATGGGTATAAAGAGATTTATGTTTTATGTTTTTATCAACATACGAAAACAAATTAGACAAAAAAGGGAGAGTATCTGTGCCTGCTAGTTTTAGGTCACATTTATCAAATCTAGGATATAATGGTGTTATTTGTTATCCTTCATTTAATAATTCCTCAATAGAAGCGTGTTCTCAAGATAGAATTGAAAAAATTTCTTCAGCGATTGACTCCTTAAACCCGTTTGAGGAAAAAAGAGATTACTTTGCAACATCAATATTAGCAGAAAGTATAAATTTACAATTCGACAGTGAAGGCAGAATTTCACTTTCATCAAAATTATTAAAACATGCAAAAATAAAAAATAGTATGTTGTTTGTTGGTCAAGGCCAAACATTTCAAATATGGGAGCCAACAGCATTTGAAAAATTTAAGACAACAGCGAGGAAAAAAGCAAATATTAATCGTGGTAATCTTAAATGGGAGTTTCAACATAACAAACAATAGGGGATAAAAGATGACAATTAATTTTAAAGCACCAGAGATAAAAGAGCTACAGCCACGACTACTAGTTTTAGGAGTTGGTGGGGCTGGTGGAAATGCAATTAACGAAATGATAGAAAATAATCTACAAGGTGTAGAATTTATTGCAGTAAATACTGATGCTCAAGATTTGAAGCTAAGTAAAGCAAAAACAAGAATTCAAATTGGTTTAAATTTAACAAAAGGTTTAGGAGCAGGAGCAAAACTTGATATTGGACAAGCTGCAGCCGATGAATCTTTAAATGAAATTGTAAATACACTTCAAGGTGCAAACATGGTTTTTATTGCGGCTGGTATGGGTGGTGGAACGGGCACTGGTGCTGCTCATGTCATCGCTAGAGCTGCTAAAGAATTAAACATTTTAACAGTAGGTGTTGTGACTCTTCCATTTTTATATGAAGGCCCCTCTAGAATGAGAAGAGCGCAACAAGGTTTGGAAGAACTGAGAAAACATGTTGACACAATAATTGTTATTCCAAATCAAAACTTATTTAAAATAGCTAATGAACAAACCACATTTGAGGAATCTTTTAATCTTTCAAATAATGTTTTGATGCATGGTGTTCAAAGTATAACTGATTTGATGGTAAGACCTGGTTTAATCAACTTAGATTTTGCTGATGTTGAAACTGTTATGGCGGCTATGGGAAAAGCCATGATGGGAACTGGTGAAGCCGAGGGAGAAGGTCGAGCTCTTAAAGCAGCAGAAATGGCAATTAGCAATCCATTAATAGATGACTACACTTTAAAAGGTGCAAAAGGATTACTAGTAAATATCACCGGCGGTAAAGATCTTAAACTTTTTGAAGTTGATGAAGCCGTAAATAAAGTAAGAGCAGAGGTTGATCCTGAGGCAGAGCTAATTATTGGCGCAATTACTGATACAGAGCTAGATGGAAAAATGAGAGTTTCAATTGTTGCAACATCATTAGATGGGCAACAGCCAGAATCAAAATCTGTTGTAAATATGGTTCATAGAATTCAAAACCGTAATCCAGGTTACTCTGATTTTTCAAATATGGGATCATCTCAATCTTTTAATTTTTCAAATACAACAGCATCAAATCCAATTACACATGGTGCGAATGCTTTAAAGCTCGAAAATGAGATTATCCAAGAACAACAAACTGAGAGTTCTCATAATCAGATGATGAGTGAAGAAGTTGAGCAAAATACTAACATGGAAAGCGAGAGTATAGTTCAGGATAGTTCAATTAATGAAATGGAGAAATCTTTTGCTCAAGAAGCTATGGAAACTACTCATGAAGATCCTCAAGATATTAACAATGAAGAAGAAACCTCTAATGATTTAAAAGAATTCGGAGTTGACTCAGATGCACCAGATTTATTTAATTCAGAATCTGATAATTCAAGCCCTGATGATTTATTGACTTCAGATGAAGAGGAAGAAGATGATCTTGAGATACCAGCATTCTTAAGAAGACAAAAAAATTAATGGTCTTCCAAGAGATAAATGGACGCCACCATAGTACCGAAAATGCAAAAGCATTATCCGGTACTGCTAAAAGAAATTATTAGCGTTATTTCCCCTCAACATGGTGGCACATTTATCGATTGTACTTTTGGTCAAGGCGGTTATTCCAAAAAAATTTTAAATTTTAAAAATACAAAAGTAATTGCTCTGGATAGAGATAAAGAGAGTGAAAAAATTGCTAACCAGTTTAAAAAAAACTTTGAAGATAGATTTATTTTCAAAAATATTAAGTTTAGTCAACTAAATAATTTAAAGTTAAAGAATGAAAATATCAGAGGAGTAATTTTTGATCTTGGTTATTCTTATACCCAAATAAAAGATCCACAAAAAGGACTTTCATTTGGAGCAAATGGTAAATTAAATATGCAGCTGGGATTAAATAGTTATACAGCAGATGATGCTATCAATAAACTTAATGATAAAGAATTAGAAAAGATTTTTAAATTTTTTGGCGATGAAAAAGAAGCAAAATATATTGTACGAAATATAATAAAAGAAAGATCTAAAAATAAAATTGATACTAAATCTTTAGTTCAAATTGTTGATAAATCAAAAAAAAGAAAAAATTTTAAAGTTCATAATGCGACTAAGGTTTTTCAGGCCCTTAGAGTATTTGTGAATAAAGAAATAAGTGAGTTAATTTTTGGACTTATCAATGCTGCTAAAGTTTTAAAAAAAGGTGGTATTTTAGGTGTAGTTACATTTAACTCGTTAGAGGATAAAATAGTAAAATATTTTTTTAAAAGTCTTTCAGAAAATAAAAGTATTTCACGATATAGCCCTGTTTTAAAACAAGCAGATACATTATTTAATTTAATACAAAAAAAACCAGTAACTCCGTCAGAAGAAGAGGTAAGTGAAAATCCACCATCTAGATCTGCTAAATTTAGATATGCAATAAAAAAAATTGATTTTTATAATTTTGATACTGATATAGAGGAGCAATTTAAAAATTATATTGAAATTGAAAATTATGGAGACAAACTGTGAAAAAGTTTGCTTTAGCAGTAGTAATTTTTTTTTTAGTCCTATCAACTGCAATAATTAAAAATACTACTAAACAGATTGAAGATGAAATATTTACGGCAAAAGAAAATATTAGAATTTTAAAGTCTGAATTTGAAAATATATCCTTGGAATATGATTATTTAAGTTCTGCAGAAAGATTACTTGAATATCAATCTCAGTATTTTGAAGATGAACTAATTCAAAAAAATATAAACGACATAAAAATTTACAATATTTCAGATGATATAAATATAATTCAAAATTTTAAAATTATTAAAGAGTAATGGCTGATAAAAAATTGAAATTAACCATAGAAGACTACAAAAGCGATTTTAATTTTAAGAAAAAAGATAATGGATTAAATATTCAATTTAATCGTGTAGCTTTTATTTTTTTTGTTTTTTTTATTATATATTTAATTTATACAATACACTTAGTTCACTTAGGTTCACGAAAGAGTAAATTAGAAAAAATAAATAATCTTTTTACATCTAAAAATCAGCTTTATCGAGCAGACATCACAGATATTAATGGGAATTATTTAGCTAAAACAGTTAAATCAATTGATATTGGTTTAAAAACTTCAGATATAATCAATGAGAAAAAATTGCTTCTAAATTTAAATATTATTTTTCCCGATAAAAATTTTGATGAAATTAAAAAAAAAATAAAAACTAAAAAATTTTTTTATTTAGAGAAGAAAATTTCAGAGGAAAATTATGAAAAAATAATGAAATTAGGGGACAAATCTTTAGTTCCAGAAGAAAGAGTTTTAAGAATGTATCCACAAAAAAATCTTTTTAGTCATGTTTTAGGTCAGATAGATGATAATAATAATGGTATTTCTGGATTGGAAAAATCTTTAAATGATGAACTTAGAAAATCTGATGAGTCAATTAAACTTACATTAGATAAAGATATTCAATTTTTAATTAGAAAAGAATTAATTAAATATCAGAAAATTTTTAAAAGCAAAGGTAGTGCAGCCATTTTGATGGATGTTAATAATGGCAATATTTTATCATTAGTTTCTTTGCCAGATTTTAATCCAAATGAAAGACAAAATATTACAGATTTAAATTATATTAACAGGGTAACTAAAGGGACATATGAATTTGGGTCTGTATTTAAAGCATTTACTTTTGCTAGTGCCCTAAATGAAAAAGTAATTAAACCAGAGACTGAATTTTTAGATTTACCCAAATCAATTAAATGTGATAAATACAGAATAGGTGAGTACGACAACGAAATACCATCAGATTTAACTGCAGAGCAAATTTTAGTTAGATCTGGAAATATAGGATCAGTAAAAATTGCCCAAAAAGTTGGCTCAGAAAAATTTAAATTATTTTTAGAAAAAGTTGGCGTGTTAAGTGATATTGATTTTGATATTGAAGAAGTTGCTCCTCAAAAAAATTATGATTTTGGAAAGTGCAGATTGGCTACTGCTTCTTTTGGACATGGAATAGCAACTACAATTCTTCAATTGGCAAAAGGTTATTCTATCTTATCAAATGGTGGGTATGAAATTAAGCCAACATTAATTTATAAAGAAAATAATTTTAATAAAAAAAATAAAAGAATATTAAAAAGAGGTATTTCAGAGCAAGTTGTTAGTGCGTTAAGAAAAATTGTAAACACTGAGGAAGGGACAGCTAAATTTGCAGATGTTCAAAATTATGAAATCGGTGGAAAAACAGGAACCGCTGATCAACCTGATGGAGGAGCATATTCTGAGGCAAAAATAAATACTTTTGCCTCTATTTTTCCCACATCGAATCCACAATTTGTTTTTGTTGTAATGCTAGATACTCCAAAAAAATCTAAAGATTATTATTATAAGTATAGACATCGAAAAGGAGGGTGGAAGGGCACACTTTATAATACTGCTGGCTGGACCTCAGTAGAGGTAGCTGGAAAAGTCATAGATAAAATTGGGCCTATTTTAGCCACAAAATATATAGAGGTTTATTAATTATGCTTCTAGGAAACTACTTTCATAACATAAATAAAAATTATAAAAATTTTTCTTTTTCAGGAATTTCATTTGACACGAAGAGTATTAAAAAAAATAATATTTTTTTTGCAATCAAAGGAAATATTATTGATGGTAATAAATTTATTCCTAAAGCAATTAAAAAAGGATCTAAAATTATTGTAACCGAAAGAAAAACAAATCAATTCCAAAATGGAATTTTGTATATTCATACAAATAATGTAAGAAAATTATTAGCTGAAACTGCTTTTAAAATTTATAATAAAAAACCAAAAAATTTAATTGCAGTTACTGGTACAAACGGAAAATCATCAGTTGCAGATTTTTATTATCAAATATTAAAATTAAATAATAAAAAAGTTGCCTCAATTGGTACATTAGGTGTTAAATCAAAAAGTATTAATTTGAATTTGTCTAATACTACAATAGATCCAATAAAATTGGCTAAAATATTAAGCAAGTTAAAAAATCAAAAAATAGAAAATGTAATTATGGAAGCCTCAAGTCATGGTTTAAAGCAAAATAGATTAGATGGTTTAAAGTTTAATTCAGGTATATTTACTAATCTATCCCAGGATCATCTTGATTATCATAAAAATTTAAAAAACTATTTAAATGCAAAACTTTATTTATTTGAAAACCTAATCTCAAAAAGAGGAAATGTAATTACAGATCAATTAATACCTGAGTTTAGAAACATAAAAAAAATTGTAATTAATAAAAAATTAAAATTGCATACACTTAATGATAAGAAAAATAATCTAGAGCTTTTATCTCATAATTTTAAAGGAGAGGTTCAATTTCTTAGAATTAAATTAAATAACTTAATAAGGGATATAAATTTAAATTTAATTGGAAAAATACAATTAAAAAATGTTTTGATGGCAATAATTGCAGCGAAATATAGCGGTATTAGTTTAGATAAAATTTTAAATATAATTCCAAAATTAAAACCAGTTGAGGGAAGGTTTGAAAAAATTGGTAAAATTAAAAATCAATCAAAAGTAATTCTTGATTATGCTCATACGCCTGATGCTCTAAAAACTTGTCTTTTAAATCTTAGAGAACAATTTCCTAATAAAACAATCAAAGTTCTCTTTGGTTGTGGGGGAAATAGGGATCAAAATAAAAGATCAAAAATGGGGAAAATAGTTAGTGATTTTGCTGATAGTATAATTCTTACAAATGATAATCCTAGATTTGAAAATCCTCAAAAAATAAGAAGAGATATAAAAAAGGGAATCAAAAAAAAGAGAATTATTGAAATATCTAATAGAGCAATAGCAATAACACAAGCTATTCATAATTTGAATTCAGGTGATATCTTATTAGTTGCCGGTAAAGGCCATGAAAAAATCCAAGATATTGGAAATAAGAAAATTTTCTTTTCAGATAGAAAAGTAATTCTAAATGCTATTAAGAATAAAAATATTAATTTATCAGATAATTTAAAATTAAATGTGGTTAAAGAGTCAGCTAAAATTAAAAAATTATCTCAGTACACATCTTTAAAAATAGCAAGAATTAATTCTCAGGAGGTCTCTAAAAATGATATTTTTTTTGCTATTAGAGGAAAAAAAAACGATGGTAATAAATATGTTGCACAATCATTCAATAGAAAAGCATCGTTAGCTGTAGTAAATAAAATTCAAAATAAATTAGATAAAAGTCGTCAGATTAAAGTAAAAAATACTTTAAAATTCTTAACAGATATTTCAAAAACTTTTAGAAAAAGCATTGATACAAATATTATAGCTATCACAGGCAGTTGTGGCAAAACTACACTCAAAGAATTGTTGGGCGATGTATTAAGTAAAATTTCAAAAGTAAGTATTTCTCCAAAATCTTTTAACAATAAATTTGGGGTTCCTTTAAGTCTTTTTAATTTAAAACAAAATGATGAATTTGGAATTTTAGAAGTTGGAATGGATAAAAAAGGTGAAATTGATTATTTGTCAAAAATTATAAAACCAGATGTTGGTGTAATAACAAATATAAGTTACGCACATGCTAAAAATTTTAAAAATATTAAACAAATTGCTTTGGCAAAATCTGAAATTATTAACAATATAAAACGTTATGGTTATATTGTATTAAACGCAGATGATAGTTTTTTTCAATTACATAAAAAAATCGCCAAAGAAAATAAAATTAAAGTAGTTTCTTTTGGTATTAAAAGTCAGAAATCAGACATTAAATTAATTGATATAAAATCCTATGGAAAAAAATTTAGAATTAATATTAGATTAAATAATAAAAAAAAGTATTTTTCAGTATCTAACGATTTTCAAAATAATATATACAATATACTTTCTGCTTTAGCCGTAATTAGTATTTATAAAAACATATTTAAACTTAATGAAAATATTTTTCTCAATTTTAAAATTCCTGGGGGAAGAGGAGACCGCTCTGTAGTAAAAATTGATAATAAAAAAATTAATTTAATTGATCAAAGTTATAATTCAAATCCTTTATCATTAAAATCAGCAATAAAAAATTTTGATAAAATAAACTCAAAAAAATCAAATAAATATTTACTAATTGGCGACATGTTAGAGCTCGGTAGTCATTCTAAAAAACTTCATCAATCTATTGCTCCAATAATAAATCAAACCAAGATAGATAAGGTATTTGTAAAAGGAAAATTAGCTTCAATAATATTTAAAAATATCTCAAAAGCTAAAAAAGGGAGGATTTTATTAAACAAATCTCAAATTATTGAATTGATTAGAAAAGATTTAAATAATAATGATTATTTAATGATTAAAGCCTCACTTGCGACAGGATTCAACGACATAGTGAAAGATCTGAAAGGATTACATTAAATGCTTTATCAATTTTTGTTAAATTTTGTTGATACCTTTAGTTTTTTAAATGTATTTAAATATTTAACTTTTAGAACAGGTTTATCTTTTTTTACCTCATTGGTTATTGTGCTGATTATTGGAGGTCCTTTTATTAAATTTTTTTCTAAACAAAAAATTTTAAATCCAATCCGGGATGATGGACCCGAAGATCATATAGTTAAAAAAATTGGTACACCAACAATGGGAGGCTTAATAATTTTATTCGGCTTATTAGTATCAGTAATATTTTGGGCAGATTTATCAAATATTAATATTTTATTTTGTATCTATATAGCAATTACTTTTGGTTTATTGGGAGCATATGATGATTTTAAGAAGATTAAATATAGCAACTCATCTGGAATTTCTTCAAAGTTTAAAATAACCTCACAAATAGTTTTAGCAATTATTGGTGTAAGTTTTTTTGTTTATTTTAATGATTATCAAGATTTAAATAATTTATACTTTCCATTCTTTAAAAATTTAATCATAAACCTTGGATGGTTTTTTGTACCATTTGCAATATTTGTAATCATTGGTTCGTCAAATGCTGTTAACCTTACGGATGGATTAGATGGTCTAGCAACAGTGCCTGTAATATTAGTTGCGGCATGTTTTGCTTTTATAAGTTATGTTACTGGAAATATCGTATTTTCTAATTATTTACAAATTCCCTATATAGAAGGAACTGGTGAAGTGTCAATTTTTTGTGGGGCAATTATTGGATCTTGTTTAGGATTTTTATGGTTTAATGCTCCACCTGCTAAAATTTTTATGGGCGACACAGGCTCTTTATCTCTTGGAGGATCTTTAGGTGCAGTAGGAATTATCACAAAGCATGAAATTGTTTTAGCTATTACTGGAGGTCTTTTTGTACTAGAGGCAGTTTCAGTAATGGTTCAGGTAATTTCGTTTAAACTTACAGGAAAAAGAATTTTTAAAATGGCACCTATTCATCATCATTTTGAAAAAAAAGGATGGCCAGAGTCTACAGTTGTGATTAGGTTTTGGATTATCTCTATCATTCTAGCAATGATTGGTTTAGCTACCTTAAAATTAAGATAATGAAAATATTTAATAATATTTTTTCAAAAAAAAAAATATTAATTTATGGTTTAGGAAAGAGCGGCATTTCATCTTATAAGTTTTTAAAAAACAAGTCTGATGTATATTTGTTTGACGATAATCAAAAAATTAAATTAAAAAATAAAAAAAAAATAATTAGATTCGAGCAAATTCAAAAAATAAATTTTGATAGAATTATTATTAGTCCTGGAATTGATATTTCAAATTGTAAATTATCAAAATTTTTAAAGAAAAATTTTAAAAAAATTCATACCGATCTTGATGTGTTGTTTTCATTTTATAACAATGAAAGTATTACAATTACTGGAACTAACGGTAAATCTACAACTGCAAAAATTTTACATGATGCTTTAATCGATCAAAAAAGAGACTCAAGACTTATTGGAAATATTGGTAATCCAGCATTATCAGAAAAAAATATTACAAAAAAAACAATCTTTGTAATAGAGGCTTCTTCTTATCAGCTAGATTACAGTAGTTTATTTAGATCAAAATATGGGTTAATTTTAAACATAACTGCAGACCACATTGAGAGACATAAAAGTTTAAAGAATTATGTAAATGCAAAATTTAAATTATTAAAATCTCAAATAGGAGGATCTTTTGCATACGTAAAAAAAGAAGATGAACTTATAACTAAAAAATTAAATAAAAATAAATATAGTTCACAAATTTACAGAGTGGAGACCTCAAGTATAGATAAAAATTTTACTAAAATTACTAATAAATATTTTATATCTGATGGTAATAAAGAAAATTTGTCATTTATATTAAAAATTGCTCCAAGATTAAAACTTAATTACAAAAAATTAATTAAAACCATTAATAAATTTAAAGGTCTAGATTTCAGACAACAAATTATATTTGATAAAAAAAATCTCACAATAATTAACGACTCAAAATCTACAAGCTTCGCTTCCTCGGAAAATATATTAAAAAATTTAAATAATGTATATTGGATCTTAGGAGGAATTCCCAAAAAAGAAGATAAATTTAAACTGTCAAAAATAAAGTGTAAAAATATCAAAGCTTATATTTTTGGATCACATCACAGAGAATTTAAAAAAATTTTAAAAAATAGATTAAAAATTAAAAATTTTAAAAATTTACAAGAAACTCTTAAAGTTATTTTTTCAGAAATTAATATTCATCAATCTAAAAAAAATATTATTTTTTTCAGTCCGGCTGGAGCTTCATTTGATAGTTTCAAAAATTTTGAAGATAGAGGACATTATTTTAATCAAATTATTAAAAAGCATATAAATGCAAAGAGATAGTATTGTTTACAAATTTTATTATCAATGGTGGAAAAATATAGATAAATCTATTTTTTTACTAATAAGTTTATTATTTATTATTGGATTATTTTTTTCTTTAGTTTCAACTTCTCTCATAGCTTCTGATAAGTTAGATACCAACAATTATTTCTTCTTTTTTAAACATTTGATTTATGTTTTAATTGGAATATGTCTTATTTTTATATTTTCTTCTTTAAATTCAGATCAATTATATAAATACTCTATTTTTCTTTTTTTTATTTCACTTATTTCTTTATTTATTGTGCCATTCGTTGGTGTTGAAGTTAAAGGATCTAAAAGATGGATAGATTTATTCATTTTACCAAGATTTCAACCCATAGAGGTTCTAAAACCATTTTTGATAATAATTTTAGCAACTATTTTATGCGATATAAGATCAAATATTTTATTTAAGTATTTGATATCTATTATTTTGATATCTATCATTTCTTTACTTTTAATAGCTCAACCAGATATTGGCCAAACTTTATTAGTGGTATTTTCTTGGGCAGTTCTAATCTTCACATCAGGAATTAATATATACATTCTTTTGGCAATAATTTTTATTGGCGCATTTTCGCTTGCTTATCTAGTTATTTTTGTACCTAAGTTTGATTATATACAAGGACGAATTTTTTCTTTTTTTAACAGAGAAACAGGTACTCATAATTTCCAATCCGACAAAGCATTAGAGTCAATTACAAGCGGAGGTTTTTTTGGCAAAGGTATAGGCGAGGGGGTTCTTAAAACTAGAGTTCCAGAGGCTCATACTGACTATATTATCTCAGTAATTTCTGAAGAGTTTGGTGTTGTTGCCATAATCTTAATATTATTATTGTTTTTGATCTTAATTTATATGGTTTTTAAAAAGATAAGTTTTGAAACAAATGACAAAGCTAAACTTATTTTAATCGGATCTATTAGTTTAATATTAATGCAGGCCACAATTCATATTGGAGTTAATATAAGGTTATTCCCAACTACTGGAATGACATTACCTTTTTTAAGTTATGGTGGTTCATCGATAATAAGTACATCAATATTAGCTGGTATAATTTTAAATTTAACAAAAAGAAAAATAGCTTAATAAATGAAAAAAAAAGTTTTTATTTCTACAGGTGGATCAGGAGGTCATGTGATACCAGCAATCACAATTTATAATCATTTGAAAAATACTCATGAAATCTTTATTTCTACAGATATAAGAGGTCTTAAATATTTAGATAAGAATTATAAAGCATTTGTAATTAATACCCCAAAATTAAATAATTACCTCTTGCTTCCTTTTTCATTTTTAAAAATACTTTTTTTAACAGTTAAATCTTTTTTTCTTTTAAAAAAAAGAAATATTTCAATTTTGATTTCCACAGGTGGCTATATGTCTTTACCACTATGTATAGCAGCGAAAATATTAGGCATTAATATTTTTTTAATTGAACCAAATATGGTTCTTGGAAGAGCAAATAAATTTTTTTTAAATTTTTCAAGAAAATTAATATGTTATTCAAAGAATTTAATTAATTTGCCATCTGGAATTAATCACAAATTAACTACTATTAAACCTTTGATACGAAAAGAATATTATGAAACCAGTACTTACCAAAAACATGATAATTTATTCACAATTATAATCATAGGGGGTAGTCAAGGCGCAAAAATCTTTGATGAGCTTTTAAACAAAGCTTTTGTTAGTATAGCAAAACAGGTTTCTATAAAAATTATTCATCAAACAAGTGAAAAAAATATTAATTTTTTAAAAAATTTTTATTCTCAAAATAATATTAAAAGTAGTGTTTTCAATTTTGATCACAATCTTAATGAAGTTTTAAAACAGGGGGATTTATGCATAACAAGAGCAGGTGCCTCAAGTTTAGCTGAATTATCTGTATTGAATATTCCATTTGTAGCAATACCACTTCCATCATCAAAAGATAATCATCAGTATGAAAATGCTAAATACTACAAGGAACAGGATTGTTGTTGGATAATTGATCAAAAGAATTTTGATGACCAAAAATTTAAGAAATTTTTACTGGAATTGATAAATAAAAGCCAGGATTACATGACAAAAAAAAATAATTTAC
>CACCGK010000016.1 GCA_902545555.1 uncultured Pelagibacteraceae bacterium
TTAAACAGTTGATTGTTTTTAAAGATTTCACTTTGATTATTTATTTTTACCTTGGATTGAAAACCATGATAAATTTTTTTTTGTTGTATGATTTTACCACCTTCATTATATAAAATCATTTGATAACCAAGACAAATACCAATAATTTTTTTCTTTCCTTTATATTTTTTGTAGATTTTGGAAGTAGTAGGATAATCCTTTGGTGATCCAGGTCCCGGTGATAAAACGATCACATCACTTTTTTCAAGTAATTTATTATTTACCTCGTAATAATTTGAACAAATAACATTGTCAAATTTTGAAAATTGATGAACAACATTCCAAGTAAAAGAGTCTTGGTGATCTATAATGTAAATCATTTAAATAACTCCAATAAAGATTTTGCTTTAATATAATTTTCATTAAATTCTTTCTTTGGTGAACTATCTAATACTACACCAGATGCTGCAGAGATCTCTGATTGATTTTTATAATTTAATATAGATCTAATTATAATATTAAACTTCATATCCTGATTAAATTTAATAAATCCAAAACTTCCTGTAAAAATATTTCTACTTTCTTTTTCTTGTCTGTTTAAAAGTTCTAAAGTTCTAATTTTAGGACAACCAATTACAGATCCTCCCGGCATCATTGCCTTAATGATATCAATCAATTTTATATTTTTATTTAATATTCCACCAATTGAAGTGACATAATGAAAAAGATGCTTATATTCCTCGACATATTTTTTTTTGAGTATTTTAACACTTCCTGGTTTACAAATTTTAGATAAATCACTTCTTTCCATATCAACTATCATGTTGTGTTCTTTGGTTTCTTTCTCATTATTTTTGAAATATTTTAAAGCTATATTTTTGTTGGATAATAATTTTTTCTTAAAAGTACCAGCTATTGGTTTTGTTATAATTTTGTTTTTTTTCTTATCTATTAATGTTTCAGGAGAACAACTTACTATAGAGTAATCCTTATCTTTTATCATAAATGACTCTGGGGACGCGTTAACACGCATTAATTTCCAAAAAAAATTAATAGGATTAATTAATGATTTATTTTTATATTTTGTACAAATTTTAATTTGATAAGTTTCTCCTTGTCTTATTTTTTTTGAAAATAATTCAAATATTTTTTTATATTTTTCATAAGAAATATTAATCTTAAAGGGACTTAATATTTGAGTTTTGCTGAATTGATAATTGAATTTATGTTTTGTTTTACTAGATATAACTTTAATATCTTTTCTAATTTTAATTATTGTCTCGGGTTTATAAAAAACCCCTTTATAAAAATTAATCCTTTTTTTGTTTTTTAAATTAATACCAATCAAATTACATAAAATTTCATAACCAAAAAATCCAAGATATAAATCTGTTTCTCTCTTATATTTTTTTTTCTCTAACGAATTAAGAAATTTATTTATATTTTTTTTTGTTAAAATAATTTTTTTTGAAAAATCTGTATAAATATTATAACCATCTTCTACTTTATAAATAATTAAAGGTTTATCTGATTGATACAGATCCTCTAGATAAGGGTTAAATTTAAACTTATGCTGGCTGAGTTCTTTCAATTGCTTTCTCTACTATAGGTAAATGTATCAGACCTGCAAAAATTGATAATGCGATAGATCCGTACCATGCATAATCAAAATTTCCATTTAATTCATAAAATACACCACCTAGATACGCTCCTAGGAAAGAACCAATTTGATGGCTTACAAAAACTATTCCATATAAAAGTCCAACGTATTTTGTACCAAATATATGTGCAACAATTCCATTTGTTGGGGGAACAGTCGATAACCATAAAAAACCAAAAGTAACTCCAAAAACTACCGAGTTAAATATACTTGGCGGCAAGAAAATAAAATAAATTATAGAAACTCCTCTTAATAGATAAATGGCACTTAAAATTTTTTTCTTACTATACCTTGTTGCTAAATAACCGCTGGTAATCGTACCGGCCATATTAAATACACCAATCAAAGCTAAAACCATTGCAGGTGTCCAGTCAGGCAAACCTTTGTCTGCCATATACGTAGGAATGTGTGTTGCTACTAAAGCAATATGCCAACCACAAACAAAAAAACCTAAAGTGAGATAAATAAAACTTTTATTTGCAAACGCCTCTTTTAGCGCCTCTCTTGCTGTTTGATTATTATCTTGATTAACTCCTACAGGTATTTTTGGAGTACTAACAAACAAAGTAACAACTAATCCTAATCCTAAAAGAAGAGAAAAATATAAAAGAGTATTCTCCCAGCCTGTTTCAACTAAGGAATATCTTACAAGTAAAGGAGATACAAAATATCCAAATGAACCTGCACATGTAACAATTCCTGTTGCAATAGTTCTATTAGATGCTGGAAAATGTTTAGCTACTACTGATACTGGGATACCTATTGCAGTGGAGCCTAAGCCTATTCCAATCATCACTCCTATAGTTAAAGTAAAATAACCTCCAGTATTATAGCCAGAATAAAAAAGCAAAACCCCAACTAAATAAAAAACAAAACCAATAAATATTGCAACAGCTCCTCCGTATTTATCAGTAATTACACCAAACAACGGACTGAATACTCCCCAAAGTAATAACTGTAATCCCAAAACAAAACCAAAATGAGAAATGGTAATATCCAAGTCAGTATTAAAATCAAAATAAAACAAACCAAAGGTCTGTCTTATTCCTAAAGAAATAATTACAACTATTGAAGCAGCAATTAAAGTGATTAGTGCTTTTTTGCTAATAGTAAAACTTTCTGAACTCATTTAATAAATTTTAATGCTTGTTTTATATCATCTATAATGTCTTTAGGATCTTCAAGTCCAATATGCATCCTTATTATATGTTCATCTTTATTCAAATGTGAAAATTGTCTCTTTCCTAGTGCTTGGTGTGTTTGATAAAGTGCTAAGCTTTCGAAACCTCCCCAACTAAATCCATACCCAAAAAGTTTTAAAGAATTAACAAATTTTAATACTGAGTTTTTATTTTTTGATTTTATTTTAAACCCTAATAAACCTGATGATCCAGAATAATATTTTTTCCATAATTTATAATTTTGACTACCTTTTTTATATGGATAAAAAACTCTAATTATTTTTTTCTGTTTTGATAAAAACTTAGAAACCTTAAGTGCATTTTCTTGATGTTTTTCTAATCTTACATCTAAAGTTCGAATACCTCTTAAAATTAAATACGCATCATCAGGGCCTAATCTTAATCCTGAAACTTTACTTGTTGCTTCTACTAATTTAAAAACTCGTTTACTTATAGCTAAACTGCCACCCATTACATCTGAGTGACCAGAATAATATTTTGTTGCAGAGACAATTGACATATCAAAACCTAACTTTATTGGTTTCAGAAAATAAGGTGTTCCCCAAGTGTTATCTATGGCTGTATAAATTTTATTTTTTTTTGCCAATGCAACTATTTTAGATAAATCTTGAAATTCAAAAGTGTTGCTTCCAGGATTTTCAACAAAAATAAGCTTTGTTTTTTTTGTAATTTTACTTTTTAGATCATTAAAGTCATTTGGATTATAGAATATTGCTCTGATATTAAATTTTTTAAGGTATGTTTCTGTTAAAAGTCTTGATGGCGAGTATACAGAGTCTGTAACAAGTATTTCATCATCTGGTTTCACAACGCTTAAGACTCCAAGAAATATTGCACCAAAACCCGTAGGGGTTAGATAAACTTTATAACATTCTTCAATTTTTCTTAAAATTTGTTGTAAAGCATATGTTGTGGATGTTCCTTGTCGACCATAATCAAAATTTCCACTTATTGGATCTTTCAAATATTTAATCTGAGTTTTTTTAATATCCTGCATAGATTTAAAAATAATAGTAGAAGCTCTAACCACAGGAGGATTTACTGACTGATTATGAAAATCTTTAGCTGTATGTTTCAGGAAAGTCTTGAAGGAATTACCCATAATAAATTTGATATGTTATTAAGACAATGCTATATCCCATGAAAAACGTCAATAAAATTAAAATAGGACTAAATGAGTTACCCAAAGAAACATAGAGGCCGAAGAAAACAAGGGTCTAAAAAAAGAAGAGCTAAAAGAAAAAATAAGAAGAAATAATTCTTCTGCTATTCTTTAATCCAACCACCACCAAGAACTTTGTGGCCAAACTGGTCTTTACGATAAAAAACACATGCCTGACCAGGTGAAATACCATCTTCAGGAATTGCTAAATTAACTTTAGCATTATTGTTATCTATAAGATCAACTTTTGCCTCTAGAAGACTTCCAGTAGATCTAACTTTAACAAATAAATTTTGATCTAAATCCTCTTTGTTAGTTAATAAATTTATTTCCTTTAAAGAAATTATTTTTTTTCCAAGTTTTTCTTTAGGTCCAACTATTATTTCATTTTTATTCGAATTTATCTTTAACACATAAAGAGCTTCTTTATCTGAAACTTTAATTCCTTTTCTTTGTCCAATTGTAAAATTAATAATTCCATCATGAACACCAATTACATCACCATCTAAATTTTTTATATTTCCTTTCTGAAAGGAGTCTGGTCTAAACTTTTGTATTACTGAAGCGTAATCACCATTTGGAACAAAACATATGTCCTGACTATCAGGTTTATCAGCAACGTTTAAATCTAAATTTTTTGCGATTTCTCTTGTTTTGTCTTTTAACATTCCACCTAATGGAAATCTTAAATAATCTAATTGCTCTCTAGTTGTATTGAATAAAAAATAACTTTGGTCTCTGTTTTCATCTATGGCTCTATACATGTTGGTGGTTTTATTTTCTGTAATACTTTTTACATAATGGCCAGTAACTAATGCATCAGCTTTGAGTTCTTTTGAAACTTCAAATAAATCTTTAAATTTAACAGTTTGATTACACTGAACACATGGAATTGGAGTTTCACCTTTTAAATAACTCTCAACAAAATTATCTATAACACCTTGCTTAAACTTGTCTTGGTAATATAAAATTTTATGCTCTATACCTAACTTATGTGCAACACGTTTAGCGTCCATTATGTCTTGACCTGAACAACATTGTTTTGATGCAGCTACTTCTTTACTATCGTCATAAAGTTTTAGTGTTATACCAATTACATTGTAACCTTCTTTTTTCATGATTCCTGCTACTGTGGAAGAATCTACTCCACCCGACATTGCGACAACTATATTAGTATCTGAGGGTTTTTTATCTAATCCAACAGAATTTAAATCTTTATTCATAAGGTGGTATTTATACTTATTTACAATATAAGTTAAATTAAATGATTTTAGATTATGAACCAGGTGACAAAGTCACTAATCCAGAGAAAAAAGAATGGGGAATTGGGCAAGTGCAATCTATAATTAAAGATAAAGTGACAGTTAATTTTGAAAATGTTGGAAAAAAAGTAATTAACGCAAAAAATGTTGAATTAAAAAAACTAGGAAAATGAAGGTAAACCTAAAAGAGATTGTTAAAAATTTAATTGATAATTTTTTAGAGGCTGGAGATTTGGCTATTCAATTAAGAGAAAAAGGTTTAATAAAAAAAATCAAACCAGATAATACCCCGGTAAGCAATGGTGATTTGGAAGTAAACAAATTTATATCAAAAAAAATTTCAGAAGTTACTCCTAATTTACCTATCATTTCAGAGGAGACTTCTGACAATAAAGATAACCTAAATTTAAAAGATTTCTGGCTTGTTGATCCTATTGATGGAACTTATGATTATATTAATAATTTAGAAGAATTTACTATTAATGCTGGTTTGATAATCAATAACAAACCTGTTGCAGGATTAATAAATGCTCCTGCAAAAAAAAGAATGTTTTACTCATATGAAAAAGGTAATGCTTTTGAGCTTAGCAACGGTAAAAAAACAAACTTAAGCAATTTACCTGTCAAAAAATCAGAAAATTTAAAATTTATTTCATACTCAACTAAAATAAAACCTGAAATTCAAAAAATTTATGATGATTTGGGGGTAAAAGAAAATATTAGAATGAAAAGTTCTTTGAAATTCTGTGTGGTTGCCGCTGGTGAATATGATGGTTATGTTGCTGAACCTAGGGCATATGAGTGGGATATAGCAGCTGGTCATGCAATTTTAGAACATGCGGGTGGAACTGTAAGTGATTTTGAAGGAAATGAAATTTTGTATGGTAAAAAAGATTTAAAAAATCCAAGTATAATTTTGAAAAATAAAAATATTTTATAATGGATGAACAATTAAGAATAATACTAATAATTATTGTTTCTGTTTCAATTTTTGGATTATTGGTATTCGTTTTTGTAAAAAATTACATAAGAAATAAAATAAATCTGCTTGTAAAAGAAGAAAAAGATAAAAAGTCAAAGTAGATTTATTATTTTTAGATATTCATTTTTTTCTATATCCATTACTTTTTTTGATGTTTCAAAATCAAAACCATTTCTTGCAAGTAAAGATATATCTTTTTTATAAAATAAAGTTCTATTATCCTCTGCTCTAGCTGGACCAATTCTTTTCTTTTTACATAATTTTATTGCAGAAAAAAAATCTTGATCCGAATTATCTTCTTTTATTTTATCAACTGTATCTTTAATAAATGTTTCGTTAATTCCTTTTCCAATTAGATAATTTCTAATCTTATTAATTGAGTTTCCTCTTTGAATCATGCTTTTTGCTTTACTTTCAGAATAAAATTGATCATTTATAAATCTGTTTTTTTCTAAGTCGGACAAAACAATATCAATCAATTTATTTACATCTTTTTTTCTTACATCAGACGCTGATAGTTTCATGTATTTTTTTAATAAATAGGTTTTGAGTTGTTGTTTTGAAGGAGCATACTTTTCAACATAAGCAAAGGCAAAATTACGCATCTCATCAACAGTTACTTGAAGTGTTTTTTTTCTATTTCTTATAGGAATCATTGTTAGATTTAATATAATATATCTAAATGATTGAACAAATTTATACTTATTTCACAATTGAGACACTTTACATGTGGATCAACCTTGGTGTTCTACCTTTTTGGTTTATCTTAATAGTGTTTCCTCAATCACATTTAAGTAGAATTTTTGTAACATCAATTTTTCCTTTTTTCATATTAAGTGGTGTGTATATCTTCATTTTATATAAATCTTATTTAATTGGTTACGATTTTGATGGAAATTTCTCTCTTTACTTAGGTCTAAGTGAGCTATCTAGATTGTTTGAAGACCATTTGTACATAATGATTTTTTGGACTCATTTCATAGCAATTAACTTATTTATTGGTGGTTGGATTGTTAAAGATTCTCAAAAGTTTTCTATAAATAAAATTTTGATGGCTGTACCATTAATTGTGACTTATTTAATTGGTCCAATAGGTTTGTTTTTATACTGGATAATAAGAATTTTTTACGCGAAAAGAATTAGTTTATATGAGTAATCATATAGATTTTTATTTCGATATAATTAGCCCATATGCATATATTGCACATAGAAAAATTCTTAAACATAAGAATATCATATTTAATTACAAACCAGTATATTTAGGTGGTCTTCATAAGCTAGCTGGAATTGATTCTCCTGCATTTAATAAATTCAAATTGAAAAATAATATAAACGATTGCAATTTGGTATCTGAGAAAAATAATATTGAATTCAAATGGAATTCTAATTTTCCAATAAATTCTTTAAATATAATGAGGGGATATATTAGTGTTAGTAAGGATAAGCAAAATGATTACTTAAATTGTTTTTTTGATGCTTATTGGAAAGATAATCTTGACTTATCGAATGTTGAAATTATGTCAAAATTAATAAGGGATTTAAGTATTGATAGTGATGAATTTTTTCAATCTATAAAAGAACAATCAGTTAAAGATAAATTGATTAAATTAACTACTGATGCTTTTGAAAAAGAAGTTTTTGGAACTCCAACCTTTATAGTTAATAATAAAATTTTTTGGGGGCAAGATAGGCTTGAATATGCTTTAGAAGAATTTGATCCTAATTAAATTATTTTAAATTTACTACTAGCTAGAGAGCCAAAACCACCATCAATATGTGATACTTTTTGATATCCCATATCTTTTAATGATTTTACAGCTAAAGCTGATCTTACACCTCCTGCACAAAATAAAACAAATTCTTTATTTTGGTCTATTTGTCCATTTTGAAATACTGGGCTATTAGGATCTAGATATACTTCAAGCATTCCTCTTGGAATATGACTTGCCCCTTCAACACTTCCTGTATTTTCTATTTCATTACTTTCTCTTATATCGATTAGATTGCAATTTTTATCTTGGACCATTTGATAAGCTTCATCGACATCAATTGTTTTAATTTCATTCATAGCTTCAGAGACTAAATTTTGAATTGTTTTAATGATCATAATTTTATTTTAAATTACCTCAAAAAGATTATATTGCTATAAAATTATGTTAAAAATTAACTCTAAAGCTCCAGCATTTGTAGTTCCATCAACAACAAATAATAAATACTCATTAAACGATTCAATTGGGAAATATGTTGTTTTGTACTTCTATCCTAAAGATGACACGCCTGGATGTACCATTGAAACTAATGATTTTAATAAACTTCTTCCTAAATTTAAAAAGTTAGATTGTGAAGTATTTGGAGTTTCAAAGGATAGTTTAAAAAGTCATGATAAATTTAGAGATAAATATAAAATCAAATTCGACTTACTTGCAGACGAAGAAATAAAAGTTCTTAAAAAGTATAAAGTTTGGGGTAAGAAAAAATTTATGGGTCGTGAATTTATGGGAATAATTAGAACAACTTATTTGATAGACAAAAAAGGTAAAATACTTAACGTTTGGGATAACGTTAAAGTTAAAGACCATGCCAAAGAAGTCTTAAAAACTTTACAAAATATCTTAAAAAAATAAAAAGACCCCTTATTTCTAAGGGGCCTTTAGTTAACTAACTAGAGAGAGAGATTATAGTTAATTCTTTTTATTAGAGGCTCTTCAATGAGATAACGACATGGAGATCGAAGAGCCTCTTTATTGCATGCAATTAGTCTCTTATTGCGTATGCTATTACTCCTGTTTCTGTTACGTCAGTACCTTTAGCTTCAGCCTCTTTACTTAACCTAATTCCAAAAGTAGCCTTCATAATTGAGAACACGATATATGACACCACAAATACAAAAATGTTAATTGATAGCACACCAATTAATTGTGCGCTAAACGAAGCATCAGTATTAGTTAATGGCACTGCTAATGTTCCCCATATACCAGCAAACATGTGAGCTGGGATTGCACCTACAACATCGTCAAGTTTGAAACTAAATAATAACTTAGTTCCAAATACTACGATTAAACCACCTACAGCTCCAATAAATATTGCTGCTAAAGGTGATGGTGCTAATGGTTCAGCTGTTACAGCCACAAGACCACCAATTGCTCCATTTAACATTTGAATAACATCAGTTTTACCAAACATTAATCTTGTAATGATTGCAGCAGCCATTACACCACCGGCAGCAGCAAGATTAGTATTAATGAAAATGCTTGATACAGCAACTGCATCATCAAATGTTCCAATAGCTAGTTGAGATCCACCATTGAATCCAAACCAACCTAACCACAAAATAAATACACCAATTGTTACTAATGGAATTGAAGAAGCAGCGAAAGGTTTAATAGCTTTTGCTTCACCTTTGCTTCCAAATCTTCCATATCTAGCACCTAGCAACATAATACCAGCTAAAGCTGCAGCACCACCTGTTGAGTGTACTAATGTTGAACCAGCAAAATCAGAGAAGCCTAGTTCTGCTAACCAGCCTCCACCCCATTGCCAACCCATAACGATTGGATAAATAATTCCAGATAAGATAGCTGCAAAAAGAAAGAAGGGCCAAAGTTTTACTCTTTCAGCCATTGCTCCTGAACAAATTGAAACTGTTGTTGCACAAAAAACCATTTGAAAATACCAGTCGGAACCATCAGCATATCCAGTATCAACTGAACTTGCATCTGACCAAGGTGTGAATGTACCTATATATCCACCTTCAGGTATACCATATGCTAAGTTATATCCAAATAACCAAAACATAATTCCAGCAATTGAGTAAAGACCAATGTTCTTTGCACAGATTACAGAAACACTTTTAGAAGTTACCATACCAGATTCTAGCATTGCAAAACCCGCTGCCATGAACATGACCATGAAACCACACATTAAAAATAATAGTGAATTGAATATAGCTTGAACTTCAGCAGAAACTGTTGTCTCTGCCATACCTGCACTACTCATGTTTAATAAAAATATTAAACTAAGAATTGGTGCAGACATTTTTTTTATAAATTTAGTCATAAGACCTCCACTTGTTTAAATGATGTCTTATAGTTTTAATAAAATTTTAAAGTAACGCTGATTAGGAAAAGTGGCTATGCATTTTTTGCATATAGTAACAGCCCTGAACGTGTTTTAAAATACGTTAGGGCTGTTAAAAAAAAATATTATCTATTGAATACTTCTTTTAAAGCTTTTGCTGGTAAGAATTTTACCTTTTGAGAAGCAGCGATTTGAATTTGCTCACCAGTTCTTGGGTTTCTCCCAACTCTTGCTTTTCTCTTAGCGACTTTGTACGTACCAAATCCAGCAATTTTTACTGAATCATCACCTTTTAGAGCATCTAAAATAGTGTTAGTAATTGTATCAAAAGTTCGCTCAGCATCTGCTTTGCTCAAATTTAATGAGCCAGAAAGCTTAGCAATTAGTTGTTTTTTGTTCATTTTAGCTCCGGTTTTGTTGGTTAATATTTATACTTGTCATAAACGTTGATAAATCAAGCTTTTTTTTAGTGTTCACTTTTTTAGAACACACAATATCTTGTAAAAACTTAAATAAACCCTGAATTTATTAACTTTTTGAACTTTTTAAAATTTAAATTATCTAAATAAACCTAGGTCTTTTAGATCATTGAATGTGGTGAAAAACATCAACGATAGCAACAAAAACAATCCGATTCGAAAAAAACCTTCTTGAGTTTTTTGAGACAAAGGTCGGCCTAAAACTTTCTCAAATGCATAAAACATTAAATGACCCCCATCTAACATTGGTATTGGAAATAGATTTATAAGCCCCAAACTTATTGAAATATAAGCCATCATGCTAATAAATGCCAACACTCCAAAAGTTGCAACTTGTCCAGAAATTTTTGCAATTCTAATTGGACCTCCCAATTGAGAAGTGTCTGCC
Organism: uncultured Pelagibacteraceae bacterium; assembly: GCA_902545555.1. Taxonomy (GTDB): domain Bacteria; phylum Pseudomonadota; class Alphaproteobacteria; order Pelagibacterales; family Pelagibacteraceae; genus Pelagibacter. Next base: position 11,192 of record CACCGK010000016.1, read on the forward strand.
TTACCTAAAATCATCCCTCCAATGTATTTTAGTGAGGAAACACTTACAAAATAAACTTCATTTGCTGCGTGATAAAGTGCTTTTGCAGGTCCTAATTTAACATGATTAATCTTATCATTATAAGCTGACAATTTTATACCAACCATTCTTTTGTTTATTTTGTTACCTAATCCATCATCACCTTCAACAACATTAGGTTTTACTTTTAATATCAATTCATCATAAGAACGCTTAACTTTAAAATCTATAAAATCACCAGTAGACAAGGTTATAAATTTAGAAACTTCCATAATACTTTTAACCTCATTTCCATCTATTTCTAAAATTATATCTTGATCTTTAAGTCCACCAATCATTGCAGGACTGTTTTCTTGAACCTCGCTGATTACAGCAGGAGTAAAATCTTTACCAACAAACGTATAAAGACAAAAAAAAATAACTAAAGCTAATAAAAAATTAGCTAAAGGACCACCAAACACAATTAATGCTCTTTGATATAAGGGTTTTAATGTAAACAGTTTTTTTCTTTCTTCTTCATTGTATTTCTCTAAAATTTCTTGATGATCGGCCTGAGAATATACATTTCTGTCACCAAAAAATTTTACATATCCACCTAGAGGGATTGCGCATATTTTCCATCTTGTACCTGATTTATCATTCCAACCAAATAACTCTTTACCAAAACCAATTGAAAAATCTGTGACACCTACTCCATATTTTCTAGCAAAATAGTAGTGTCCATATTCGTGTATAAAAACAACTACCAGAATAAGAATTAAAAAAGGAACAATATAAGTCAGCATATCTTAAATATATTTATATTTATATTTAACTCAATACGTTAAAATGCCTTATTATTAATAGATTTTATATTTTAGTTTAAATTTTGATCTTAAATATTGTATAATATAACATGCCTTCATTTGATGTAATCAGTAAAGTAAATTATCAAGAATTTGATAATGCTTTAGCTAATTGCTTAAGAGAAATCATTAACCGTTATGATTTTAAAGGACTTCATATTTCAATTGAACGAAAAGATAAAACGGTGACTACCAATGCACCTGATGAATTAAAATTAAAGCAGGTAAATGAATTATTACAAACCCATTTAGTTAGAAGAAAAGTAGATCCAAGAGTATTAGAAGTTAAAAGCTCTGAAGGAGCTTCAGGAGGATCCATTAGACAAGTCAGTGAATTAAAAGAAGGTATTAGCCAAGAAAATGCTAAAAAAGTTATTGCTGACATTAAAAAACTTAAACTTAAAATTCAGATTAAAATTCAAGGCGATGAATTAAGAGTAGATGGCAAAAAGAAAGATGATCTTCAAGAAGCAATCGCTGCAATTAAAGGAATTGATATAGGTCTTCCAATAGACTTTGTAAATTTTAGAGATTAATCTTTTCAAACTATTTGTTGTATTTGGTACAAAAAGATATAAGCAGACACTCAATTACTTAAATATATATCTTTCCCTAAATAATGAATTTCTCTGATCTCAATATCGAAAACAAACTAAAAAAATCAATTGAATTAGCTGATTTTAAAGTTCCAACACCTATTCAAAGTCAATCATTACCGATTAGTTTGGAGGGAAAAGATGTTCTAGGTACCGCACAAACAGGTACGGGTAAAACTTTAGCATTTACTATTCCTATGATTAATAAACTTCTTAAAGACAAACAAGCGATGGCACTAATTATTTGTCCAACAAGAGAACTTGCAACGCAAGTAATGGAAACAGTTTTAAAGTTGAATGTTAGAGAAATAGGGATTGGAAATGCCCTTTTAATCGGTGGCGAGAGTATGCAAAAACAACTAAGACAATTAAATAAAAGAGCTAGAATTATAGTTGGAACACCAGGAAGAATTAATGATCACATCGAGCGTAAAAGTTTAAATCTATCAAAAGTAAATTATCTTGTTCTTGATGAAACTGATCGAATGTTAGACATGGGTTTTACACCACAAATAGAATTGATTTTAAAATTTGTGCCAAAAAAACATCAAACTTTATTATTTTCAGCTACATTACCTGAAAATATTTTAAAAATTTCACAAAAATATCTTAATAATCCTCAAAGAGTTTCAGTTGGATCTTTATCAACACCAATTGAAAAAATTAAACAAGAAACGTTTCAAATTACACCTGACAAAAAATATCATGAACTAATTAATCAGTTAGTTGAAAGAAGTGGCTCTATTTTGGTTTTTGTTAAAACTAAACATGGGGCAGATAAAATAGTTAAGCGATTAAAATATGATGGACATAAAGCTGATGCTATTCACGGAAATCTAAGACAAAGTAAAAGAGATCGTGTCATTAGAGGTTTTAGAAATGGTAACAGTCGAATTTTAGTTGCAACTGATGTAGCCGCACGTGGATTAGATATACCAGTTATAAAACATGTAATTAATTATGATCTTCCACAGGTACCAGAAGATTATATTCATCGAATAGGAAGAACTGGTAGAGCTGGAAAAGATGGTTCGGCTTTAACTTTTTTAACTAACAATGACAGAAATATGTGGAGATCAATTCAAAAACTAATTGATCCAGACTTTAAAGTTAAAGAAGAAGCAAAACCAAATAATCAAAAAGGAAAGAAATTTAATAAAAAAAATAAATTTAAAAATAAATTTAAAAAGAAATTTTCTAATGATAAATTGAGTAAAAAGAAGAAATTTAAAAAATTCGAAAATAAAAATAACAAAAGAAAATTTAAAAATAGAAAAAGACCTAAAAATTTTAGATTTAAGAAAAATAAACGTAAATAGAATTATACTTTTTGAATTAGAGAAGCGCTGTTATTTGTGGGTTTATTAACGTCTTTTGAAACTTCATGAAAAATTAAATTTGGAATTTTACGTTCTTTTAAAAACGCTGAACCTTGTAATTCTAAATTTAAATAACGATTAATATCAGCTTGATTTAAAATAACTGGTTGTCTGTGATGAATTTCATTTATGTTTTCTTTTGCTTCCTCTGTAATTAAACAAAACTGATCATTTTCAAAGATCCCAGCAAAATAAATAGGATTTGTATCTTCACGAGTAAAATAATGGGGAGTTTTTTCTTTCTCTTCTCTTTTCCATTCATAAAAACCATCTGCCACAGCAACACATCGGTTGTTTTTTATCAATTTTTTAAATGAAACCTTTTCATCAATAGTCTCTAACCTTGCATTAATTAAAGCTTTAAAATCTTTATCTTTAGCCCATCCTGGAACCAAACCCCATTGTAGATTTTCTAGAGTATTTCCATTTTTATATTTTTTTATGACAGGTAGTTTCTGATATGGATGAGCATTATAGTTTTCAGTATCTTCAACCTGAATTGCAGATTTAACTAATTTATTTGTTTTTGTTACAGGGTTTTTTACTACGTATCTTCCACACATTATATTGTTTGCTGTTTCATTAATTCTTCTATTTGCTTGATCATTATTTTTGGTGATCTCATAGCAGGATAAATTTCTTGTGCTTGTTCGTAACTTCTGATTGCTTTTTCATAATTCTTTAGCTGAATATTTACTAAACCCTGCCCTGCTAAAGCTCCAAAGTGTCTTTGTTCTAAGGCTAATACTTGATCTATATCATCTTGAGATTTTTGAAATTCTCCTAACATATAAAGTACAGTTGCTCTTTTATTCCAAGCCTCAGCCCAATTTTGATCAAGATTAATTACTTCAGTAAAAATATCTTTTGCTTTTATATAGTTTTGATCTCTCACAAATTGAGAGCCCTCTTCTAATCTTGCAGTAAGTTTTTCATCTGTTGGATGCGTACTCCATAAAGCCCAAATTTCTTGTTCTATTATAAAAGCTACTTTTGATTTATTTGCTTTTAACTCATTAAATAATTGGTTCAGTCTAGTATCCCTATCGTTTGCTAAAGAACTAACTTGTGAAAATAAATAAAATAAAACTATTAAGAGTAACTTCTTCATAATTAAATATTATCAAATATTAGAATTAGAGTCTTCGGTCTTAAGTGTCTTTATTGTTATTTTTACAACTATAAAAAGAAATGTCTTTTTCTTTTTCCTCTTGTTTTATATTGGTTGTAATTTCATGAATAAGTTCGCCTGTTTTTTTTGTAAAAACTGCAGATTCTGAGTAATTTCTCTCCTCATCAAATGCCTGGATTAAAACAATATCTTTATTAGAAATTTTAACTTCTAAGTCAATTTTATCAATAAATTTAGATAAATTTTTTACATTTAAAGTATTAGGAGTTTTAGACTCGATTATTAACATATTAATATCTGCTCTATTCACTTGTTCATTAGAAAATGTTTCAAAATTGTGATCTGGGTTTTTTAAAATTACTTTTTCAAACTTACACTTAAGATTTAAATCTGAGTTAATAGTTACGTTCGTATTTTGAGCGTTTGCAAAATTAAAGCAAAAAAAGCTTAAAACTAGAATTAGTTTTTTCATAAATTGGTCTTATAGTTTTTTCTGATTGATTACTACATCCACTAATATCGCAATTAGTAAATTAAGCATTGTTATTCCACATATTATTATAAAGCTGAAAAAATAAATCCAAGCCCACCAGTAAATATCTTGCAATGGTAGCATTACCTGTTCCCAACTTGAGAGTGTTAAGACTTGAAATAATGTGATCATTGCAACACCAACATCATTCCATCTTTCTGGAATATCAGTGCTGAACAAAATGGACCCTATAGTTGCGTAAATATAAAGAATGATAAATAACAATAATCCAACATAAAACACTCTTTTGACTGATGTAAGTAGTGCTTCAATTATTTTTTTTAATTCAGGGACAACTGAAATAATTCTCAACACTCTAAATACTCTGAGCAATCTTAGAAGTAAGAAGCTTGAATTATTAGGGATTGGGATTAAAGAAATTAAAACAATTAAAGTATCAAATACATTCCATCCACTTTTAAAAAAATCTAACTTTTTAGGCTCTCCTACAAACCGAATAATAATTTCAATGACAAAAAATATAGTAATAGAATAATCTAAGTAATTAATTGCTTGTTTGGTAAATTCACTTAAATCGTATGTATTAACTCCAATAGTTATTGCATTTAAAATAATAATTGAAATTACAATAAACTGAAAAATTCTACTTTCTTTGAGATTATATAAAAATTTATTCATTTAATTTAAAATACTAATAATACTTTTTTTAATAGTTTCACTTACTTTAATTGTTCCTTCTTTATTTGGATGAATCCCATCTTGCTGATTTAAGCTTGGGTTTAATGCTACTCCTTCAAGAAGAAATGGGATTAATGCTAAATTATACTTTTTTGATAACTTTGGATAAATAGCATCAAACTCTTTTTTATATTTTTCCCCATGAGTATCTGGTGCTACCATTCCAGCTAGAATAATTTTAATTTTTTTATTCTGAGCAACTTTTATTATTTGTTCTAAATTTCTTTCTGTTTCCTCTGGTTGAATTCCTCTAAGCATATCGTTAGCTCCTAATCCTAAAATAATTAAATCAATACCAGGCTCTGACAAACTCCAATCTGCTCTATTCAATCCACCTGATGATGTGCTTCCAGAGACACTTCCATTAATGACTTTAATATTTAACCCAGCTTGCTTAAGATTGTTTTCTAAAACTATTGATAAATGATGTTCTTTAGGTAATCCATAACCAGCCATCAAACTATCACCGAATAAAACTACCTTTTCTATTGCACTTGCGTTTATGTGCACTAGAAAGAATATCAAAATTTTAATAAATATAGTTTTATTCATGAGCACTCTTCTTAAATTAAAAAAAATAAATCTCAAATACCAAACTGGTAAAGATAGTATCAGTGTTTTAAAGAATATTGATTTAAATATTAAGAAAAAAGAAACTGTTTCAGTAGTTGGAGAAAGTGGCTCAGGTAAAACAAGTTTAATAATGTTAATTGGAGGCTTAGAAAAAGCAACCTCTGGTAAAATAATTTTTAATGATCAAGAAATAACAAGCCTTAGTGAAGACGAAGTATCTGAGGTAAGAAAGAAAAATATTGGAATAATATTTCAGTCTTTTTATTTAATTCCTAATTACACAGCAGTTGAAAATGTAGCATTAACGCTTGAACTTAATAATTTTAAAAATCCAGAGAAAGAAGCAAAAATTTTATTAGATCGTTTTGGTTTGAAACATCGTTTTAATAATTTACCAAGTCAATTATCAGGTGGTGAACAACAAAGGGTTGCTATTGCTAGAGCAATTGCGATGAAACCAGAACTAATCTTAGCAGATGAACCAACAGGAAACTTAGATACAGAAAATTCTATTATGATTGCAAATATTTTATTTAAATATGTAAAAGAAGAAGGTTCGTCTTTAATCATGGTAACTCATGATCCTAAACTTGCCGACAAAGCTAAAAGAAAAATAAAAATTAAAGATGGAAAAATTAAATAATCCTTCAGAATTTAGTTTGATTTTTAAATATGCTTTAAAAGACTTAAGTAGAAATTATCATAAAATTTCTAGTATCATTGTTACGCTATTTATAAGTCTTTTTATCTTAAGTGCTATTTTCACAATTGAGGATAGTCTTAAAAAAGAACTTAATGATAATGCTAAAGCTCTTTTGGGTGGAGATTTAGAGATTGATTACAATCGTAATCAAGGAAATTTAGATCTAGTTGACAAAGTAAAAGAATTTGCAACTGTTTCTCAAATGATTGAGTTCAGTACTATGCTTTCAACTACTGGCAGAGAAAAAAATAAATCATTATTTACTAGAATTAAGACTGTAGATGAAAAATATCCTTTATATGGAAATGTTGTGTATGAGCCAATTGGTGCTTATGAAAGAATGCAAAGAGAACCTAATACTATCCTTATCAATGAAAGTTTATCAAAAACCCTGAATATTAAAATTAATGAATTAGTAAAAGTCCAAGATCAAAATTTTAAAGTAATTGGAATTATTAAATCAGTGCCAGATGTAAGTGGATTTGTTGCATTTGGTGATTGGGCTTTAGCAGGAAAACAAACTTTAGAAATTTTAAAACTAAATGGAATTGGAAGCTTTTTAAACTATGAATACAAAGTAAAGTTCAATCAAAATGATAAGCCAGAAGAAATTGAGAAACGAATTGAAGAAATCTTTAAAGACGATCAAAAAGTTAAACTTAGATATCCTGAAAATTCTGCAAGTGGAATAAAAAGAATAATTAATAATTTTTCTCAATTTTTATCCCTTGTATCTATCAGTGCAATGTTGATAGCGGGTATTGGAATAGCAAATACTCTGCTTTCTTTTATTAATCAAAACAACATGTCAATAGCTGTTAGAAAGGCAGTTGGCTTTTATTCGGGCAATATTAAAACCCTATATTATCTGCAGTTATTTATACTTTTATTTATCATCACTGTTGTTGCTTATGCATCGAGTTTTTTAATTGTACCAATAGCAGATAAATATTTATCTGACGGACTAGGATTGAATGTTTATCCAGTGTTTTCTTTACTAAATTTTTTAAAAATATTTTTAGTGGGATTATTGGTTCTAGTAATTTTTTCTATCCCAACAATCAGTTCTATTGATCAAGTAAAAGCGTCTAATTTATTTAGAAACGTATTTCAAAATCTTCAATTTTATTATTCTAAAAGATCAGTTGTTCTTAGCTTTGTTTTATTATCTATCTTAATTTTATTATTCACAGTTGGATCTGAACAGCCTTCTTATAGCTTGGGTTACTTTGCTGCTTTTTTTATTTGTTTAATTGTATTTTTCTTACTTTCAAAATTAATCATTTTTTTCCTAAAAAAATTCAAATCTAGTTCAATAATTTCTTTAAAAGTCTCAATTAAAAATATTACCCAAACAAAAAGTATAACACCCATTACAGTAATGTCTCTTGGCTTAGGGGTTACTTTGTTATTAACATTAGCTTTAGTTGGTACAAATTTTCAAAGAGAAATTTCGAAATCTATTCCTGATATTGCACCTGATTATTTCTTTGTCGGTATTCAAAAAGGTGAAAGAGAAAAATTTGAACAAGGTATTTTAAATATGGATCCAAATGCATCTATAGAAATTGTGCCAATGGTATCTTCTGGAATTGTAAAAATTAATGGTCTGGATCCTAACACTTATATTAAACCAGATAATGATAGTTACTGGGTAATTGGAACTGAACGAAGATCTTCATGGGTGGAAAATATACCTGAAGATAATCCAATTTTAGAAGGTAAATGGTGGGATTTATCAAATCCAAATCAACTTCAAATATCTCTTGATGCAAAAGTTGCTAAAGATTTAAATATCCAGCTAGGTGATATTTTTACTTTAAATGTTTATGGGCGTGAAATTGATGGAAAAGTAATTAATTTTAGAGAGGTGGATTATCGAGATTTAAGCATCAACTTTGCAATGTTATTTAATCCTCAATTTGCAAAAAATATTCCACACGAATATTTGGCTACTGCAAAATTTAATTCAAATAAATTTGATGAAACTGAAATGCTTGAAATCATGCCAAGTTTATCAATGATAAAAATTGCAGATTATTTATCTAAAGTTACAGCTGTTTTAAATAAAGTATTTATTGCAGTTACTTTAATTTCAGCGGTTACTATTGTTATAGGGTTAATCGTGATTTCGAGTGCAATTATGGTTCAAGGAAAAGTAAAAGAATATCAAAATTTAGTCTTTAAAATTTTAGGTTTTTCAAAAAAACAAATTATTTTTTCATCATTAATTGAATTCATCATTATTTTTAAATCTGTAATTTTAATTGCAATATTTTTTGCAGTGATTGGTTCAAAATTTATTATAGAAAATATTTTTGAGCTAGTGTGGATGTTTGACTTTAAAGTTTTAATTTATTTAGGATTTTCAATTGGCTTTGTTACTTTAATTTTAATACTGCTAACAAACTTAAAATATCTAAATCCTAAAGTTTATCCTTTAATAAGAAATCAATAATTAGAATTTAGTAATTTTACTATCCAAAGAAATTAAATTTAATTCTACTTTCAATTTTGGAAATCTTTTTTTTATTTGTTTTTTAATTTTTGAGAACGACTCTCTATGAATTTTTTTTTCATTCGCTGAGCTAAATTCCTTTTTTCCATTTGCAATTTTGGCAGCACCACAATCTGTATGATTAATAACAATTAATTTTTCTATTTGATGCAATTGAATAGAAGTTGCTAAATTGTCATAAAATGTTTTATGCCATTTTTTGAATTTATTATGTGTAATCCCAACCGCTGCGCCTGCAATTGTAAACGCACTGTATTTTCCTGTTAATTTTTTTTTCTTTAAATGATTGTGAACTAAATGTTGAAATCTTGGATCCATGCAAGATAACACCATTGCTTTAAATTTTGATTTCTTCAATTTAATTCCACTTTAAACATAGCCTCATTTCTTCTATTCATTGGAAGAGTAAACGGGCTATCATAGGTTGCTCTAATTGGTGGGCTTATAATTGATATATTATTTTTTTGTAACTCTTTTTCTAAAATTTCTTTATGCTTAAGAAAGTTTCCATCTGATGCTCGTCCAGAATACCTCAGTACTGCGTAGTATCCTCCTTCAATATTAACTATTTTAACATCTTCCCTACTTGGATTTGGTACATTTTCTGAGTTAAATTTAGAGGGCAAGTAAAATTGCATACTCATATTTCCATTTTTCTCAACTTGCGTAACTGGAGTTGTCATTTTAATTTTTTCTTGAGTATCGTTTCTGCCTGAAATGTAATTAAATAATTTTCTAAAATTACTATCTATTCCAGATGTCATAGTTTCAACCGCTAAACGATCAGAATATTTTCTAATCTCATAAACTTCATTTTTAGAGACAACTTCATAATTTGCTTTTTCGTAAGCCATAACTGCAGAATAAGGTAAAATAAATAAAGTACAAAATACTATAAGATAAAGTTTAATAATTTTCATTGTTACATAACTTTATATTCAAAATTTTGTGTAGTTTCATTAATTTGAATTAATTTAGCGCCATTTCTCTCATGAAAATTAGTTGCCATTTCTGTTAAAGGTGAAAGGGTTACTAATCTATTTAAATGATTAGATTTTTTAATTTTTTTGAATACTTCTTTTACTATTAATTTTCCTCCACCCTTTTTTTTAGACCATACGGTGTAAGCAATTGCTATTTGACCACCCGATTGATCTCTCATAGCAGTTTGTAGAAATGCGTCAGTACTAAGTTTTTCTAACTCTTCAACACTTTTTGGAATTTCATTTGTATAAGCAAAACACATTACGGCATGAATTTCTCCTTTATATTCAACACCAAAAATTTTTCTTCCATATCCTGTTCTAAACTTATTATCCAATTCTGGTCTTACAGGATCCTCTTCTGGATTACACTCTTTAAGCTCAACAAGTTTTGCACCTTTAACCCACCCAAAAAAATTATCAATATTTTTACTTAAAACCTGTCTATTTTTTCTCAATCTAGCTTTAATTCTTGGATTAAATTTTTTTTTCATATTACTAATAATTATTATCTAACATCTATTTTAAATTTTTAATGTGTTATTAAATCATACCAGATAATCATACAAAAGTTTTGCACTAGTAA
>CACCGK010000017.1 GCA_902545555.1 uncultured Pelagibacteraceae bacterium
CGAGAACACAAATTCAGCTCGTGAAAATAAAATTTTTGGTAGTCCATCTTTTATAGTGAAAAATGAAGTCTTCTGGGGAGATGACCGAATGGAAGATGCTATTAAATGGTCTCTTAAATAATTCTATATATTCTCTAAAAATTCATTTAAAATCATTTTATGAGTCTTGTTAGTTCATATTTATTTTTAGGCGTTGCAGTTTTTTTGGGTGTAACTTCAAACAGTTTTGCAAAAAGTGCTGAGGGTTTTACACTTCTTATTCCAAGTATAATTACAGCAATTACAATTGTATTGTGTATGTATGCACTTTCATTAGTAATGAAAAATATTCCTATGGGAATTACTTATGCTTCATTTGCAGGACTAACGATAATTGCAACAGTGGTTGTTGGAGTAATAAGATTTAATCAAGTACCTAGCTTATATTCATTAATTGGTTTAGCGTTTATTATAATTGGTGTACTAATGGTTAACTTACTTGGAAATAACTAAATATGCTCAAAAAAAAATATGCTCAACCTCTGTTTGTTATTTTAATGTCTTTTAGTATGAGTGTAATTATGTGTGGAATTGTGGTTGCTGTTAATACAGGCATTGGTGAAGGGTTTCTGGGTAGATGGTTTTATTCATGGATTTTTGCATTTCCTGTCGCTTTGATAGCAGCTTTTACAATGGCTCCCATTTTAAAACCCTTTGCGGACAAAATTGCATCTAAAGATTAATTATGAAACCACTTTTTGGATATTTATTTTTAGCTTTAGGTATTTCTTTTGGAATTGCATCTAATAGCTTAGCCAAAATTTCTGAGGGATTTACAAAACTAACCCCCTCTTTTTTATGTATTTTATTCATGTGTATTACTATGTTTTCAATTGCAAAAGCAATGCATGCTCTACCTGTAGGTTTTGCGTACGCAACATATAGCGGACTTACAGTAACTGGAGTTGTGCTTTTTGCTGTATTAAAATTAAATCAAGTACCCAATCTATATGGAATAGTTGGAATTATCTTAATTATTATTGGTGTAATAATGGTTAATTATCTTGGACGGCTAAACTGATATTTTTTTAAAATCTCTGGAAGTACATGACTTCCATCTTCATTTAACGGTAACTCATATTCATTAACAACTGTGCTAGTGTCTAAAAGTGAATATAAATGGGGATACATATCACCATTCGATGCTTGTTCCCATAACAAATGTTCAAGCTTAAAAGCATTTACTCTTAATAAGACTAGATTGTCTTTTTTGGGGTAATGTTTATTTAAAGTTTCCTCTACCTGATCCTCTTCTGAAAAGTGAATATATCCATCTTTAAGATCTTTTTCTGACCCGCCATAAGTTCCAGATTGTTTGGCCTTTTGCCACTCAACTTTGTCTATAACTTTGAAAATAAATTCTAAATTCATTTCACCAAGAAGAATTTGGACCTTTTAAGAATTCTATTTCTTCTTCAGTAGGTTCTCTTCCTAAAATTTTATTTCTATGAGGATATCTATGAAATTGTCTAATTACTTTTGTATGATCCTGCCAAAATTTTTTTATTTCATTGTATCCTTCGTGTTCTCTTAAATATTTATTTAGTAAGTAATAAGCCATTTCATGATCACTAATTTCCTCACTATGAATTAAAGGTAACAACATAAATAATCTTTGATTTACATTCATAACTTCTAAATAACCTGAATAAACTGCATCGTTTACAATCAATCTAGTTTTTTGATCTTGAACAAAAGCTTTTTTGTCATTTCTAAACATATTTCTTGAAAACTGATCAAATAAAATTACTAACGCCAGACAACTCATAGGATTATCTTGCCAATCATCATATTCATTTTGACAAGCAAGTTCATAATCTTTTAAAAAATTATCTTTAATTTTTTTATCTAAATTTTCATCTTTTTTGAAACGCATCTCAGAAGGGGTTTCTTTAAACCAGAAATCAATAATTGCTTGTGCTCTTTCTGTTATCATTCAGCTAATGGTTTTAATAATTTTAAAATCTTTTTATGATTGGCTTTATTATTTGAAACAATAATATTTCCTCCAATGACAGGGTTTTTGTTGCCCCATGTGGTTACTATTGCTCCTGCTGCTCTCACAATTGGCATTATAGGATGAATATCCCAAATCTTATTTGCACATTGTGCAACGATTTCAAGTCTACCTTCTGCTAATTGACAATAAGTCAATGCATCAAAACAAGGAAACTGCATTCTTTTTATAAATTTTTTAATTTTATATTGCTGTTTTAAAGATAATTGATTGTGAAATGCAGCTGCTAATTTTGCATTTTTAAAATTTAATTTTGAATTAACTTTTAATTTTCTTTTTTTATTTTTTTCAAATACAAATGCAGAATTTTTATTTACATTTAAATAATATTTTCTCATTTTAGGAAAATTTGCTAATCCTAAAATTGGTTCTCCATTATAATTTAATGAAATGAGATTGCTCCAACTAGGATTACCTACAACGTATGATCTAGTTCCATCAATTGGATCAATTATCCACGAATATTCGCTTCTCGTATTTTTATGACCATATTCCTCACCTATAATTTGATGATTTGGAAATTTTTTTGAAATTTTAGATCTTATAAATTTTTCAAATGCTTTATCAGACGTGGTTACTGGGTCATAACCCTTCCCTTTGAGCTTGTTAGTTATTTTAAATGGTTTATCTAATTTGCTGTAATAAAACTTTGTTAAATCTTTAGCCAATTGATTTAAAAAGCTTGCATATATAGGATATTTTTTTGTATCAAATTTTTTCACATTGAACTCTTACTATTTAATTTATGTTGATTAAAGTTAAATTTTAAATAATCCTTAGCTTACTAATATGAAAATCGAGCTAATTGAAAATAAGGTTTATTTTAATAATGGGTCTGAGAAAAAAGAAATTCACCCATTCTGGCTAAGAGAAAGAGTAAATGGTGAAGAATATTTAGATAAAGGAACTCAGCAAAGACTTTTTGATCCTACTTTCTTAAGTAATGGTGTCTCAATAAATAAAGTAAACCTTGATGAAAAATATCTAGAGGTTAATTTTAATGATGGTGTTAATTCAAAACTTGAAATTGATAAAATTGCTTCTGAATTTTCTAAAGAAGATATTGTAATTAGATGTATTGAAAAAACTAAATGGGACTCAACTTTAAAAAATATAAAAAATTTTGAATACCAAGAAAATTTTTATGAAAGTAAAGAGATGCATGATCTGCTTGTTTCGTTTTACAAATATGGTTTTGTAATAATAAAAAATATTCCAACATCTAAAAATTATATTGTTGAATTTGCAAATTCTATAGGCAGTGTTCGAAGAACAAATTTTGGTGAATATTTTGACGTAAAATCTAAACCTGATCCAAACGATCTAGCTTATACATCATTGGCTTTGGCGCCTCATACGGATAATCCTTATAGAAATCCTGTGCCATGTATTCAACTTTTACACTGTATTGAAAGTAACGTTTCAGGTGGATTATCAACATTAGTGGATGGTTATACAGTTACAGAAGATTTGAAAAATGACTACCCAGAATTTTACAAAATATTAACAGAGGTAAAAGTAAGATTTAGATTTATTGATAAAGAAGTTATTTTAGAGACTATTTCACCTTTGATTGAATTAAATGAGGATAAAAGTTTTAAACAGGTAAGATTTAGTCCAAGATTAGACTATGTTCCGATATTAGAAAAAGAAAAATTAGATCTTTACTATAAAGCAAGGAAAAAAATATCTGAAATGTATAATTCAGATAAATATAGAATTGAATTTAAACTTGAACCAAAAGACTTAATAATGATGGATAATCATAGATTGCTCCATGGAAGAACAGCTTATGAAACTAAAGAGGGCGAAAGATTTTTACAAGGTTGTTATATTGATTTTGATAGTACAGAGGGAAAACTTAGACATTTAAAAAGAAAGTTTAATCTTTAAATAATTTTTCTATTTGTGCCTCTGCATCACTTATTGATTTTTCATAATCTAATGCCATTTGATCTGCACTAATAATATCCACTTTTTCAATCCCAAAAAAATTAAGAATAAATTTTAACCAAGGGGTTAGGAAATCCTCAGAGCTATTTAATTTTGTTCCTCCAGAGGTTATTACTAAATAAGCATGTTTATTTTTTAATAAACCTTCCCGTCTCCCATTAGGTTTAAATCTAAATGTTTCCCCTATCCTAGCTGCTAAATCTGACCAGGCTTTAAGTGTTGCGGGAGGACCATAATTGTAAATAGGAGCTGAAATTATAATCACATCACTTTCTTTTAACTCCTTTACTAATTTATCAGAAAGTTCGAACATTTTTTTGTGGTGCTCTGTCTGATCTTTTTCATCAATTTTCATACCCGACTCTGTAAGTCCACTTACAAAAAACATCTCATCGTCTAAATCACGATAAATCACCTCATCTCCAGATTTTTTAATTTTCTCTAAAAGTTTTTTAGCAAGTGCGCGCGAGGTTGATCCTTTTTTTCTAGCGCTTGAATCTATTTGATAAATCTTCATTAATACCTTTTATCCGAATTTTTGCATAAAAGGAAAGATTTCAATTATATAAAATCCAATTGCTTGTAATTGATTGGTTAATATTAAAATACCTGTAATTAAAAGAATTATTCCACCAATTTTTGAAATTAAATTAATATTTTTCCTAAAGTTCTTTGAAAATAATAAAAATTTTTGAATTAAATATCCTGATAAAACAAAAGGAATTGCAAGACCTAATGAATATAAAATTAATAATATTACTGCTCTTGATAAGGTTTCTTCAATGGATGCTAAAGCTAAAATTGAACCTAAAATTGGACCAATACAGGGTGTCCATCCAAAACCAAAAGCAACACCGATTACATATGGAAAAAGAATATTTCTTGATTCTTTAGCATCAAATCTTTTTTCAAAATTTAGGTAGGGGATATTAATTATTCCAATTAATTGAAGAGAAAAAATTATAATAATTATTCCGGCTGCAATTCTTAAAATTTCTGAATTTTGTAAAAGTGTCTGACCTAAAAATGATGCGGACGCTCCTAAAATAACAAACACAGTTGAGAACCCAAAACAAAATAAAATTAACGGAAAAAAGTTTATTTCTTTTTTATTTAATATCTCTTGTAAGGATTGACCAGAGATATAAGAAATATATCCAGGTATTAAAGGTAGAACACATGGAGATAAAAAACTTATAAGTCCTGCTCCAAAAGCAATTAAATATTCAAACATTTATCCAGTATTTTTCATTGCAGCAGATATGCCTGCGATAGATGTCATCAAAGCGTCATCAAGAAATTTTTTATCTAATTTTTTGTATTTTTTATTTGTTAATTTATTCATTATATTTGCCTGTAAAATATTTAACATCTCTGTATAATTGCTTCTAATAAACAGTGCTTTTCTAAATTTTTTTCTTTCTTGTACCACTTCCCTTGGAGTTATTTTATTATGCAATTTGACCAGTGCATCAAATTGATATCTTAATTTTCTACCAATTCTCCTTAATGAAGCATCAGCCAAATTATTTTCGTATATAACTGAGATTTCTGGATCAACCTTTGAAATTACCATATCTAAAATATCCATAGTCGAAATAAAATATGGCCAGTTCTTTTCCATATCCATCATAGTTTTTTTAAACTTTTTAATTGATCCATATCTCAAAGCCTCAGTTGTTCCTAACCAAGCTGGTAACATTAATCTAATTTGTGTCCAAGCAAATACCCAAGGTATAGCTCTTAGACTTTGAATGTTATCAACATTTTTTCTTTTTGTTGGTCTAGAACCTATAGCTAGCTTTCCTAGAGACTTGTGAGGTGTAACAGTTTTAAAGTATCTGATAAAGTCTTCGCTTTGATTTAAATATTTCCTATAAGCAGATGTAGAAATTTCAGACATATTCTGAATTAAATCTCGCCAATTAGGTTTTGATTTTGGTGGTGGATTTAAAGAAGCATCCATAACCGCTCCAATATAACTACAAAGATTGTATTCAGCTAAAGGTTTATATCCATATTTCTGTTGAATTACTTCACCCTGATCAGTAATTCTGATTTTCCCATTTACAGTTCCAGCTGGTTGAGATTTTAATGTTGCTTGAATTGGTCCGCCTCCTCTTCCTGGAGATCCTCCTCTTCCATGAAAAAATACTAAGTCAATTTTGTATTTTTTTGATATAGCCCTTAACTCTTCTTGAAGTTTGTATTGATGCCAACTTGCTGATAATTTTCCTGCATCTTTACTTGAGTCTGAGTATCCAATCATTACTTCCTGTTTAGAATTAATCAATTTTCTATACCAAGAAAGTTTGAATAAATTTTTCATAACATCTTTGGCGTTTATTAAATCATCCAAAGTTTCAAACAGTGGAACAACTCTTAATAAATTTTTAATTTTTGCTTGTTTTTGTAAAAAATATACAGACAAAATGTCAGAAGCATTAGATGTCATTGATATTACATATGCACCTAAACACTCATTTGGTGTAGATGAAATCAGCTTAAAAGTATTCCACACTTCTCTATTTTCTTTATTTTGTATTTTTATTTTATCTACAAAAAATTTCTTCTCTTTAATTGATTTGTTCAATAATTTAATTTTATCTATCTCACTTAAATTAGAATATGTAATTTTACTTTTCTTTTTGAAAATTTCATTTAAGAGTTTTTCATGTCTATCAGCTTCTTGTCTGATATCTAATCTTGCAAGATTAATGCCAAAACACCTAACTCTCCTCATTAAATCTAATAGATCTGCATTGGCAATATGATCTCCTTTATTTAGTTTTAAAGAGTTTCTTACTTCTCTTAATGGGATAGTAATTTCATGTTTGTTTTGAATTAACTTTTTTTCATTTAAGTTTGAATTATTATTTAAATGATTTTCAATTAATTGATGGGTTAGTCTTACTTTATCTCTTATCGGCCTTAAATACACTCTATACGGTTCAAAACTATTTCCAGTTGCTTTTTTAATTTTTGCAGAACATTCTTCCATGGATAAATCTTGAATTAACTTAGTAAGTTCTTTTTCATATAATTTTGCAGCTTGCCACCTAGAAAATAATATTACTTTCTTAGTTACTTCAGCTGTCACATTAGGATTTCCATCTCTATCACCGCCCATCCAAGATCCAAACTGAATAGGGTTAAAATCTCTTGGTAAATCCTTTTTTAAATTTTTTCTAAATATATCATTTAGTCTTTTGTAAACTTTAGGAATTGTGTCCCATAAACTATCTTCAATAACGGCTAAACCCCATCTAGCCTCATCTAATGGAGAGGGCTTGGTTCGTTTTAACTCATCTGTTTTCCATATAATTGCTATTTCTGAATATAATTGTCTATCTAATTCGATAATCTTTGATGGATATTTTTTATATAGATGTCTCTGCTCCATAATATAAATTAAATTTGCATATTTTTGTATTAAAGTTCTTCTTTTTACTTCTGTTGGATGAGCAGTAAGAACAATCCCAATATCAAGTTTTTTTGCCTGCTCATAAATATTTTTGTCAGAAATTTTTTTGTTTTTAAATAAGCCCTCGATTATATCCTCTATAAATAAATTTTGATTTTTACTTTTAAAATATGGATTTTCGTACTCATTTAACTTTCTTGATGCATCAAGGGACTCTACTAGATTCAGTAAATTTAAAATGTGTGAAAATGCTCTACTTAATTTAAATGTATTCTCTGGAGTTAGTTTTTTAACTTCTTTTGAAATTCTTGATAGTACTTTTCTTTTATTTTTATCAGAGAGAGTATTTTTTGATAGCACTCTAAATTTTTCGACAACTTTAAAAAATGCTAGACCTTCTTGATCTTTAATAACTCTACCTAGGAAAGTACCTAATAATCTAAAATCCTCTCTTAAAAGCTTAGTAGGTATTCTCTCATAGTAAAGATCTCTTTTCTTCATTATTTAAAACAAATTTTTTTTGTAAAATTCCTTTTACGTTTGTTTTTACACTAAAAAAGAACCCAGAATATCTAAATTTTTGCAAATCTGCTTTGTTCATGCCTTTAGTTGCTGTTGAAACATAAAGTTCTTTAGTGTTTTTACCTCCAAATGCACAATTAGTTATATTTTTTGCAGGAAACTGAATTCTGTGAATTAATTTTGCATTTTTATTAAAAACAGAAATACAAGCACCATGGAAATGAGCTACCCATAAATTTTTATTTTTATCTAATGTCATTCCATCTGGTGAACCTTCATCAGAAGATAATTTTTTAAATATTTTTTTACTAACTATTTTATTATTTTTATTTATTTTAATTTTATAGATAGTTTTTTTTGGACTATCTGTATGATAAAAATTATACTGATCAATAAATGCTGGTCCATTAGTAATTCTATAATTTTTATCAACTTTTATTAATTTAAAATTTTTATCTAATTTATATAAAGAACCTTTTTCAATTTTTCTTTCCAAGTTGTCCATAGTGCCAAACCAAAGATTTCCAGCAGGATCTGTTTTACCATCATTAATTCTATTTAGGTTCAAGTTTGGTTCTATCTTAATTGATTTTAAAATTTTTTTTGATTTTAGATTTTGAATTCTTAATTCTCCCTGGAGACCTAAAATAAAAATATAATCTTTGATATGAGCTATAAAACCAATTTCTTTATTTACTTTAAAAATTTTCTTTTTTTTATTTTTAATATTGAAAGAGCAAATTTTCTTTTTTTTAATATCTACAAAATAAATTGAGTTATGTTCACTAACCCATAACGTTCCTTCACCTAAAGTACATCTTAATTTCCAAAGAGGTTTTGGTTCTGATGTTTTTATTTTATTCATTTACTTCAAACTCTTTAATAAAATCTTCATTCGGGTTTATACCAATACCTATATTATCTGTTACTGATGCATAACCGTTATTGTTTTTAACTTGGTCTAAAATTGAAAATTCTTCTTTAGGTAAATCTGTGATAAAAATATTTTTTTCTGTTGTATCAAACTCAAGCATTGATTTTGATGGAAATAGTCCGCCTGGCATATCAGGTTGAGCCGTCAACAAATGAAGGTTAACTGCAATACTAACTGCAGAACCCCACACATGATTAATTACTGGTATAAAATTTGCTTGCGCTAATGCTGCAACTTTTAAATACTCCGTAATACCGCCAAGTCCACAAACCTCTGGTTGAGCTATATCAATACATTTATTTGATATTAATTTATTCCAGCCATATTTGGTAAATTCAGCTTCTCCTCCTGCAATGCTAGTAGAAATTTTTTGTTTTAATTCTCTGTAACCCTCATAATCTTCAGGTGCCACAGGTTCTTCAAACCAATAAATATCTAGTTCATCTAAACCTTTTCCAACATAAAGAGCATCTTTCAAATTATAAGCGTGATTGGCATCAACCATTAATTTAAAATTTTTTCCAACAGAGTCTCTTACAGCTTGAACTAACTTTAAATCCTCTTTTGGACCTAATCCAACTTTCATTTTTATTGCTTTAAAATTTTTTGATTTTATTTGCTTAGACTCCTCTTTGAACAATGTGATCAATTCATCAAATGATTTTTTTTGTAACATCATTCCATACCCATAAACAGGAACGTCATTATTACATTTGCCACCAACAAGTTGATAAAGAGGAGTGTTTGTTTTCTTTCCAAGAATATCCCATAAAGCAATATCTACTCCTGATAATGCTTGTATCGGCATCCCTTTTTGACCACTATCTCTTAAAAAATTGTATACTTTTTGCCAGATATGTTCTTTGTTTAAAGGGTCTTCACCAATCACCAAAGGCTGTATTACCTTTTCAACAATAAACTTGTTTGCTAAAGCTATATTTCCAGGACCAAAACACTCACCCCAACCCGTTATTCCTTCGTCTGTTTGAACTTCAACAAGATGGGCTGTGCGATGTTTATAATACTGTTGTGAGTAACCAAGTTCTTTTTCTAACTCATATCTAAGTACATGACTTTTAATAGAAGTTATTTTCACAATTAATTATAAAGCAACTACCTTCGAGTTTTGCTCTCCTAGGTTTTCTATTGATAATTTCATTGTATCACCTGCTTTTAAAAACTGTTGAGGTTTCATTCCCATACCAACTCCTGGAGGTGTTCCAGTTGTAATTATGTCACCTGCTTGAAGAGACATATATTTACTCAAATAAGAGACAATTACATCGACGTTAAATATCATTGTACTTGTATTACCTGTTTGCATTCTTTTTCCATTAACATCTAAACTCATCTTTAAATTATTAACGTCTGCAATTTCATCTTTAGTAACAAAGTAAGGGCCGATTGGTCCATAAGTGTCGTGAGATTTTCCTTTAACCCATTGACCCATTTTTTCAATTTGCCATTCTCTTTCGCTCACATCATTAACCAAACAATAGCCTAATATATGATCTTGAGCTTGGCTTTCAGAAATATGTTTTGTTTCTTTTCCTATAATAATTCCAAGTTCAACTTCCCAGTCTAATTTTTTAGATCCAGAAACTATTTCAACGTCATCATTAGGTCCAACTATACAACTAGTAGCTTTCATAAAAACTATTGGTTCAGAAGGAACATCAGCTCCAGTTTCAGCAGCATGATCAGAATAATTTAATCCAATTGCAACAAATTTTCCTGGTTGAGTGATACAAGATCCAATACGATCACTTGCTGATAATTCTGGTAAAGAAGTTAAATCAGCACTTTGTAATTTAGAAATAGTTTCAAAATTTAAATGATCAGGATTTAAATCTTTAACATGAGAACTTATATCTCTGATCTTACCATCTTTATCTAAAACAGCTGGCTTTTCGCTTCCTTTTTGTCCTACTCTTAATAATTTCATATTTATCCTTTTGTTATTTAATTATATTGAAATTCCACCATCAACATGAATTGTACTTCCTGTCGTAAATGTTGCATCATTACTAGCTAAATAAACAGCCACAGCTGCTATTTCTTCTGCTGTACCTAATCTTCCCATAGGTTGTCTTGCTATAAAATCTTTTTTTGCTTGAACGGGATCTGGGCTTTGATTTACCCTATCTTGCCAAGAAGGTGAATAAACTGTACCTGGTGCGATTGAATTACATCTAATATTTTGTTTAACGAAATCTGCTGCAATTGCTTTTGTTAAACCAATAACTGCACCCTTTGTTGTTCCGTAAACAAATCTATTTGGAAAACCTTTGAAGCTAGATGCGCATGAAGAAATATTAATAATACTTCCACCATTTTGTTTTATCATTAAAGGTAAAATAGCTTTACACATAAAGTACATCGACTTTACGTTTACGTTAGAAGAAAAATCCCAATCTTTTTCATCACATTCCAATATTGTTCCATGATGAACAAATCCAACGGCATTAAATAAAACATCAACTCTATCTAAAGTTTTAGTAAATTCTAAAATTGCATTGTTGTCTGTTGAGTCTAGCTTTTGCACTTTAATCTCAGGATATTCTTTATTTAAATCAGCTAAAGTTTTATCATTTAAATCAGTAGCAGTTACATGAGCGCCCTCTTTATGAAATGCTATTGCTGTTGCTTTTCCAATCCCTTGGCCTGCTGCTGTCACGAGAATTTTTTTACCTTCTAATCTTCCGCTCATTTTTTATTTATCCTTTCGATTTCATTATAAAGTGAACTATGATCAGTGTTTCCATGACCATTATCGACTAGAGTTTTATACATTTCTTTCACTAAATTTGAAATAGGTAAATGTGTATTATATGAATTTGCACACTCCAAAATGTTATTCATATCTTTTAAATGGGTAGATGTTTTACCTTTTGGGGTAAAATCTTTATCTATCATTCTTTTTCCATGAGTTTGTAAAATTTTACTATCTGCCCAACCTCCAGAAAGGGCTTTAATTAATTTTACTGGGTCAGCTCCAGCTTTTTCACATAAAGTTATTGCCTCCGCAACCGCTCCTATAGTAACCCCTACTACAATTTGATTTGCTAACTTTGAAACTTGTCCACTACCAATTGGTCCAACTAAAGTTGGATTTCCCATAGCTTTTAAAATATTTATAGAATTATCAAAGACTCTTTGCTCTCCTCCAACCATTATAGCTAATGAAGCTTCCTCAGCTCCAATTGTTCCTCCTGAAACCGGTGCATCTAAATAATTTACATTTTTTGATTTTAGACTATTTCCGTATTTTGTTGCTGTCGTTGGTTTAGCCGAACTCATATCAATAACAGTTGATCCAGGTTTTAAATTTTCTAATAAATCTGAATTACTCATTATTGCATCAACAGCACTATCATCTGTTAACATTGTAATAATAAACTCATTATCTTTAACAACTTCACCTAATGTTTTTGATATTTCAGCGCCAAACTCTTTCAAAGGTTTTGCTTTATTTATCGAACGGTTGAAGACTTTTAATTTAAAACCTGATTTTAATAAATTTTTAGCCATTGGCAGGCCCATTAGACCTGTTCCAATAAAGCCTATTTTCATCATGGTTTAGGTTTAAACTCGTGGAAGTTTTGCGTCATTGCTTCTGGGAAGAACATAACACATGCTAATACAATTAATTGTATTACTATAAATGGAGCGAAGCCTCTAAATATATCTGTTAATGAAATATGTGGAGGAGCAACAGATTTTAAATAAAAAGCGGCGGGCCCAAATGGTGGACTTAAAAATGAAACTTGCATATTTACACAAAATAATATTCCAAACCAAATTGGATCAAATCCAAGAGCTATAACTATTGGTAAAAATACCGGCATTGCTAACAATACAATTCCAACCCAATCCATAAATGCTCCCATAATTAAAAACATAATCTGCATCATGAAAATTAAATACATTGGTTTTAAATCATAGGCCAAAATAGTTTCTGCTACATATTTTGGACCTCCTGCAAGAGAATAAGCGCCTGCTAAAACTGTAGCACCAAAAGTAATAGTTAAAATAGTTCCTGATGCTTTAAAAGTTCTTGTTAATGCATCTTTAAATAAAAACCACGTTAGCTCTTTTCTTGCAAAAATTATAATTAATGTAGCAACCACTCCCATACCAGCTGCTTCAGTAATTCCTGTCATTCCAGAATAAATTGAACCTAATACAATTATTACAATACCGATCGGTGGTAAAAGACCTGGGAGGTATGACATTTTTTCTTTTAAAGTTAAAGCAGGTTCATCACTTAAAGGTGCCAAATGTGGTTGTAATCTTGTACGAATTAAAATGTATGTAATAATTAAACCTGAAATCATTAAACCAGGAACAATGGCTTCTTGGAATAACATCGTAATAGAAGTCTCTGTTGTTAATCCATAAATAATTAAAACAATTGAAGGTGGTATCATTGTTCCCAAAGATCCTGATGCACAAATAATACCGATCGACATATCCTGATCGTATTTTAATCTTAACATTTGAGGCAGTGCAATCAAACCTAATAAAACTATTTCTCCACCAATAATTCCACTCATCGCCGCCATAATTGTTGCCATGATGGCAGTAACCACTCCTACTCCACCTCTAGTCTTTCTTAACCACGCATTTAAAGCGTCATAAAGATCTCTTGCGATGTTCGAACGTTCTAGCAAGGAGGCCATAAATATAAATAATGGAACAGATAAAAAGGAATAAGTGACAACGAGAGAATAGTATCTTGAAAGTAATATACCTAATGCATGTTCTCCTATGTATAAAAATACTAGTACTGCACCCATAAAACCAGATGCAAAACCCATTGGAACACCTATAGATATAAGTAATAATAATCCTACTATAAGTATTATCGAAAGTGATCCTATATCCATATTATTTTAATTCTTTAGAAGGGTCGTATTGTTTTTCCTTAGGATTTCTCCAATCAATAATTAAATTATTAACAGATTGAACAGCAATAAGAAAAACACATAGAAGTGTTAGTGGTTTCATAGTAGCAGGAATTGGTGGATCCCAATAAGTTGCAAATCTCTCCCAATTTATAAATGATCTATATGCATCTTCCATACCCCCATAAATTACAGCTGCTGCAAAAAGAACAATAATTAAAGTACTAATTAGGTCAAAAATTCTCTGTATCGGTCTACTAACCCAATCATACAATAATACTATTCTAATATGGCTTCTTAATCTTGTTGCATATATACCGCCAACTAAATAACAAACACCAGCAAGCCATAGACATAGTTCGTTTGCCCACAAAGTTGGTTTAAACAATACATATCTCATAAAAATTTCATACATCATCACAATTACAATTACAGGAATTAAATATTTAATTGTGTGACTTAAAAATAAGGAAACTCTATCAATCCAATTTATTGGGAAATCATCTTTACTCGCAACTTTTTGATTTTGTTCTTGTAATTCTTTATCGATCATTGAGTAAAAATTTAAATAATTCGAAGGGCCTTTGCAGGCCCTTCAATATTTTTTTTATTACATGATACCGTTAGCTTTCATATAAGCTTTGTGTATCTCGATAAGTGCTGCAGCTTCTGGAGACTTAGTCTTCCACTCTTCCCAAGCAGCTAGAGCAGCTTGTCTAAATTTAAGTCTATCTTCTCTAGACCAGTCATGAAGAGTAACGCCCATTTCATTTAAAGCTTTAACAGCTTCTGCGTTTTTTCTCTCAACTAAGCTAGTGATAGTTCTTCCAGCAATTTCAATACCTGCTTTCATTGCACCTTTTTCATGAGGCTTTAACTTGTTCCATACTTTTGTGTTACAAGCTAAGTGGTCAGCTGGCATAGAGTGGAAACCTGGGTATGTAGCATATTTATTTTGCTCATAATGTCCACCTGCATAGTTAGTAGCTAAAGATGAATAGTCAGCACCATCAATTAGACCAGTTTGTAAAGCAGTTGGAACTTCACCAAAGTCCATTACGATTGGCTTAGCACCTAATGCTGTAAAGATCATACTTTCCATTCCTGGAGGTGATCTAAATTTAAAGTCTTTTAATGAAGCAACATCTGGAATTGGTCTGCTAGATATTAAAGACTCGTGTCCTGGTATCCACCAACCAATTAATGTCATTCCATATTTGTTGTAAAGTGCATCAACAGCTTCTTGAGCTCCTGGGAAATTCAAGAATTCATATTGTTGATATGGGTTATCGTATCCACCCATTACATCACCTGCGAATTGGAATGCTGCATTTTTACCTGTTTGGTAACCTGCACCAGTCATATCACAATCAATAATTCCAGTTTGTGCAGAGTTAAATACCTCGGCAGATTTACCTGTTACTGATGATGAGTAGAACATTTCTATTTTTAAGCTTCCGCCAGAAAACATTTCAACGTTTTTAGCGAATTGTGCAGCAACTTCACCATTCGGTGAACTAGCTGTAAAGTGTGTTTCAATCTTTAAAGTCTTTGCATTTGCAGAGCCAAATAAAGCAACTGAAACAATAGCTACAGCTGCTATAGTTTTAGATATAAGTTTAAACATTATCTTCCTCTCGTTTATGTTTTTTTTGAAAGTTAACCATAAATGATTTTTGAGATCAATAATTTCGTTTAACTTTTATATATAGAAATTATATATATTCATTGAACAGACAACTTATAGTTGTTCTAAACCACTTCTGAAATAAGAGCTTTTTTATTGAAATAACAATAAATATTATCCACTGCCATCATGCTCATTGCCAATCTAGTCTCATGAGTCGCACTACCGATATGAGGTAGAACAAAACAGTTATCTAATTTTAAATATCTTTTATCTAAATTTGGTTCATTATTGAAAACATCTAATCCTGCCGCATAAATTTTTTTATTTTCTAGTGCATTTATCAATGCATCGTCATCAATAGTTGATCCTCTTGAGGTATTAATAACTACAGCATGCTTTGGTAACAAACTTATTGTTGATGAATTAAGAATATGTTTGGTCTCAGCTGTTGCAGGTGTATGAATACTTAAAAAATCACACTCTGGTAGCATCGTATTTATATCAGAATAATATTTTGCATCATCTTCTAGATCTTTAGAAAGTTTATTTCTGTTATAATAAATAATCTTCATACCAAATGCTTTAGCACTTTTTGCAGCCATTCTTCCGATACGACCCATACCAATGATACCTAAAGTTTTACCTGTAACAGAGTTTCCAATCATAAATTTGGTAAGATCAGGTTTTTGATTTTTCCAATTGTCTGTTTTCACTAGATTATATGCTTCACCAATTCTTCTTGAAGCTGCCAGAATTAATAGAATAGTTGTTTCTGCTACTGCTTCATTTAATACATTAGGAGTATTTGTTACTTTAATTTTTTTTTCTTCTGCTAATTTAATTGATATATTGTCATAGCCTACACCAACTTGAGCTATTATTTTTAATTTCCCATTTAAATTATTAAAAAAATTTTCACTAATTTTATCAAACCCTGTTGAAATCATTCCATCATAATCATTAACCAATTTTATTAATTCGCTTTCTGGAATGGGTTCGTCTTTTGGATTAAGTGTTGCTTCAAATTCTTTTTGAAGTTTTTCTTCTGCTAAATCTGAGATTTTTCTAGAAACTAATATTTTTGGCTTCATATTAGTGAGAATCTCTTGGTAAACCTTTGGTATGTGATACGTCTAAATATTTGCCTCGAGAATTAATGCATGCACCATCATCCAATTGACCAACAGTGTTTCTAAATATTTCCTGCCAAGGAGTTTGATTTTTTGGTTTAAATGCTTTTTTATTTTTTCTTCGTTTTTTAAATTCAGCTTGAGAAATCAATAAATCAACTCTTCTTTTATTAAGGTCTATTTT
Organism: uncultured Pelagibacteraceae bacterium; assembly: GCA_902545555.1. GTDB lineage: Bacteria > Pseudomonadota > Alphaproteobacteria > Pelagibacterales > Pelagibacteraceae > Pelagibacter. Next base: position 16,741 of record CACCGK010000017.1, read on the forward strand.
TATTTTGTCATAAGTTTTAACAATTCCTAGATCTCCACCTACTGCTGACTCTGGTGAAACATGAAGTATTGATGGACTTTCTGATGTTCCACTTTGTCTTCCATCACCCAAAGTTGGTAGATGTCTTATTCCTTTTTTTAATAATCTGTCTGGTGGTTGCATATTTACTACTTCAGCTGATCCAGGATAACCAACAGGTCCGCAACCTCTAATAATTAATAGAGAGTTTTCATCTATTTTTAACTTCTTATCATTAAGTCTTTTATGATAATCCTCAGGACCATCAAAAACTATAGCTTTACATTCAAAAACATTTGGGTGTTTAGTGTTTGATAAATATTGATCTCTAAATTCTTTACTAATTACAGATGTTTTCATGATAGCAGATGAGAAAAAGTTACTTTTCATAACTAAAAAACCAGCTTTTTCGGTCAATGCATTCTTAAATGTTTTAATTACTTTGTTATCTACTTCAACTTTCTTTCTTAAATTTTCTCCTACAGTTTTTCCTGTAACTGTCTTTATATTTGTGTGAATTTTTTTGTTTTTAATTAACTCCTTCATTACAGCAGGTATTGCTCCAGCTCTGTGAAAACTTTCCATTAAGTATTCTCCTGCAGGTTGGCAATTTACCAATAAAGGAATGTTGTGCCCAAGTTTTTGCCAATCAGAAAGATCAAATTTAATTCCCATATGTTTTGCAATAGCACTTAGATGAGCTGTACAATTACTAGATCCACCAATAGCACTTGCTACTACTACGGCGTTTTCAAAAGCTTTACGTGTCATAATTTTTGATGGGGTTAAATCTTCATAAACCATTCCAACAATTCTTTTTCCTGTTTCGTAAGAAATTTGTTCTCTTTCTCTATAAGGCGCAGGTATTACTGCACCACCAGGTAAAGACATACCTAATGCTTCTGCAACTGAATTCATTGAAGAAGCTGTTCCCATTGTATTACAGTGGCCAGCACTTGGTGAGGATGATGAAACCATATCCATAAATTCCTCATATTTAATCTCTCCTTTGGCTAACATTTTTCTTGCTTCCCAAACTACCATTCCTGAACCAGCTAATTTTCCTTTGTAAACTCCATCTAACATTGGACCACCTGATAAGACTATTGCAGGAATATTTACTGTTGCAGCTGCCATTAAAGCGGCTGGCGTAGTTTTATCACATCCTGTTGTTAGTATTACTCCATCAATTGGGTATCCATACAAAACTTCCACTAGTGACAAGTAAGAAAGATTTCTATCCAACATTGCTGTTGGTCTTTTTCCAGTTTCTTGAATTGGGTGCGTAGGAAATTCCATTGGTATACCACCTGCTCTTCTAATTCCGTCTTTGATTCTTTTACTTAAAGACATGAAATGTCTATTGCATGGAGAAAGATCACTGCCAGATTGCGCTATTCCTATAATTGGATTTCCAGATTGTAATTCTTTTCTTGTAAGACCATAATTTAAATACCTTTCTAGATATAAAGCCGTCATGTCAGGGTTTTTTGGATTATTGAACCACTGTTGACTTCGAAAACTCTTTTTTCTTTTTTTTGGCATAATTTAAATAATGGTTTGTTTACGTTATTGGTTATATAATAAATTTATGAATAATCTAATAGTTTTAAACAAGAATGACAATGTGGGCGTTAGCCAATTTATTATTCCCGAAAAAACTAAAATTGAAGGTCATGAGATCAGCACTATTGATCCAATCCCTTTTGGACACAAAGTTTGTTTAAAAACTATTAAAAAAGGTGATCCAATCATAAAATATGATCAAATTATTGGATTTGCTTTAGATGATATTAAACCAGGACAACATGTTCATTCTCATAATTTGGAATTTAGAGAATTTAAAAGAGATTTTAAAGTTACAGATAAAAAATATGTTATTCATGAAAAGGCGGACACCTTCTTTAATGGAATTTTAAGAGATAATGGACAGGTTGCTACCAGAAATTACATTGGAATTGTAAGTACTGTAAATTGCTCAGCTACTGTCACTAAAATGATAGTTGAGAGGATTAAATATTCTGACATTTTAAAAGATTACCCAAATATTGATGGCATAGTTCCAATTACTCACTCAACAGGATGTGGAATGAATACTGAAAGTGAAGGAATGCAAATTTTTCAAAGAACTATAGATGGATTTAAAAATCATCCCAATTTTTCTCATGTTTTTGTTATAGGTTTAGGGTGCGAATGTGCTCAAGTCAGTTTATTTGATGAGTCATTAAAAAAACATAACCGAATTCATTTTCTAACTATCCAAGATGAAGGTGGAACTAAAAAAATAGTCGAAAAAGTGTTATCTCAAATTAAAAATTTGCTTTCAGAAGCTAATAATGTTCAAAGAACTTCACAACCAGTAAGTCATCTAACTTTAGCTCTTCAATGTGGTGGATCAGATGGATATTCTGGTATAACAGCAAATCCTGCATTGGGTGTTGCAGCAGATCTCTTAGTTAAAAAAGGTGGAAGTTCAATTTTATCAGAAACTCCAGAGATTTATGGTGCTGAACATTTGTTAATTAATAGAGCAAGCTCTCAAGAGACTGCCGATAAACTTATTAAAAGAATTGAATGGTGGAAACATTATACTTCAATCAATAACAGTTCGATGGACAACAATCCTGCGCCAGGAAATAAAAAAGGTGGTCTAACAACCATATTAGAAAAATCTTTAGGCGCTGTTGCAAAAGGAGGAAACTCAATCCTTCAAGATGTATTGCATTATGCTGAACCTTTAAAAAATAAAGGTTTTAATTTTATGGACTCTCCTGGTTATGATCCTGTGTCTGTAACTGGTCAAGTTGCATCAGGTGCTAATGTTATTTGCTTTACAACAGGACGTGGATCTTGCTTTGGTTGCAAGCCAGTTCCAAGTTTAAAACTTTCTACGAACTCAGCAATGTTTGAAAGAATGTCAGAAGATATGGATATTAATTGCGGGACAATTGCTGAAGGAAAAGAAAAAGTTGAAGAAGTTGGTCAAAAAATATTTGAATTAGTTGTAAATACTGCTTCAGGGAATAAATCAAAAAGTGAAATCAACGGCTACGGTGACGAGGAGTTTAATCCTTGGCAAGTTGGCGTTGTAATGTAATATATTTTTTCTGTGCCTCAACAAACATCCTTAATTAATGTAATTTTATTAGCCGCTGGTGGTTTTTTTATGTTTGTTTGTATGGACTCTACAGCAAAGTATCTTGGAACGGTAATGCCAGTTACTCAAGCAATTTGGGGAAGATTTTTTTTTCACTTGGTATCTTTAATTTTATTTTTTGTAATTTTTAAGCCAAAAGTAAATTTAAAAAAAAATTTTAAGGTCCAAATAATTAGATCGATATTAATGGTCACTGCCACCTCGTTTATGTTTTATTCTTTACAGAAATTTGACTTGGTAGATATTTATGTTGTTTTCTTTACAGCTCCTTTAATCGTTTCATTACTTTCAGCATACTTCCTAAAAGATATCTTAAGTACAAAAGGTATACTTTTAATGTTATTGAGCTTTGGCTCGATTGTTTATTCACTAGGTCCAAGTATGAGAATATTTAGTTTAGATTTAATATTCCCAATTGTTCCTCCAATTTGCTGGGCTCTTTATCAATTTTTTACCAAAGTTGTATCTGGCGATAACGATCCATTTGCTGCTATATTTTATACTTCAATTTTAGGTGCAATAATTTTTAGTATTTTTATATTTTTTAATTGGGTGCCATTAGCGAAAAATATCTTTTGGCTTTATTTAGTAATTCTTGGTGTGGCAGGTTTTGTAAGTCATTCATTGATTATATACGCAATACAACTTTCAAATTTGTCATTTGTAACTAATTTTCAATACTCACAATTAGTTTGGTCTACAATTATTAATTTCTTAATTTTTGGTGTACCGTTTGATTATAATAAATTTGTTGGTGTAATAGGAATTATTGTTTTTGGTATAATGTTCATAAGAACAGAAGGTAAAAAGAAAAGTTAAATAGAGAGGTTCAAATGAAAAATATAGGTTTTATTGGTGTTGGATATATGGGCTATGGAATAGCTAAAAATATTTTAAAACATAAAAATAAGCTTTTTGTCATTGCTAATAAAAATAGAAAACCAATTGATAAAATTATCAGCGATGGAGCTGAGGAAGTAAAATCTTTTGAAGATTTTTCAAGTAAAAATTTAGATGCAATGTTTATATGTGTTACCAACACTCCTATAGCAAAATTAATTTCTGAAAAAATATCTGATATTTTAGATAGTAAAACTTTAATTATTGATATCACTACTCACAATAAAGCTGGCTCAATGGAAACTGAGGAAATATTCAAAGCAAAAAATATTAATTATGTTGAATGTCCTGTAATGGGAGGACCTGTTCAAGCAGAGGAAGGTATATTGGGAGGAATTGTTGGAGCGTCAGATGAAAATTTTAAAATTGCTGAACCATACTTTAATTTTTTCTGTAAAGAATATTTTCATTTTGG
>CACCGK010000018.1 GCA_902545555.1 uncultured Pelagibacteraceae bacterium
GATAAAAATCCAGGAGATTCTAAAGCAGAAGAAAAATTCAAAGAGGCCAGTGAAGCTTACGGTATTCTTTCTGATAAAGAAAAAAAGCAAAACTATGATAATTTTGGTCACGCTGCATTTGAAAACGGTGGTGGAAGACCAGGTGGTGGCTTTGGTGGTTTCAGTGGAGCAGATTTCTCAGATATATTTGAGGATTTCTTTGGTGATTTTGGAGGAGGTGGAAGATCAAGAAGTAGAAAATCTAATAATAGAGGTTCTGACTTAAGGTATGATTTATCAATTTCTCTTGAAGAAGCTTACCATGGAAAAAAACAAGATATTAAATTTTCTACATCCGAACAGTGTGGGACTTGCAAAGGTAATGGATCAAAACCAGGTTATTCTCCAGACAGATGCTCATATTGTGGTGGGAATGGTAGAATAAGATCTAATCAAGGTTTCTTTACTGTGCAACAAACCTGTCCTCAATGTAATGGAAATGGCGAAGAAATTACTAACCCTTGTAATGATTGCAATGGTCAAGGTAAAAAACAAGCATCTAAAAGGATATCTGTAACAATTCCAAAAGGTGTAGATGATGGAACAAGAATTAGATTGGCAGGAAAAGGTGAAGCAGGAACTCGAGGTGGAGCGACAGGTGATCTTTATTTATTTATTAATGTGAATACACATAACTTATTTAAAAGATCAGACGAAAACTTATTTTTCGAATTTCCTCTTTCTTTAGCTGATGCGGCCTTAGGAACAACTGTTGAAATTCCTACTATTGATGGTGGAAAAGCTAAGATAAAAATTCCTGACGGTACTCAAAATGGAAAACAATTCAGATTAAAGGGTAAAGGAATGCCATTTATGAGAAGAGGAGATTTTGGAGACTTATATGTTCAAGTTAAAACAGAAGTACCTGTATATTTAAATAAAAAACAAAAAGAATTATTAGAGCAATTTAGAGAAATTGAAAACGATAAGTCAAATCCGAGTATTAAAAAATTTTTTCAAAAAGCAAAAGATTTCTGGAAAAACTAAAAGACTAATCTACTAAAAAGGGTTAATATTAGCTAAATGAAAAAAATTAATTTAGCTATTTCCGGTTGTATGGGTAGGATGGGACAGCAATTAATTAAGTCTTCAAAGAAAAATAAAAACTTTAAACTAGTTACACTTACAGAAAATAGATTAATAAATAAAAAGTTTAATGGAGTTAAACCTGAGTTAAATTCTGAAAAAGCTTTTAGAAAAGCTGACGTAATTATCGATTTTACTATTCCTAACTGCACTCTTGAAATATTAAAAATAGCATCAAAACTAAGAAAAAAAGTAATAATCGGTACTACTGGATTTACCATAAGTCAGGAAAATCAGATAAAAAAATTGTCAAAAAAAATACCTATTTTAAAAGCTGGAAACATGAGCTTAGGTGTAAATTTATTAATGTATTTAACTGAAATTACATCAAAATCATTAAATGATGAATACTTAAGTAAAATATTTGAAGTACATCACAAACATAAAAAAGACTACCCATCCGGTACTGCGTTAATGCTAGGTAAAGGAATTGCTGATGGAAAAAATAAAAATTTATATAATTTAATTGGTAAAAAATTCTTAAATAAAAAATCTTTTCCTTATGGAAAAAAAATTAATTTTAACTCAATTAGAAAAGGTGAAATAATTGGTGAGCATGAAGTAAAATTCTCAAGTGGAAAAGAAATAATTACACTAAATCATGAGGCTTTTGACAGAGCGCTTTATTCAGATGGAGCTTTGACTGCTTCTAAATGGTTAATGAAAAAAAAACCAGGTTTATACTCTATGAGAGATTTGCTTAACTTTTCATAATGAATGAAAAACAAAAAGCAAAAATAATCATCAAAACCTTAAATAAAATTTATCCCAAAGCACTTGTTCCTCTTAAGAGTAAAAATACTTTCACATTATTGATTTCTGTACTGCTTTCTGCGCAATGTACGGATGTGAATGTTAATAATGTAACAAAGGATATATATCCAAAATATTATAAACCAGAGCACTTTGTGAGATTAGGAAGAAAAAAAATTGAAAAATTAATAAAAAAAATTGGTATTTTTAGGATTAAAGCCAAAAGTATTTACTTAATGTCAAAACAAGTTTTAGAAAAGCATAACGGTAAGGTACCTAGGACTTTTGAAGAACTTGAAAAACTTCCTGGTGTGGGACATAAAACTGCAAGCGTGGTAATGTCTCAAGGCTTTGGGTATCCAGCTTTTGCAGTTGATACTCATATTCATAGACTTGCACAAAGATGGGGTTTAACAAATGGAAGAAATGTAATTCAAACCGAAAAAGATTTGAAAAGAATATTTCCTAAAAAAACTTGGTCTAAGCTTCATTTACAAATAATTTTTTATGGTAGAGAATATTGCAAGGCAAGGGATTGTTATGGTTTAAGTTGTAAAATATGCACTACTTGCTACCCAAATAGAAAAAAACCTGTTATTACCAAAAAAGCTTAATATGAAAATTTTAGGAATAGGAAACGCAATAGTTGATGTTATTTGCAAAGTTGAAGATAATTTTATTGCCCAAAATAATCTTACAAAGAGTACAATGAAATTATTCTTTGATGAAAATGATTTCAAAAATTTATTAAAAAATCTTAAAATTGAAAAAACTGTTTCTGGGGGCTCTGTAGCAAACTCTATAGTTGGGTTATCTCAACTTGGTAATAAAGTTGGTTTTATAGGTAAAGTTTCTGACGATAAATTTGGTAGTAATTATGAGGAGGGATTGAAAAAAGAGAATGTAGAATATTTTTATTCAAAAAAGAAAGAGGAATTACCTACTGGAACATGTCTAATATTAGTTACGCCAGACTCAGAAAGAACGATGTGTACTTTCTTAGGAACAGCAGGAAAAATTAATGAGAATGATATTAGTTCAGATGTAATTAAAAAAAGTGAAATAATACTATTGGAGGGTTACTTATGGGATGAAGGAGAGCCCAAAAAAGCTTTTGATAAAGCTATAAATAGTGCAAAAAAAGTTGCCATGTCACTTTCTGATCAATTTTGTGTAGATAGACATAAACCTCATTTTTTAAATCTAGTTAAAAACAAACTTAATATTACCTTCGCTAACGAGCAAGAAATTACCTCATTAATAGAGGCAGAAAATTTCAATGAAGTTATAAACTTTTCAAAACAACTTAATAAATTAGTGATTGTAACTAGAGGAGAAAGAGGTGCGGTTGCAATAAAAGGTAATGAAGTTTTTGAAATTGGTGTACAAAAAAATTTAAAAATTGTTGATCTAACAGGCGCTGGAGATCTTTTTGCAGCTGGATTTTTACATGGCTACATCAACAAATTATCTATAAAGGAATGTCTTCAAAAAGGTACTGAAATGTCATCTAGGGTAGTTCAACAAATTGGAGCAAGACTTTAAATTTAATCTTTCTTTCTTTTAAAACTTCCTTTGCCTTTTTTAGGTCTAACTATTTTTGGTTTATACTTCTTAGTAAATAAATCTTTAGCCATCGGATTTTTTTTATTTGATTTGATAGCCATCTTTTTCACTAATTATAAATTTATCATCATTAAAAGTATTTAAAATTTTTTTTCTTAATCGGTAAATATGAGTTTCAACAGTATGAGTTTCTATATTCGTTTGATAACTCCAAACTTTTTCCTGCAGTTCATCAATACTAACAGGTCTGTCTAAATTAGATAAATATGTAATTGTATTAATTTCTTTTTCCGTCAACTTAAGCTTATTATTTTTAATTAACATTTCTCTAGAATTAAGATCAATTATATAATTATTTACTTTTACTTCTGATTGGTTATTGAATTGAATTTTTAAAAATTCAATATTTACTGTCTCTAATAATTTGAGAATATTTATTGGGGTATTTTTTAAAACAAATTGATTATTAATATTTTTATATTGTTTATCCGATACTATTAGATAATTTTTTAATGTTTTTACCCTTTCATTCAAAGAATATTCATTATCAATAAAAATAATTTTAAAATTCAAATGTAAATCTAGTTCTTCAAGAATATTAAATAATGAGGTAAACTTATAAATTATTAAATATTGAATGCTCACATTAACAAGAATATGATAATTTTTGTAAAAAATAAACATAGTCTTCAAATCGACGAGTTTCAATTCAATTGTTGTATTGGAAAAAAAGGTTCAACAAGAAATAAAAAGGAGGGAGATAAAAAAACTCCAAAAGGAACCTATAAAATTGAGAATCTTTATTATAGAAAAGATCGTTTAAAAAAACCCAAAACTTCACTTAAATGCATCCAAATAAGAGAAGATATGGGTTGGTGTAATGATATTCGTTATCCAAAAAAATATAATAAACTTTTAAAAATTAAAAAAGGTATAAACCACGAAAAATTAAAAAGAAAAGATTTTAAATATGATTTAATAATTCCAATCAAGTATAACTTTAAAAAACCAGTTAGTGGTGAAGGTAGCTGCATATTTATTCATTTAACAAAAAATTATAATCCTACTGCTGGATGTGTTGCTTTAAAAAAACAAGATTTTTTGATAATGCTTAAATTAATTAAAAAAAACTCAACAATAAAAATTTTTTAAGATCTTGGACCAAAAATACTTGATCCAATTCTAATATATGTGGCTGAGTATTTTACGGCTGTAATAAAATCTGAGGACATACCCATGCTTAATTCAGTAAAACCAAATTCTTTATTTAGTTTATTCATTTCAACAAAATAACCTACTGGATCAATATTTAATGGTGGAATACACATTAAACCAATTAAATCTAAATCAATTTCTTTACAATATGAAACTAATTCCATTAATTCGTTTTTATTAACTCCAGATTTTTGATTCTCACCTCCAATATTTACTTGTAAAAAAATTTTTATTTTTTTATTTACTTTAGATTGTTCATCTGCAATTTTTTTTGCTAATTTTTTATTATCTACTGAATGAATATAATCAAACAACTGAACTGCAAATTTTACTTTATTAGTTTGTAATTTTCCAATCATATGCAATTTAATTTTAGGATTTATTTTTTTAATTTCTGTCCATTTCTCAACTGCTTCCTGAACTTTATTTTCACCATAATCAGAGTGTCCATACTCTATAAGGGGTAATATTGTATCTATTTTAAAAGTTTTTGATACTGCTATGATATTTGGAGAGCTATCAATATTAAATTTATTTAAATTAACTTTGATATTATTTTGAATGTCTAATAAATTTTTAACAGTATTATGCATATAAATATAACAAGAAAATATTACTTTATTAGTAAATTTGATACAAAAAATATTGATAAGCAAGACAAACAAACCATAATAATTTACAGAAATTATTCAGAAAAAAAACTAGATCAAATAGTAATTTTGAAAATTAAAAGATATTGCAAAAAAAAATCAATTAAATTTTATTTATCGAACAATATTAGATTGGCTATTAAGCTAGATTTAGATGGTGTTTATATTCCTGCTTTTAATAAAAGCCTAAATCATTTGGCCTTTTCTTTCAAAAAAAACTTTAACATCGTTGGATCCGCACACAACTTGAAAGAAATTAGAATAAAAGAAAATCAAAATGTAAAAAAAATTTTTCTATCATCATTATTCAAAAAAAATAAAAATTTTTTAGGAATTAATAAATTTAAATTAATTTCTAAACTAACAAAAAAAGATATTATTATTCTTGGTGGAGTTTCAAAAAATAATATAAGAAAACTATCAATTTTAAATCACTCAGGTTTTGCGGGAATATCTTACTTTGAATAAAAAAAAGGCCCCTGAAAAGGGGCCCTTTAATAATTTAAACTCTAATTATATTAGAATGCAAATGATACATCGATTTCGTAACCTTCGATATCATCTGTAGCAGCAGTTGAACCACCAGTATTATCCATTTCTACCATAGCAGCAGCTATAGTCATACCACCTGAAGTGTATGAGAATGAAAGGTTAGCAGCTTCTTGGTCAACTGACTTATCACCAGCATTGTACTCTGACTGAGTGTAACCGATAGTTAGGTCATCACTTACTTGGTAAGTAATACCAAAAATCTCTAACTCGTCATCGTTAGTAGATCCACCATCTTCATCGTTTTCAGAAGATTGAACACCTACTGTGAATGAACCGAAAGCATATTTTGCATATGCAGTTTCGTATTCGTTAGCAGTAGCTGCACCAGACTCGTCTTGTGCGTAACCAACAGTTAAACCTTCAACACCTGTGTATGCAACAGCCCATGAAGTTGAACCATTTGGCTCAGAAGAGTTTGATGGGTTATAACTGATGTTAACACCTAATCCGTCAACCATCTCTGGCATGTTGTACATGAAAGAGCTGTTTCCTGTGTTACCACTAATTGAACCAAATTTAGCAGTCTGACCAGCAGTTACTGAAGCAGCAGCTAAACCGATTACATCCCATGACTCACCGTAAGCAGTTGGCATTACATCATCAACAGCTGATAATGCACTGTCACCACCGTGACCGTAGAATGTTAAAGTTCCCATGTCTTCAGTTGCGATTTTAACACTTCTGTTGTCCATGTTACTTCCAGTAGAACCACTAGCGTTGTCATCTAACTGCATAGAAACAGTTACTGTTAAACCATTATCTAACTCACCACTTCCTGTAAAAGTGATCTCGTCAGTCATTGAGAAACCGTTTGAGTTAGTGTGGTTTGATTGATTTGCTAAAGTTATACCTGCAGAACCAGTTACATCCATTGAACCAGCAAATGCTGAAGTTGCAATTAAAGATGTTCCTAGAGCAGTTAAACTTACTTTTTTAAGTACGTTCATATTAATTACTCCTTTAATTTGTTAATTATTAATAATAAACAGAGCATGTTTATCATTTTGAGGTCACTTAAGTTAAATTAGTGTTTATTATTGAGAAATTTCTTATAAATGTTGTATTTATGCAACAGTTATTAAAGCTTCATTTTTAGTAGTTTTTTTTAAATCATCTTAATAAAATTGTATAAAAAAGGCTTATTAAGCAATAAAAGATTAGTAAATATATGAATAAAATCAAAATATGCTGTTTTTTCCTTACTTTGTCCATCCTTTTATCGTCCTGTAATGGGAAATTGCCTGGGGCGGACGCTAGAAAAGTCTCATACGATCCAAAAGAAAGAGTAAAAAAAAATCTTGAAGAAGGAAGAGGTTTTAGATTATCTGAATCTTTTAAAGGGGGGGGGAACTACTAATTTTGAATTTGCAAGTTCAAATGAATTATGGCGAGCTTCACTTGATACAATAGATTTCATGCCACTCGCCTCAGCAAATTATAGTGGTGGTGTTCTAATAACCGACTGGTATTCAGACAATCAAAACACAAATGAATCAATCAAAATTACAATAAGATTCTTAACTAATGAAATTAGGTCTGATGCCTTGGACATTAAAATATTTTACAAAAAATGTAAAAATAATAACAATTGCATAGTTACAGAGCAAGATGGAAATCTAAAAACTGAGTTGCAAAGAGAAATTCTAAAAAAAGCAGCTATTTACGCTGCGCAAAAAAAAGACAAAAATTTTAAACCTTACCCAGGTTTAAAGAATGAAAGAAATTAATTTTTAATATCTACCGTGGAAAGATATAATTTCAAAGAAACTGAAAAGAAATGGCAAAATTTTTGGGATAAATATAAATCATTCAAAACAAGTTTAGACAAAAATAAGAAAAAATTTTATTGCTTAGAAATGTTTCCTTACCCCTCAGGAAAAATACACATGGGCCATGTTAGAAACTATACAATTGGTGATGTATTAGCCAGATTCAAACATTTACAAGGTTATAATGTTTTACATCCTATGGGTTGGGACTCATTTGGAATGCCAGCAGAAAATGCTGCGAAGCAAAACAATTTAGATCCTAAATCATGGACAGAAGCAAATATTGAAAATATGAAAACTCAGTTAAAAAAATTGGGATTATCAATAGATTGGGATAGAGAAATTTCTACATGTAAACCTGAATATTATAAACATCAGCAAAAATTTTTTTTAGAGCTCTTTGATAAAGGGCTTGTTTATAGGAAGGAACAATATGTAAATTGGGATCCTATAGATCAAACAGTTCTAGCAAATGAACAAGTTATAGATGGAAAGGGTTGGCGTTCAGGAGCAACAGTCGAAAGGAAAAAATTAAATCAGTGGTTTTTTAATATAACCAAGTTTTCAGAACAGCTGCTTAAAAATTTAGAGGAATTAAAAGATTGGCCAAATAAAGTAAAGGTTATGCAACAAAATTGGATTGGAAAATCATTTGGTTGTGAAATTAGTTTTAAAATAGATAAACCTAAAGAAGTAAATGAAATTAAGTGTTTTACCACTAGACCAGATACTCTTTTTGGCATGTCCTTTATTGCAGTATCTATTGATCATCCTATATCAAAATTTTATGAAAATGATCCTGGATTTTTGAAATTTAAAGAAGAATGTTCAACTATTGGAACAACCGAGGAAGCTATCGCTAATGCAGAAAAACTAGGATTTAAAACTAAATTTTATGCAATAAATCCATTAGCCAGTGATAAAAAAGTGCCAGTTTATTTTGCTAATTTTGTACTAATGGATTATGGGTTTGGTGCTGTATTCGGATGTCCTGCTCATGATCAAAGAGATTTAGAATTTGCTATAAAATATAATTTAGATATCAAGACAGTTGTTAAGCCTGAAAATGAAGATGACAATTTTAAAGTTACTAGCAAAGCTTATACTGGTTCAGGATTTATTTTTAATTCTAATTTTCTAAATAATTTAAAATACCCAGAGGAATCTATTTTAAAAACTATTGAATATCTTGAAAAAAATAATTTAGGAAAAAAACAAATTAATTATAGACTTAAAGATTGGGGTGTATCACGTCAAAGATACTGGGGATGTCCAATTCCTATAATGTACGATGATAAAGATAATCCAAAAAAAATTCCTGAAAATATGTTGCCTGTTAGATTGCCAGAGATAAAAAAACTTGATGCAACAGGTAACCCCTTAGATAAATTAGATGAATGGAAGAACATAACTATTAATGGAAAAAATTATACTAGAGAAACAGACACATTAGATACATTTGTTGATTCTTCATGGTATTTTTTAAGATTTTGTTCACCTCAAAAAAAAGATTACGGTTTTGATTATGAGGATGTTAATTATTGGATGCCAGTTGATCAATATATTGGAGGTATAGAACACGCAATTTTACATCTTTTGTATTCAAGATTTTTTATGTTGGCCCTTTCATGTAATAACAACAAATTAAGGACAAAAGAACCTTTCCATGGTTTGTTTACACAGGGTATGGTTTGTCACGAGACATACAAAGATGATAAAAATAATTGGATCAGTCCTGATGAAATTGTTTCAATAAATGGAAAAAAAATCTTAAAAAAAGATAATTCTAAAGAAATTACAGTCGGGCCGTCAGAATCAATGTCAAAATCAAAAAAGAATACTATTGATCCTGAAAATATCATTGAGCATTATGGGGCGGATTCAGCTCGTTTGTTTATTTTGTCTGACAGTCCTCCCGAAAAAGATGTTCAGTGGTCTGACGAAGGAATAGCCTCATCATTTAAATTTATTCAAAAATTATGGACACTTAATAATAAATTTATGGAAGAAATTAAAAAAAATCATCAAAGTGATAGTGATGAAAAAATAACAAAATATACAAATCTGTTTATTAAAAAGGTAACTGATAATTTAAATTCTTTTAGCTATAATATAATTATTGCTAATTTACATGAAATGTATGCCTTTTTTAATAAAGAAATACACAATGGTTACACTGTAAAAACTATCAAAGAAAATTATAATAAAATATTAATTACAATGGTTCCCATAATTCCTCATTTTGCTTCAGAATGTTTAGAATTAAATAAATTTCAATTAAACGGAAATTGGCCATCTTATGACAATAAATTTTTAATTGAGGAAAAAATTAAATATGTAATTCAAATCAATGGGCGTAAAAGAAGTTTAATTGAGTTTGACAGAGACACTGATGAAAAAGTATTGCTAGAACTTGTAAAGAAAGAAGAAAGTTTATCAAAATATTTTATTAATACAAAAATAAAAAATATAATTTATGTTAAAAACAAATTAATGAATATTATCTTATAAAATGATTAAAAAGTCTTTTATCTTAATCTACGTTATATTTTTATCGGGCTGTGGTTATCAACCCATATATCAAAATTTAAGTAACACAGATTATAATATTTTAATTAAAGAAGTAAATGGAGATAGAAATATAAACAATTTGTTAGTATCAAAACTCAAAAATTATAATTCAAATAACACAAATAAAAATTACGAAATAACTATAAATTCAATATATAATAAAGAAATAGTTGCTAAAGATACAACCGGTGCTGCATCTGAATATAAAATTATTGTAAGTGTAAATTTTAAAATAATTGGAAGTAAATTAAATAAAGATTTAAATTTTACTGAAGATTTTAATATGAAAAGTTTATCAGATAAACTAGAGGAAAACGATTACGAAAAAAATATTAAATCTACTTTAATAAATTCAATTACAAGAAAATTAATTTTGGAATTATCGAAAAATAATGATTAAAAAATCATTTGAGCTAAAAAAAAAAGATTTTGAAAATTGTAATTTTTTTCTATTTTATGGGTCTAATGAGGGTCTTAAAAAAGAGATAATACACAATCTTCTAATCAACACAAACGAAGTATTTAAATATGAAGAAAAGGAAATTCTAGAAAATTTAGATTCATTTATAGAAAATTTAAATACAAAGTCTCTTTTTGAAAGTAAAAAAATAATAATTATAAATAGGACTAGTGATAAAATATTAAAATTTATTTTAGAAATAATTTCAAAGAATTTTGAAGATTTAAAAATAATTTTAAATTCTGGTAATCTAGAGAAAAAATCAAAAATAAGATCTTTATTTGAAAAAGAAAAAAAATTATTATGTGTTCCTTTTTATCCTGATACACACCAAACACTGTTTGGATTAGCATCTAATTTTTTAAAGAAAAAGAATATTTCAATATCTTCATCAGATATTAATGTTCTAATAAGTAAATCAAATGAAAGTAGAGAAACTCTATTAAACGAGTTATTAAAAATTGAGAATTTCGCAAGTAACGGAAAAAAAATTACTTCAAATAATATATTAAAATTAGTCAATTTAATAGAAAATCACAATATAAATGAACTTATTGATAATTGTTTAGCAAAAAATAAAAAAAAAACAGTTAATATTTTAAATGAGAATAATTTTGTTAAAGAAGATTGTATTTTAATTGTTAGAACCTTTTTAAACAAAACAAAAAAAATATTAAAACTTTGTAAAGAATTCGAGCATAATAAAAATATTGATTTAACAATCTCTAAATCTAAGCCACCAATATTTTGGAAAGATAAAGATATTACAAAACAACAAATTTTATTATGGAATTCAAAAAATTTAAGCGATTTAATTTACAAATTATGTGATATTGAATTGCAAATCAAAAAAAATTTAGATAATTCAATTAATGTAGTTATCGATTTTATTCTTAATCAAACATCCTCGAGCACTAGTAATTAAATTTAATTATATCAATAATTTTGTTTAGTTGATCTAAATCCTTATACTCAAAACTGATCTTACCCTTATTTCTTTTATTATTTTGGATATCGACGTTAAGCCCAATTTTATTAGAAATTGATAATTCAAGTGCAATAATATTAGTATCTTTTGTTGTATTTGATTTTATTTTTTTATTTTTAAAAATTTTTACAAACGCTTCGGTCTGTCTAACTGATAGATTTTTTTCCAGGATTTTGCTAGCTACAAAACTTGCATTTGTAAGACCGACCAAAACTTTTGCATGACCAGCAGTTAATTTTTGGGTTTCAATTAATTTGATTACATCGTCTGGCAAAGTAAGTAGTCGCAAAGAATTAGTTATGTGGCTCCTACTCTTTCCAATGAATTTTGACACTTTGTCTTGATCATACGAAAATTCATCTATTAATCTTTTATATCCTTGTGCTTCTTCAAGAGGATTTAGATCATGCCTTTGAACGTTTTCTACAATAGCAAATTCTAAAGATTTCAAGTCATCAGCTTCAGTTATAACAACAGGTACATTATGAAGGCCAGCTCTTTGTGCTGCTAACCATCTTCTCTCTCCAGCAATTATTTCAAACTTTGATCTATCATTATTTGAATTTCTAACAATAATAGGCTGTATCATTCCTCTTTCTTTAATTGAATTGGTCAAATCTTCTAAACTAGCTTCGTCAAATATTTTCCTTGGTTGATATTTATTTGGCACTAAATCACTAATTGATACTTGATCTTTTTGAGGCTGTATTTTTGTTTCTCCTATCAATGAAGATAATCCTCTACCTAAACCTTTTTTAATTTTGTCCATTAAACTGCGCTCCCTATAGTTGCTTCTTGACTCATAAACTCATCGGTAAAACTAAAATATGATTTACTACCCGGACAGGTCTTGTCATAAATCAAAACTGGCATACCATGTGAAGGTGCTTCTGATAGTCTTACATTTCTCGGTATCACAGTTGAATAAACTTTTTCACTAAAATAATCCCTAGCTTCTTTCTCAACTTGTGATGAAAGCTTATTTCTTTTGTCGTACATGGTTAAAAGTATACCTCTGATTTTCAAATCTGGATTTAAACTTACTTTTATCCTTTCGATTGTTTTCATTAGCTGGGTTAACCCTTCTAAAGCAAAAAATTCAGTCTGAAGCGGTACCAATAGAGAGTTTGAACTTACAAGTGCCATTACTGTCAACAAACTTAACGAAGGTGGGCAATCGATCAAGACATAATCATATAAACTTCTAGAATTGTTTAAATATGCGGCTAATTTAGTCTTTAGTATAAAAGCCCTATTGCTGTCATCAGCCGTCTCTACTTCTAAGCCTGATAAATCTACATTAGATGTTATGATATCTAAATTTTCAAACTGTGTTTTTTTAATCACTTCATTAATTTCTCTAGTTCCATTCAAAACTCCATAAATTGTATCACTTGAGTTATCCATATTAGATAATCCTAGACCTGTGGTAGCATTACCTTGTGGATCTAGGTCAATAACTAAAATTTTTTTATCTATTTGAGATAAACCTGCTGCAAGATTTATCACCGTAGTAGTTTTTCCAACCCCACCCTTTTGATTTATTACTGAAATAATTTGCATTTAATTTTTTTTTTTAATTTTTTTAATATTTATTAAAAATGAGTCTTCACTTGTTAAACTTTTCTTTTCTATATACTCCAGCTCCCAATTTTTTTTAGAATCTTCAAAAATTTTTTTTCCACTCTTACCCATAAAAAAAATTAAATTTTTATATTTTGAAAAATTTTCATATACTAATTCTAAAACTACTGGCATTGGTTTAAATGCTCTTGACATTATCGTTCCTGTTTCTAAATTTTTTATTTCAAAAATATTTTTTTGAAAAACCTTTGTGTTTAAATTTAATTTTTTTGAAACTTCCTTTAAAAAATGGCTTTTATGATAACTTTTTTCATATAGGTGCACATTCATGTTATTTTTCATATTTTTTAGTATAATTGCCACGATTATACCTGGCATACCCCCTCCTGAACCTATATCAGTGGTTGTATTACTATTTAAGTCAACAAAATCAATAATTTGTGCAGAATCTATAATATGACGGTCAATTATAGCCTTTTTTGATGCTGTATTTTGGCTAATTATATTGATTTTTTTATTTTTTTCAAGAATCATAGATATATAGTTTTCAAAGTCCAAAAATGTTTCACGTGAAACATTTAAGTGATTGATTCTAGAATAAGAATTTAAAATTTCCTGATCCATTAAGCTATATGCTTAATAGACTTTCTTTTGACATGTGACAACAAAATATATACAGCGGCAGGAGTTATTCCGTCAATTCTTAGAGCTTGACCCATTGTTTTGGGCTTTATTTCTTTAAATTTTGCTTTTACCTCATTAGATAAACCTGATAGCCCATCATAATTGATTTTATCTGGAATAATCAGGTTTTCGTCCCTCTTAAATGCTAAAATATCAGCTTTTTGCTTCTTTAAATATCCTCTGTAATGAGCGTTAATTTCCACTTGTTCATCAATTTCCTTGCTAAAAAAAGGTATATCCGACCATATTTCCCTGATTGTACTCATATTAACACCTTTTTGGGTTAAAACTTCGCTAGATGATCTCAATATTCCGTCTTTTGCTATTTTTATTCCAAATTTTTCAGCTTTAGATGGTGAAATCTTGCATTCATTCATTTTAATATTAATTTGGCTAATTTGCTCGAATTTACTTAAATATATAACTTTTCTATGATCACCAATTAAACCGATATCTATTCCCTTAGCAGTTAATCTTTGATCAGCATTATCTGATCTCAAACTCAATCGATATTCTGCTCTTGATGTAAACATTCTGTATGGCTCAGCTACTCCTTTGGTAACTAAATCATCAATCATAACTCCAATATAAGCATCGGATCTATCAAGTATGAATGGTTCTAATTTTTTAACGGACAAAGCAGCATTTATTCCAGCTATTAGGCCTTGTGCAGCAGCTTCCTCATATCCTGTTGTTCCGTTAATCTGACCGGCTAGATAAAGGTTATTTATTTTCTTAGTTTCAAGGGTTAAGAATAGTTCACGTGGATCTACATAGTCATATTCTATTGCATATCCTGGTCTTAAAATAGTAACATTTTCTAAACCATTGATATTATTACATATTTCTTGCTGAACCTCAGCTGGAAGTGATGTTGAGATGCCATTTGGGTAAATTGTGTGATCATTTAGACCCTCAGGTTCTAAAAATATCTGATGACGAACTTTATCTGCAAATTTTACTATTTTATCTTCTATAGATGGACAATATCTTGGGCCTACTCCTTTTATACTACCCGAGTACATAGCACTCTTTGATAAATTCTTTTCTATAATTTTATGAACCTTCTCATTTGTATACGTCATTCTACATGACACTTGTTTATTTAAATTTTTTTTTGTTAAGAATGAAAAAAAATAAGGATCTTCATCTGCGAATTGTTCCTCTAAGTTTTCAAAATTAATTGTCCTTGAATCTAGCCTTGGTGGTGTTCCGGTTTTTAATCTTCCAATTTTAAAATTATATTTTGCTAATTGTTCACTCAAACCTGTAGAAGGTTTTTCATCGTATCTTCCAGCAGGAGTTCTTTCGTCGCCTATATGTATCAAACCGTTCAAAAAAGTCCCTGTTGTGAGTATTATCTTGTTAGATAGAACTTTCTTACCTTCTTTAGTTTCAAATCCATTTATTGAATTTTTATCAAAAATGAACTTTACTACAGGATCAGAGAAAACGCTTAAATTACAATAGTTTAACAATATTTCTTGCATATTTTTACGATAAAGTGATCTGTCTGATTGAGTTCGTGGTCCTCTGACTGCTGGCCCTCTACTTCTATTTAACAATCTAAATTGAATACCTGATTTGTCTGCTACATCTCCCATAACACCATCAAGGGCATCTATTTCTCTAACCAAATGACCTTTACCCAAACCTCCTATTGCCGGGTTACAGGACATCTCTCCAATAGTCTCTATATTATGAGTAAATAGGGCAGTGTTCACTCCAAGACGAGCAGATGCTGCTGCAGCTTCACATCCAGCATGGCCTCCTCCAATTACAACTACATCAAATGACAAATCATTTTTCATAATCCAAATCTATATGTGATTATATAATTTACAAGATAGGCTTAATTTTTTGTAAATAAGCCATATTTATCAACGTTTTTTGATAAAAAAAATGCAAAAAACCAGCAAAACAGGGTATTACTTGCCGATACAAAAATCGTTGAAAATACTACCTAATATCTCCTCAACATCAACTTTTCCAACTATCATACCTAAATGTCTAGTAGCTAATCTTAAATCTTCTGCAGCTTTATCAAAATCTTCAATTTCTTTTTTTGATTAAAAATATTTAAATGATCTAAACATTGTTGCAAATGTTGCCTATG
>CACCGK010000019.1 GCA_902545555.1 uncultured Pelagibacteraceae bacterium
GAATTAATGAAAAAGAGAAAAAAAATAATTATTTAGTTGAATTTGTATCAGCTAATCCTACCGGACCATTGCATGTTGGTCATTGTAGAGGAGCTATTTTAGGTGATGTCATATCTAATGTATTAATATTTAATAAACACAAGGTTACTAAAGAGTATTATGTAAATGATTATGGTAACCAGATTATAAATTTTACAAAATCCGTATACTTTAGAATTAGGGAATTAAAATTTAACGAAACATTTCCTCAAGATAATCCTGATTTGTATCCAGGAGATTACCTTGTTGATTTTGCAAAAAATATAGTTTCGGATAATTCAGAACTAAATTTTGATGATTATGAGGAAATAAGTGATAAGTTAACAGCTTTATCTATAGAACAGGCGCTACTTTTAATTAAAAAGAACCTTAAGAGCTTAGGAATTAACCACGATAATTTTGTTAGTGAAAAAAGTATTGTTTCAAATAACGAAGTAGAGAGTGTAATAAAATTTTTAGAAAAGAATAAATTTGTATACAAAGGAAAAATTAAAGCTCCAGCTGGTGAAGATGATAAAAACTGGGTAGAAAGAGAACAGTTACTTTTTAAATCTACTGATTTTGGTGATGATAAAGATAGAGCATTGCAAAAATCAGATGGAGCATGGACTTATTTTGCAAGCGATGTTGCATATCATAAAAATAAAGTAGATCGTAAATTTGATTATTTAATAAATATTCTTGGTGCAGATCATGCTGGTTACATCAAAAGAATTTCATCCTCAGTTGAAGCTCTATCAGGAAAAAAAGATAAATTGATTTGTAAAATTAGTCAGCTTGTAAAATTAATTAAAGATAACAAACCATTTAAGATGTCTAAAAGAAAAGGTGACTACATTACGGTTGATGATTTAATTGAAGAAGTTGGAAAAGATGCAACTAGGTTTATTATGCTCAACAGAAGTAGTGATGTAGAATTAGATTTTGATTTTGATGCTGTAAAAGAAAAATCTAAAGATAATCCGTTATATTACGTCCAATATTGTTATGCTAGAATTTCATCGGTCTTTAGACATATTGATAAAGATTTAAATTCAAACATTGAATTAGAAGATTATAGTTTCGAATACTCAAGTGATGAGATCAAAATTTTAAAAAAGATTTCAGAATGGCCCAAATGTATTGATGCAGCTAGTTCAAAATTAGAACCACATAGAATACCTGTTTATTTATATGATCTGGCTTCAGAATTTCACTCGTATTGGAATCTTGGTAAACAAAACCCAGAAAAAAGATTTATTAATAATCAAAAAACAGTTTCTCCAGATAAATTAATTTTTTTAAAAGCAATATCTAACGTTGTAAAATCAGGAATGGATATAGTTGGCGTAGATACACCAGACAAAATGTAATGCTAAAAGAAATTAAGTATTTAATCTTTATTGTTGTAATTGCTTTATTCATTTTTTTTACTGGTAGATATTATTTTTCAGATGAAAATAAGAAGAAATCATACAGATCTTATAAAAATAACGATGAAAAAATTAAATTATATTCAAAAAATTTACCTGTTTTAGAAAACGACACAGAAAATGTAATAGAATACGTTAAGCAAACAAATAAAAAAAAGAAAAAAAAGTTTAATTTTTGGAAACTTTTAGAGAATGATTAAGAATCGAAGAGCTTTTATTGTTGGTTTAAAATCATCAAAATTATCAAACAAAGAGATTACTTTTTTAAAAAAATATAAACCATGGGGAGTTATTTTATTTTCAAGAAACATAATTTCAATTGAACAAACTAAAAAATTAACTGATAAAATAAGAAAAATATTTAAAGACAAAAATTACCCAATATTAATTGATCAAGAAGGTGGACGAATAAATCGATTAAGTAAAATTATTTCATTTGAAAATTTGACTTCTGAATATTTTGGTAATTTATTCACAAAAGATAAGAAAAAATTTAATATTATTTATAAACTATTTATCGATAAAACTTCGTATTTGCTTAAATTAATCGGTGTAAATATAAATACTGTTCCTGTTTTAGATATTCGAGTTAAGGGAGCTAGCAACATCATTGGTGATAGGTCTTTTTCAAAAAATAAAAAAAATATTTCTAAAATTGGTGATATTTGTATTGATTATTTTCGTAAAAATTCAATTGGAACTGTGATGAAACACATACCAGGACATGGATTAGCTAAGGTAGATAGTCATAAATTTACACCTATAGTTAAAAAAAACTTAAATTATTTGAATAAAAATGATTTTTTTCCATTTAAAAAAAAACAGACTTATTTTGCAATGACAGCACATGTTATATATCGAAGTATTGATAAATTGAATACTGCTACACATTCTAAAAAAATTCTAAATTTAATTAGAAGCAAAATTGGCTTTAAGAACATTTTGATTTCAGATGATTTATCAATGAAAAGTTTAAAAGATGATTTAAAAACTAATACAATCAAAACATTTAGTGCAGGTTGTAATCTTGCTCTTCACTGTAATGGTAAATTGTCTGAAATGAAGGTGGTTGGTGATAATTCACCAAGGGTAAGCAATTTTATTATAAAAAAAACATCACTATTTTATAAAATTTTAAGTTAATATCTGAGCATGACTATTTCTGATTCTACATTATTTAATGTCGACATAAGTAACTACAATGGTCCTCTAGATGTACTTTTAGATTTAGCAAAAGCTCAAAAAGTGGATCTTGAAGAGATATCAATTACAAAATTAGCAGATCAGTTTCACGAATATATTACAAAAGAAAAAGATTTAAATTTAGAAATTGCTTCAGAATATTTATTGATGGCAACTTGGTTAGCATATTTGAAATC
Organism: uncultured Pelagibacteraceae bacterium; assembly: GCA_902545555.1. Lineage (GTDB taxonomy): Bacteria > Pseudomonadota > Alphaproteobacteria > Pelagibacterales > Pelagibacteraceae > Pelagibacter. The sequence goes on from CACCGK010000019.1 coordinate 2,831, forward strand.
TAAATTATTACTTCCGGGTACACCAGAAGAAGAATTTAAAGTTCAAGAAGTAGCTGAAAAATTAAAATTACAACTTAAAAAATTAGAATTAATTAGATTGCTTTCAGAACAAATGCTTAAAAGAAAAAGACTAGGTAGAGAAATTCGATCAAGAGGAATGAAAGGAAATATAAGATCTATTTATAGTACTGAGTATAATTTAAGTTTATTTGAGCTTCTCAAGTCATATTCAACAATTATTATGACCAAGGATTTTCAAAAAATGAATATTCCAAAATTACCTGTATTTACTGCTGAAGATGGAATTAAAACAATAAGAGAATTTTTTGGTAAATTAATTGATTGGAAAAAATTAGATGATTTAATTCCTAAAAATTTTAAAAATGGTTCAAAATATAAACGCACTGGAAAAGCAGGAATTTTCGCTGGTTCATTAGAATTAGTTAAAGAAGGAAACCTGACTATGAAACAAGATAAATTATTTGATGATATTTATGTGAAGGAAAAAAATGATTAAAAAAGAAAAAATCGCAAAAGATAATATTGTTAAATTTCCATCCAAGCTAACTGATTTAGATAAAGAGATTGAAGCAGTTATATTTGCAGCTGCTGAACCATTAGATGTTGATACAATCGAAAGTAAAATAACGAAAAAAGGTAATGTATCTAAATCATTAGAAAAGCTGCAGCAAGAATACTCTAAACGTGGAATTAATCTAGTTTGCATAAAAGAAAAGTGGTCCTTTAGAACTTCTCCTAACTTGTCAAACATCATGTCTCAAGAAAAGACAGTTGAAAAAAAACTTTCTAGAGCTGCGGTGGAGACTTTGGCTATAATTGTATATCATCAGCCTGTTACCAGAGCAGAGATTGAAGAAATAAGAGGTGTTGCATTCGGAACAAATACTCTTGAAATATTGATGGAGCTTAATTGGGTAAAACCGGGTGGTCGTAAAGATGTACCAGGTAGACCAATTCAGTATGTTACGACTGATGAATTTTTAAGTCATTTTAATCTACAAAAATTATCTGATCTACCAACAATTGATGAATTAGGTGCTGCTGGATTAATTGACAGCACTAGTGTCGATAGTGCAATTTTTGGAACTGGTAAATTCTACAAAGAAAAACAAGAAGAAAAAAAAGAGGATATTTATTCTAATATTGATGAGATGCTTAATAGTACTCTTGATACAGAAGAGAAAGATTAACAAAAAAGTAACTTTTAAATTAATCGTAAAAAGGTTATAAGTTTTTTATGAGCATAGGAATTTGGCAAATTGCAATCGTAGTTATATTAGTAGTCTTATTATTTGGACGAGGTAAAATTTCTAGTCTGATGGGTGATGTAGCTAAGGGAATTAAAAGTTTTAAAAAAGGAATGGCTTCAGACGTTACTGAAGATACAGAGCCAAAAAATATTTCTGACGAAAATAAAGACTCAGAAAAAAAAGATTAAATCACATGCCTACTATTGGTTGGTTTGAGATATTAATTGTTGTTGGTATTGCAATTGTTGTTCTCGGCCCAAAAGATTTTCCAATCATGTTAAAGAAAGCTGGTTCTTGGATAGGAACTGCTAAAAGATATGTAAGCAACATTCAAAATGAAGTTTCTAATTTAGAAATTGATGAACAAAAAATTGATAAAGAAATAAAAAAAGAAACTAAAAAAAATGAGCAATGAAGATAATGAAGGTGGATTTGTTAGCCACCTAACAGAATTAAGAAAAAGATTAATACATAGTTTTGTATTTCTAATAATTTTTTTTGTAATTTGCTATATATTTGCAGAACATATTTATGGTTTTTTAGTTGATCCATTTGCTCAAGCCGTAAAAGATGATGGATCTGATCGAAGGCTTATTTTTACAGCCTTACAAGAAACTTTTTTAACCTATATAAAAGTATCTTTTTTCACTGCTTTTTTTGTGACTTGTCCATTTATTCTAATGCAAATATGGAAATTTATTGCACCTGGATTATATAAACATGAAAAAGTTGCCATACTCCCATATCTTGTATTAACACCAATCCTTTTCTTTTTAGGAGGTATGCTTGTTTACTATTTGATAATGCCTCTAGCTATTAAATTCTTTTTATCATTTGAAAGCACAGGGATGTCTACAAGTTTACCAATTCAATTAGAAGCAAAAGTAAATGAATACTTGTCCCTTGTTATGAAATTAATTTTTGCATTTGGAATAAGTTTCCAACTACCTATAGTCTTGAGTTTATTAGCAAGAATAGGTGTTGTTGACAGTCAATTTTTAAAAGAAAGAAGAAAGTATGTGGTAGTAATTATATTTGCTGCAGCTGCATTACTTACACCACCAGATCCAATTACACAAATAGGTTTAGCAATTCCATTATTAATTTTATATGAATTATCAATATTTTCAGTAAAATTTATAGAAAACAAAAATTTAGAAAAGACTGATGCATAATTTAAAAGAAATTAGAAAGGATTTTTCAAAATTTGAAAAAGATCTTGAAAAACGTTCAGTTAAAATTGATTTTAATAATTTAAAAAAACTTGATGAGTTAAATAGAGATTTAATTCAAAAGAAAGAAAATTTAGAAAAAGAAAAAAAAGATATTTCAAAATCAAAAGATGAAAGTTTATTTAAAAAATCTAAAGAAATATCTACTGAATTAGAAAAGATTTCTGAGCAACAAAAAAATACTAAAACTGAATTAGATAATATTTTATCAAATATACCAAATGTACCTCATCAAGATGTACCAAATGGAAAAGATGAAAATGATAATGTAGAAGTTTTAAAAGCTGGAAAAGTTCCAGAGTTTGATTTTAAACCCAAATCACATTACGAGCTTGGTGAAAATTTAGGCATGCTTGATTTTGATCTTGCAACAAAAACAACTGGATCAAGGTTTGTATTTGTTAAAAAAGAGTTAGCATTACTTGAAAGAGCATTATCTAACTTTATGTTAGATACTCATATTGTTCAAAATGGCTATCAGGAAATCTCACCTCCATTGATAGCTTCTGACAATACAATGTATGGCACAGGCCAATTACCAAAATTTGAAAACGATCAATTTGAAATAAAATTTGATGAAAAATCTGATAGGAAATTTTTAATTCCAACTGCTGAAGTAATTTTAACAAACATCGTTAAAGATAAAATTGTTGACCAAAAAGATTTACCTATGAGATTTGTTGCTTCAACTCCATGTTTTAGAAAAGAAGCTGGCAGTTATGGCAAAGATACAAAAGGAATGATTAGACAACATCAATTTTATAAAGTTGAGTTGGTTTCTATTGTAGAAAAAGAAAATTGCCTAGAAGAATTAGATCGAATGACAAATTGTGCAACAGATATACTGGATAAATTGGAGTTACCTTATAGAAAAATAATTTTATGCTCTGGAGATATGGGTTTCAGTGCAGAAAAAACATATGATATTGAAGTATGGTTGCCATCAGAAAACAATTATCGTGAAATATCATCATGTTCATCTTGTTCAACATTCCAGGCACAAAGAATGAAATCAAGATACAAAAATAAAAACAAAGAAACTGTTTTTGTTGGAACGCTAAATGGAAGTGGTTTAGCTGTGGGCAGAACTTTAATTGCTATATTAGAAAACTATCAACAAAAAGATGGTTCGATTATTGTTCCTAAGGTACTGCGACCGTATATGAATAATTTGGAATTGATTTCAGCTAAATAAAGTTGTTTTAATTACACAGATAGTATAAGTATTCTCATAATTTATAAGGAGATTTATGGAAGGCTCAGGAATAGGACAATTTATACCCTTAATTTTAATATTTGTTATTTTTTATTTTTTCTTAATCAGACCACAGCAAAAAAAAGTTAAAGAGCACAAAGCAATGGTTGAAAGTCTTAAGAGAGGTGACAAGGTTGTTACTTCTGGTGGAATTACAGGTACAGTGGAGAGACTTATAGACAACGATAAAGTTGAAGTAGAAATTGCTGAAAACGTAAAGGTTGAGATAGTAAAATCAACTGGTATTCAAAGTCTTGTTAATACAAATACTCAAGAAGTTAAAAAATAATTATTTTTAGTTAAGTGCTTTATTTCTCTAAGTTAAGAATATTATTCATAACTCTTTTTTCAGTTTTATTTATTTTAATTGCTTCATCAAATCTTTTTAAATTCGATGATAATTTTTTTGATAAAAAAATTAACCTAGGATTAGACCTTCAGGGTGGATCATATCTATTACTTGAAATTGATAATGAACCTGTAATTGAACAAAAACTACAAAACCTGACAACAACTATCAGAAATTATTTCAAGGAGAAAAATATTAAGATTAATAATATAAAGATAGAAAATCAAAATATTTTTTTTAATGTGATAGAAAATGATAAACAATCTGTCTTAGAAGTTTTTCAAGATGAAAATAGTGATCTTAATCCTTATTACCCAAGATTTAAATCACATCAGTTAGAAATTGAAGACACAGGTTTAAATTTTAAAGTTAATTTTTCAAGACAGGGTTTAATTAAACTTAAAACTTCTTCTCAAGATCAAGCTATAGAAATTGTTAGAAGGAGAGTAGATGAGGTTGGAACTAATGAGCCAAACATACTCAAAAGAGGAAACAACCGAATTTTAGTAGAGCTTCCTGGATTAGATGATCCAATGAGAATTAAATCATTACTTGGTAAAACTGCCAACCTTACTTTTCGATTTGTAACGAATGACGAAAATGATCGTTTTGGTGTTGAAAAGTTAAAATTTGAAAATGGTCTAGAAGAAGCTACAGTTAGTAAAAGGATTATAATAAGTGGTGAAAATTTACTTGATGCTCAACCAAAAATGGATACTCAAGCGAACCAAACAATTGTTTCGTTTACTTTAGATAGAGTAGGCGCAAAAAGGTTTGGTAAGGCAACTTCAACTGGTATTGGAAAACAATTGGCAATTGTTTTAGATGGTAAAATTATTAGCGCACCTGTAGTTAGAGATACGATTGCCAGTGGATCTGGTCAGATAAGTGGAGGTTTTACTTTTCAAACTGCAACTGATCTAGCTTTATTATTAAGATCAGGAGCATTACCAGCGCCATTAGAAATTATTGAAGAAAGAACGGTTGGACCTGATCTTGGACAAGATTCAATTAATGCAGGAATGATTGCTTTAGCGATAGGCTTTATGTTGGTGATAATTTTTATGTTTATAAAATATAAAATTTTTGGATTGATAACTAATGTGACTCTAATAGTTAATTTATTTATACTTTTAGGTGTTTTAACTTTATTTGAGGCCACATTAACATTACCTGGTATTGCAGGGATTATTTTAACTGTAGGTATGGCTGTTGATGCAAATGTTTTAATTTTTGAGAGAATTAAAGAAGAATTAAAAGACGAGACTAATAATATTTTGGCTTTTGATGGTGGATATACTAAATCAAGAACAGCGATTTTAGATGCTAATATTACTACATTATTAGCAGCAATTATTTTGTTTTTCATGGGTTCAGGTCCAGTTAAAGGTTTTGCTGTAACTTTAGGAGTTGGAATATTTACAACGCTATTTTCAGTCTATTTCATAGCAAGATTGTTCACTAGTATTTATGTATCAAAAAATAAAGATAAGGAAAAATTAATCTAATGATTGCTTTTAACAAATATTATAATTACTTTAATTTACTCTCATCAATTTTAATTGTTGTTTCATTATTACTGTTAATTTTTAAAGGTCTTAACTTTGGCATAGATTTTAAAGGTGGTACTTTAATTGAATTAAGAGCCTCAGATTCTAAAATAAATGTAAGTTCATTAAGAGACAGATTTAATCAAATGGATTTAGGAGATGTCTCAGTGAAGAATTTTGGTAATAATACAGATTTTTTAGTAAAATTTGAAAATAAAGATAATAAAAAGAATATTATTGAAGAAATTAAGACTAATTTAGATAAATCTTTTGGAAATAACTATGATTTTAGAAGGGTAGAGAATGTTGGACCAAAGGTAAGTGCTGAATTATTAAAATCAGGAGTTATAGCAATATCTTTGTCTTTAGCATTAATGTTAATTTATATTTGGATAAGATTTGAATGGCAATTTAGTTTGGGTGCAATTTTAGCTTTGTTCCACGACGTAATTGTAACTCTAGGAGTTTTTTCTCTATTTAATTTAGAAATTAATTTATCAATTATAGCAGCGGTGTTAACAATAGTTGGATATTCAATGAATGATACAGTTGTTATCTTTGACCGTGTTCGGGAAAATTTAAGAAAATATTCAGATATAAAAATTTTTGAATTAACTAATATTTCCATCAATGAAACGTTATCAAGAACTGTTATAACATCTGCAACTACTTTACTTGCTTTATTAGCGATCTATTTTTTTGGTGGAGAAATATTAAAAGGATTTTCACTTGCAATGATACTCGGTGTTGTTTTTGGTACATATTCCTCAATTTATATAGCTAATACTGTTTTGGTTAGACTAAGAGTTTCACAAAAAACTGTTCTTAGAAATGAAGAGGATAAAAAATAATTTAATATAAATTTTGAGCAATTACCATTGTAAGTAACATTGGTAAGGATAACAAAGTATTTGTTCTTGAGAATAGCATTGCAGTTTTAGCTGATTTAGCTTTTGTTTCTGGATCACTCTCAACTATTCCTAAAGCTCTTTTTTGATTTGGCCAAATTACAAACCATACATTAAATGCCATTATAATTCCAAGCCACATTCCAATTCCGATTGCAGAGTGCTTAGGTACACCTGACCCAAGACTTAAAGTCATTGCATCATGAAGATAACCATTAAGATAAGCAAGAATTAAACCTGAAAGAACAGTTAACGCTGCAGCCCATCTAAAATAAAATAATGCTGCCGGAGCAATTACTTTGCCAATGGCTGGTTTTTGTTCATCTGGAATTTTTCCCATGTTTGGAATTTGAACAAAATTGAAATACCACAATAATCCAATCCACATAATTGCAACAATTACATGTATATATCTAAATAACCAGCTCCAGAATAATGTATCAATAGCTATACCATCGTTTAAATAAAATAATCCTAAAAACAATAATATTGCTAACGCAAGTGATGTGTGGATTGTTTTTGATAATGATGTCAATAAGTTACTCATGATTCTCTATAATTATACACTAATTTATTTATATTTTTAAGTTGTTAAATCTAAGCTAGTAGAGGTTTTAAAAATTGACCGGTATAACTATCCTTTACTTTGCATACTTCTTCAGGTTTTCCTTCGGCGACAATATTACCACCCTTTACACCACCTTCAGGCCCCATATCTACAATGTAGTCGGCTGTTTTAATAACATCTAGATTATGCTCAATAACAACGACCGTATTTCCAAGTTTTACAAATGTATGAAGTATCTCTAAAAGTTTTTTAATATCATGCTGATGTAGTCCTGTAGTTGGTTCATCTAAAATATACATAGTTCTTCCTGTTGATCTTTTTGATAGTTCCTTTGCAAGCTTAATTCTTTGTGCTTCACCTCCTGACAGTGTAGTTGCTTGTTGACCAATTTTTATATAACCCAATCCAACTTTTTTAAGAGTTAATAGTTTTGTTTTTATATTAGATATATTCTCAAAATATTCACACCCTTCATCAACCGACATATCTAAAACATCAGCAATACTTTTACCTTTAAATTTAATTTCTAAAGTTTCTCTATTGTACCTCGTTCCCTTACATTCATCACATTGTATATAAACATCAGGCAAGAAATGCATTTCATATGTGATTACACCATCACCCTCACAAGCCTCACATCTACCTCCTTTAACATTGAAAGAAAATCTTCCTGGTTTATACCCTCTTGTTTTGGACTCTGGCAGGCTTGTAAACCAATCTCTAATAGGTCCAAAGGCTCCAGTATATGTTGCTGGATTTGATCTCGGAGTTCTTCCAATAGGAGACTGGTCAATATCAATTATTTTATCAATTAATTCTACTCCTTTATAACCTTTAAATGATTTAGGTGCTTTTCTAGCTTTATTATTTAAAGTTAAATTTAAAGCATGAAAGAGTGTTTGTAATATTAAAGTAGATTTACCACTACCAGAGACACCAGTAACACAGGTAAAGGTACCAGTTGGAATTTTAAGATTAACATTATTTAGATTATTTCCACTTGCACCATTGATTTCTACAAATCTTCCATTTTTAGCTAAACGTCGTGATTTTGGAATTTCAATTGTTTTTTTATTAGCAAGATACTGTCCGGTAATACTATTTTTATCTTTTTTAATTTCTTCATATGATCCTTGCGCTGTTATCTTGCCACCATTACTTCCAGCTTCAGGCCCAAGATCAATAATATGATCTGCATTTTCCATCGTTTCAGTGTCATGCTCAACAACAATAACAGTATTACCAAGATCTCTTAATCTTTTTAATGCATTAATAAGCTTAACATTATCTTTTTGATGTAATCCAATTGATGGTTCATCCAAAACATATAAAACACCTGTTAAACCAGATCCGATTTGTGAAGCTAATCTTATTCTTTGTGCTTCACCACCTGATAATGTTCCAGATTCTCTAGACAATGTTAAATAATCTAAACCAACGTTTAAAAGAAAATTTAATCTTTCATTTATTTCTTTTAAAACATGTTCAGCAATTTTGAATTGTCTTTTATCAAGATTATTTTCTAAATTTTTAAACCATTCTGCTGCATCTAAAATAGATTTTTTTGTTACTTCACTTATATTAAGATCATTGATTTTAACACATAAAGCCTCTTCTTTTAATCTGTCACCATTACATGCTTCACATGCTGTATCAGATTGATATTCAGCAATAGCTTCTCTTTTCCATTCACTATCAGACTCTAAAAATCTCCTTTCAAGATTATTAATTACACCCTCAAAAGTTTTTTTATAAGAATATTTCTCGTAACCATCATCGTAATTAAATTTGATTTCATCTTCATCAGAACCATAAAGAATAATATCTTTGATTTTTTTGGGTAATTTTTTCCATTTTTCATCTAAAGAAAAACCATAATGTTTTGCTAAAGATGCTAAAGTTTGAGCATAATATAATGTGGTTGATTTTGACCACGGTTCTATTGCTCCATCTGCTAAACTTTTTCTTTCATCAGGAACAACTAAATTTGGATCAACATTTAACTTCATACCAATTCCTTCACATTCTTCACAAGCCCCATAAGGACTGTTAAATGAAAAAAGTCTTGGCTCAATTTCCTCGATTGTAAAACCGCTCTCAGGACATGCAAACTTTGTAGAGTAAATTAATTTTTCAATTTTTCTAAATTTTTGAGGAAGTGTTTCATCTTCATATTCTACAAAAACTAAACCGTTAGCTAAATTTACTGCCGTTTCAATACTTTCAGCTAACCTGTTACCAAGTTTTGAATTTAAAACTATTCTATCAACTAAGACTGAAATATCGTGTTTAAGTTTTTTATCTAGATTGGGTGATTTTTCTATGTCATATAAAACATTATCAATTTTAATTTTTCTAAATCCTCTTCTTTTGTAACTTAAAATATCTTTTTTATATTCACCCTTACGACCTCTTACTACTGGAGCATAAATATATATTGTTGATTTTTTTGGCAATTTTTTAATTAAATCTACTATTTGTGTAATGGTTTGAGATGTTATTGGTTTACCTGTAAATGGAGAGTAGGGTATGCCCGCTCTTGCGTATAATACCCTCATGTAATCATAAATTTCTGTTACAGTTGCAACAGTAGATCTTGGGTTTTTTGAAGTATTTTTTTGTTCTATAGCAATAGCTGGACTTAATCCCTCAATTAAATCTACATTTGGTTTTTTCATTTTATCTAAAAATTGACGTGCATAGGCAGATAAACTCTCTACATACCTTCTCTGACCTTCTGCATAGATAGTATCGAAAGCTAAAGATGATTTTCCTGACCCTGATAGACCCGTTATGACCACAAATTTGTCTTTTGGAATTTCCACAGTAACATTCTTCAAATTATGTTCTTTAGCACCCTTAATAACTATCTTTTTCATCATAATTTTAGTTGCTTTGAGTTAATAAAATTAATATTCAGAAGAATTGTGGTATAATTCTAATTAACTAATTTAACAAATATTAAATATTATGGCTGGAAGTTTAAATAAAGTATTATTAATTGGTCGTTTGGGCGCAGATCCTGAAATTAAACAAATGGTAAATGGCAAAAGTGTAGCCAGATTAAGCCTTGCAACGAGTCAATCCTGGAAAGATAAAAACACAGGCGAGAGAAAAGAAAAAACTGAATGGCACCGTGTGGTTGTATTTAACGAGGGTTTAGTGAATGTTGTTCAACAATATTTAAAAAAAGGTGCTCAAGTTTATGTTGAAGGACAACTTACTACAAGAAAATGGAAAGATGAGCAATCAGGACAAGATAAATACTCAACAGAAATAGTTATACAGGGATATAATTCTTCACTCACTATGTTGGGTGGAGGTAATTCTGGTGGTGGAATTCAAAATGACACAACTCAACAAAATAACATCGAGGATTCTTCACAAGTGTCAGATATGGATGATGAAATTCCATTTTAGTTTCTATGAAAAATACTGAGGAGTTTAAAAATAAAAATATAAAATTAATCTCAATGCATGATGAGATGAGCTCATCATATCTTTCTTATGCAATGAGCGTAATTGTAAGTCGTGCTCTTCCTGATGTTAGAGATGGATTAAAACCAGTTCATAGAAGAATCTTATATGCAATGTACAAAGGCGGATATGATTGGTCTAAACAATTTAGAAAATCTGCAAGAATAGTTGGAGATGTTATTGGTAAATATCACCCCCATGGTGATCAATCTGTTTATGATGCTTTAGTAAGAATGGTACAAGATTTCTCTATGAGTTTACCGTTAATTCAAGGCCAAGGAAATTTTGGTTCTATTGATGGTGATCCAGCTGCGGCAATGAGATATACTGAAACTCGCTTGTCAAAAGTTTCTCAATATTTAATTGATGATATCGAAAAAAATACAATTACTTTCAAAAGCAATTATGATGAAACTGAGAAAGAACCTAGTGTTTTACCAGCACAGTTTCCAAATTTATTAGTAAATGGAGCTGGTGGTATCGCTGTTGGCATGGCAACAAGTATACCCCCACATAATTTAGGCGAAATTATAGATGGCACCTTAGCCTTAATAGATAACAAAGATATTAAAATTAAAGAATTAATGAAACTTATACCTGGTCCAGATTTTCCAACTGGTGGTGTAATTATAGGTAAAGATA
>CACCGK010000020.1 GCA_902545555.1 uncultured Pelagibacteraceae bacterium
AAAATATTACCAGGTGAGGTAGCTTTTAAATTATACGATACCTATGGTTTTCCATTAGATCTTACTGAAGATATTTTAAGGAACAAATCAATGTCAATTGATACTGAAAAGTTTCAATCTTTGATGAAAGAAAGTAGAGAGCTTGCTAAAAAAAATTGGAAAGGTTCTGGTGATGCAGCGGTTGAAGATATCTGGTTTGGAATAAAAGACAAATTAGAAGCGACTGAATTTTTAGGATACGAAAGTAATCAAGCTGAAGGTATCGTGTTATCTCTTTTAAAAGATAATAAAGAGGTTGATCAATTAAAAGAAAATGATGAAGGAATGATTATAGTAAATCAAACTCCTTTCTATGGTGAGTCTGGAGGTCAGGTTGGTGATACTGGTGAAATAGTATCAAATAAATTTAAATTTGAAGTAATAGATGTTCAAAAAAAACTAGGAGATTTATTTGTCCATTATGGAAAGGTTAAGAGTGGATCTATTAAACTTCAGGAAAGTGTAGAATTAAAAATTAATGTGGAAAGAAGGGATAATACTCGTGCTTATCACTCAGCAACCCATCTGCTACATGAATCTTTACGAAGAGTTCTAGGGACCCATGTCACTCAGAAAGGATCTTTAGTAGAGCCAAGCAGATTAAGATTTGATTTCAGCCATATGAAGCCTATTTTGAATGAAGAAATCGGTAAAATAGAAGAGATTGTAAACAACATGGTGTCTAAAAAATCTGAAGTTAAAACTAGATTAATGACACCTGATGAGGCCGTAGAAAACGGTGCTTTAGCATTATTTGGTGAAAAATACGGTGATGAAGTAAGAGTTCTTTCAATGGGAGACGAGGATGGAAAGTATTTTTCAACAGAGTTGTGTGGTGGAACACACGTCAAAAACACTGGAGATATTGGTAAATTTAAGATTGTCAGTCAGTCCTCAATTGCTGCAGGGGTTAGAAGAATTGAGGCTTTGAGAGACAAACAATTGGAGGAATATTTAAAAAATAAAGAGAAATTATCAAATCTATCTGCAGAAAAAGATGAGGAAACTATTAAAGATTTAAGTCAGCAAATTATTAAGTTGGGAGGAAAACCAAGTTTAGAGGAAACAGATCAAAAAACTTTAATAAAGAATTTGAACAAACAATTAGAGACCATATCAGTAAATACAATTTTAGAGGATAAATCTAAAAATATTATTAAAGACGAAGAAATTAATGGAGTTAAGTTAAGACTTCAAAAAATAGATGGATTACCTCCAAAAGAATTAAGAAAACTTGTAGATAAAGGTAAAAAAGATTTAGGTGAAGGCATTGTGGTTGTGTTTGCAAATAAAGATGACAAGGTTGGATTAGCTGTTGGAGTAACAGACAATTTAACAAACAAGTTTGATGCAGTCCAATTTGTTAAAGTTGGATCTGAAATAATTGGTGGAAAAGGTGGTGGAGGCAGAAAAGACTTTGCTCAAGCTGGTGGACAGGATCAATCAAAAATTGAAGAAGCTTTTGAAAAGCTTAAGAGTTTAATTTAATTTCTTCTTTAAATTACCGTCAATTTCATCTAAAAACTGATTGGTAGTTAAATATTTGCTATTAGGACCAATAAGAATTGCCAAATCTTTTGTCATTGATCCACTTTCCACACATTCAATACAAACTTTTTCTAAAGTTTGTGCAAATTTAATTAGTGCATCATTATTATCTAACTTACCTCTATGAGCTAATCCTCTAGTCCAAGCAAAAATAGATGCTATTGGATTTGTTGAGGTTTCTTTTCCTTGTTGATGCATCCTATAGTGTCTTGTTACTGTACCATGTGCAGCTTCTGCCTCCATTATTTTTCCATCTGGCGTTAACAATGTACTTGTCATTAATCCTAAAGATCCATAACCTTGTGCCATAGTATCTGATTGCACATCTCCATCATAGTTTTTACAAGCCCAAATATATTTTCCACTCCACTTCATTGCACATGCAACCATGTCATCAATTAATCTGTGTTCGTAAGTTAAATTATTTTTTTCAAATTCACTCTTATATTCTTTGTTAAAAATTTCTTGGAAAATATCTTTAAATCTTCCATCGTATTGTTTTAGAATTGTATTTTTTGTAGACATATAAACAGGCCATTTTTTAATTAACCCATAACTGAAACAAGATCTTGCAAAGTCTTCAATAGACTTATCTAAATTGTACATTGATAAAGCCACACCTGGACCTGTAAAATTAAATACTTCATATTTAATTTTATCTTTTCCATCTTCTGATGTCCACTTCACTTCCATTTTTCCTTTTCCAGGAACTTTAAAATCTGTTGCTTTATATTGATCACCAAATGCATGTCTTCCAATAATCACTGGATCAGTCCATGAGGGAACAAGTTTTGGAATATTTTTACAAATAATTGGTTCTCTAAATACTGTTCCTCCAATAATATTTCTTATGGTGCCGTTTGGAGATCTCCACATTTCTTTTAAATCAAATTCTTCTACTCTAGCTTCGTCAGGGGTAATGGTTGCACACTTAATTCCAACACCAATTTTTTTAATTGCATTTGCAGAGTCGATCGTAATCTGATCATCAGTATTATCTCTACTTTTCATGCCTAAATCGTAATATTCAATACCAAGATCTAAATATGGGAGGATTAATTTATTTTTGATGAACTCCCATATAATACGAGTCATTTCATCGCCATCCAGCTCTACAACTGGGTTTTTTACCTTGATTTTGCTCATTAAATAAAAATTATCTTATTAATTGAATTTGATTATTTTATATACATATTAATCGAAAATTAGCAAATAGAAGAATATGTTTAGTAAGATATTTCCAAAGATACACACTGAAGGATACAAGTTTATAGTAATAGCTGTATTCATAACTATCATTTTTCTGATTATTAATAATTTTTTAGGATTAATTGGAATCCTACTGACTGTCTGGGTTTATTATTTTTTTAGAGACCCAGAAAGAACAATTATAGGAGATGATAGTTATCTTGTAAGTCCTGCTGATGGAGAAGTAATTAAAGTTGTAGAGCTGGATGGTCCCAAAGAACTTGGGCTAGAAAATAAAAAATTTAAAAAAATAAGTATATTTATGAACGTCTTTGATTGTCATGTAAACAGAACACCTTGCTCAGGTATTGTTGAAGATATTTTATATAAACCAGGTAAATTTTTAAATGCATCTTTAGATAAAGCAAGTGAAGACAATGAGAGAAATTATTATAAAATTAAAGATAAACACGGGAACGATATTATAGTAGTTCAGATTGCAGGTTTAGTTGCAAGAAGAATTGTTTGTGAAACAAATACAAACCAAGAATTAAATCAAGGGGATAGAATTGGGATGATTAGATTTGGTAGTAGAGCAGACGTATATTATGAAAATTATGAACCACTAGTTAAAGTAGGTCAAACAGCAATTTCCGGAGAAACATTGCTAGCTAAAAATTAATTTATGCAACAACCAAAGAACAATTTAAAAATTGTTACTGATAAAAAAAATAACGCAAGAGTGATTTTGCCTAATATGCTTACTTTAATAGGGGTTTGTATTGGCTTATCTTCAATTAGATTTGCATTAGATGGCAAATTTGAATTTGCAGTTATAGCAATCATATTGGCTGCAATAATTGATGGGCTAGATGGAAGAATAGCAAGATTAATTAGAGGGACATCTAAAGTTGGTAAAGAATTAGATTCATTAACTGACATGATAAGTTTTGGAGTAGCTCCAGCTTTTATAATGTATTTTTGGAAATTAAATACTCTTGGAAGATTTGGATGGTTACTATGTTTAATATATGTAATTTGTGTTGCATTACGTTTAGCTCGTTTCAATGTTAATACAGGTCAACCACCTTCCTGGAGAGATAATTTTTTTGAAGGGGTTCCATCTCCAGCAGGAGGTATCCTAGTTCTTACTCCATTAATCTTTAGCCTTACAAATTTTAATTTTATAAGTATTAATTATGATGTGGTTGTTTCAGTTTTCTTTATTACAACGTCTTTATTACTTATTAGTAAATTTCCAACCTATTCATTTAAAAAAATTGTAATTCAAAGAAAAACAACTATTTTTCTGTTGTTTGGAATAGTCTTATTTTTTGGGTTACTTCTAATATACCCATTTAATATTATATTTATTAGTGCAATTATATATTTGGGCATGATGCCAATAAGTTTTTTTCATTATCAAAAATTAAAAAAGCAAAATGAGGATCAAAACTTTAAAGATGATGAAGACGATCTTGAAGACGTTCTTTAATGAAAGAAAATGTAATTATATCTTTAGCAGACTCTAATTATTATGAATTATTAGATGAATTAGTTGACTCTATTAAAAGTTTTAAAGAGAGCGAAAATACAGCCATTTGTATTTTGGACGCTGGATTAAATCACGATCAAAAAGAAAAACTCTCAAAAAAAGTAGATGAAATAAAGTTTGCAAATTGGGATATAGAAGTCCCTGAGTCAAAAATTAAGGGTAAGGAGTGGTTAAAAAGTCAAGTTTCAAGGGCATTTTTGCCAAAATATTTTCCTCGATACAAAAAATATTTATGGATAGATGCGGATGCTTGGGTAAATTCTTGGGATGCGATAGAGCTTTATTTTAAAGGCTGTGAAAATAAAAAATTATCAATAGCAACATCTGCAGATAGATCATATGGTAGAGTTTTAAGAGCAGAATGGATTTATAAAAGTTTTGCATCAATTAAATCTCAAAATTACAAACATGCTAAGTCCTCTGGATTTTCAGAAAAAATTGCAAGAGAAGTTGCCCTTAAACCTCATCTGAATATTGGAGTATTCGCTTTAGAATTTAATGCTCCTCATTGGGATATTTGGAAAAAAAATTTAAAGCATGCATTATCCAAAGGAACAATTTGGGGATCTGAACAAATTGCTATGAATATAACTATTTATTATGATAACTTACCAGTGGAAATTTTACCCGCTTATTGCAACTGGACACATATTGATGGTCTTAAGTATGATGTTAAAAGAGATACGTTTGTAGAACCTTACTTACCAAATCATAAAATAGGCATAATTCATATCGCAGGTAAACATAATGACTATATTAGAACAAATAAAAATATTTCTTTAAAAATAAAAACTTTAGATGATAATTTCATCTCAAAATCTGTAAGATTTAATTCATGAAAAAAACGATAATAATAACATTTAGTGATAGTAATTATTTTCATTTATTAAAAGAATTAATTGCCTCAATTAAAAGATTTCCGCAAAGCTCTAATATATCTTTGGGTATTTTAGATGGAGGTTTAGATGATAAACAAAAAGAATTCTTAAAAAATAATGTTGATTATTTAAAAACTGCAAATTGGGATGTCGAGGTTAGTAAAATTAAATCAAGAGGAAGAAACTATTTGAAAAACCATGTTTGTAGAGCATACTTGCCAAATTATTTTCCGAATTTTGAAAAATATATTTGGTTAGATTGTGATACTTGGGTTAATGACTGGAAAGCAATAGAATATTTAACCAAAGGTTGTGATAATGGTAAGCTTGCTGTAGTACAAACTATTGCACCTGGATACAGAGATATTGGTAATGTAAAATGGATAGTTAAAAGTTTTGCTCAAGTTAAAACTCAAAATTTTAAACACGCAATTAGCTCAGGTTTTTCAAATGAAATCGCTAGAAAAATTGCATTTGCGCCCAATATAAATGCAGGAGTTTTCTCTTTAGAGGCAAAATCTAACTTTTGGAGTATTTGGAGAGAAAATTTATCTAAAGCTTTAAAGAAAGGTAGAATTTTTTCTTCAGAACAATTGGCTATGAATATTGCAGTTTACTATTATGATGAACCTGTTGAGTTTCTACCTCCTACATGCAATTGGATTTTAGACCATCTACTTCCTTTTTTTGATGAAGAAAAAAAAACTTTTGTAGAACCTTATTTGCCAAATAATACTATAGGAATAATGCATTTAGCTTCCAAAATAAAAGGTGATAATTTAAAAATGAAAGATATCGAACAGACTTTCATTGAAATACAAACACTTAGTAACAAAAAAATAAAAAAAAATATAAGATTTATTGAATAATTGAAAAAAAATAAAATTTCTAAAAATTGGGTAAATAAACAACGTAGAGATATCTATGTTAGACAATCAAAAGTTGATGGATATCGTGCTAGATCAGCATACAAATTAATTGAAATTGATGAAAAATTTAAAATTTTTAAAGGTGGATTATCAGTAATTGATATTGGTGCAGCCCCAGGAAGCTGGTCACAATATGCCTTTAAAGTAGCTAAAAGTGGAAAATTGATATCTATAGATTTAAAAAAAATGGAACCGATAGGTAATAGTGTTCAAATTCAGGGAGATTTTACTGATGAAAAAATTCAAGAAGAAATTAAAAAAAATATAAACGGTAAAGTTGACGTCGTAATGTCTGACATGGCCGTAGACACAACTGGTATTAAAAATATAGACTCAATACAAACTGGAGAATTATGCAAAGAGGCAATGATTTTTGCAAAAGATTTAATGAGAGAAAATGGATATTTTATTTCAAAAATTTTTATGGGAGGAACATTTAACGAAATCGTCGCAGAGGGAAAAAATTATTTTAAAGAAGTTAAGGTTTTTAAACCAAAATCTAGCAGAAAAGATTCAAAAGAAAGTTTTATAATTTGTAGAAAAGTTAGATAGAGACTTTTAATTTAAAAGGAATCGTTTATAAAAGATTATGGTTCCCATAAAAGAAGCACTTACCTTTGATGATGTTACATTAGCTCCGAAATATTCAGAAATATTACCTTCTGATACAGATACCAGTGTATCTTTAACAAAACATTTGAAACTCAAAATCCCGCTTTTATCTTCTGCAATGGATACTGTTACAGAAAGTAGAATGGCAATAGCTATAGCTAATGCAGGTGGTATTGGAGTAATTCACAGAAACCTTGATATAAAAAAACAATTATTAGAGATAAAAAAAGTTAAAAAACAAAAACTGATAGTTGGAGCAGCTGTAGGTGCAGCACCAAATGAGTATGTTAGAGCTAAAGAAATAATTAAGCAAGGTATAGATTTAATAGTAGTAGACACAGCACACGCCCATACAAAGAAAGTTGCACAAATAATTAAATATATAAAAAAAATAAAAAATAAGAAAATTGCTTTATGTGCTGGAAATATTGCAACACCTGAAGCTGCAAAATTTTTGATAAAATTGGGAGTAGATATAATTAAAATTGGAATAGGGCCAGGTTCTATTTGCACAACAAGATTAGTTGCTGGAATAGGAGTGCCTCAATTAAGCGCAATTTTAGCAGTAAGAAGTGCTTTAAAGAATAAAAATATTAAAATAATTTCAGATGGGGGAATAAAATATTCTGGTGACTTATCAAAAGCTTTTGCTGCAGGAGCTGATGCTGTGATGATCGGTTCTTTATTTGCAGGTACAAAAGAAACCCCAGGTAAATTAATTAAAAAAAACGGACAGCTTTTCAAAAGTTTTAGAGGCATGGGGTCTGTTGGAGCTATGAACAAAGGATCAGCTGATAGATACTTTCAAAAAAAACAAAAAGACTCCTCAAAATATGTGCCTGAAGGTGTTGAAGGTTTTGTAAAATATAAAGGAGATGTGGGGAGTGTTATTTATAAATTAATTGGTGGATTAAAATCTTCCATGGGCTATCTTGGATCAAAAACAATCATTAAATTAAGAAATAAACCACAATTTGTTAAAATTACAAAAGCTGGATTTTACGAAAGTATGGTTCATAATGTAGATGTGGTAAAAAAAGATAGTAAATATTAATGAGTAAATTTTTCAAATTAATAGGATTAATAGTTTTAACAGTTTTTTTTAACAGCACTTCATTTAGTGAAGAAAATTTTTTTAATGAAGCTTTAAAATTGTTTAAAAAAGAAAAATATGAAGATGCACGTTTTTTATTTGAGAGAAATATAGTTTTTAATCCAAAAGACGCAAACTCATATTTATATTTAGCAAAAATTTATAACCAAGAAGAAAATCAAAGAAAAGAAGAATACAATTTAGAAACAACACTTTTAATTGAACCTGATAATGAGGAAGCTTTATTAATGTTAATGAATATTGCTTTAGAAAAATCTAATTATGAAAAAGTCAAAGATCTTTCAGACAAGTTTGTGAAAGTTTGTAAAAATTTATGCAAGGAAAACAAAGATATTCAAGAGTCATTAAAAAATATAGAACCTGAAAATAATGAGTCTTGATCAAAATCTTAATAAAATCTTAATAATAGATTTTGGTTCTCAATTTACTCAATTAATTGCAAGAAGAGTAAGAGAATTAGGTGTGTTTTCAGAAATAGTTAGTCACAAAAAAATAAAATTAAAAGACATAAATTATAGCATTAAAGGAATAGTATTATCTGGTGGTCCATTAAACGTTTATCAAATAAACAAGTACTCATTTGATAAAAAAATTCTGCAACTTGGTGTGCCAGTTCTTGGAATATGTTTTGGGCATCAAATTTTATCAAAACTTAATGGTGGAAGTGTAAAACAATCAAAGCATAGAGAATTTGGTCTAGCTAATGTTAATAAAAAAAATAATAGTCTTTTAACATCCAATTTTTTTGGAAATAAAAAATCCAAACAAGTTTGGATGAGCCATGCCGATCAAGTTTCAAAACTTCCAAAGAATTTTAAAGTTGTTGCATCAAGCACTAATTCAAAATTTGCAATCATTGAAAATAAAATAAAAAAATATTATGGAGTACAATTCCACCCAGAAGTAACTCATACTGAGAACGGAAAAAAATTAATAAGTAATTTTATTTTTTTAATTTGTAAAATTAAAAAGAATTGGTCCTCTAAGGATCAAAAAAATCAACTTGTTAAAGATGTCAGAAAACAAGTTGGAAATAACAAAGTTATTTGTGCATTATCAGGAGGTGTGGATAGTAGCGTGGTTGCTCAATTATTAAATAAAGCTATTGGAAAAAAACTTTATTGTATTTTTGTAAACACTGGCCTTTTAAGAAAAGATGAGGAAATACAAGTAGTTCAGACATTTAAGAAACGTTTAAAGATGAATTTAACTTATGTAAATGCTGAAAAAGATTTCTTAAAAAAATTAAAAAATGTTTCTGATCCAGAAAAAAAAAGAAAAATAATTGGTAATTTATTTATTAAAATCTTCGAACGGTACGCTAAGAAAATTAAAAATGTTAAATTTTTAGCTCAGGGCACTCTTTATCCAGATTTAATTGAGAGCAAATCTGTTACTGGAAGCCAAACCTCTAAAATAAAATCTCATCATAATGTTGGAGGGTTACCAAAAAAAATGAATTTAAAGTTAGTAGAACCACTTAAATTCTTGTTTAAAGATGAGGTGAGAAAATTAGGATTGGAGCTTAAATTAAGTAAAGAAATTATTTCAAGACATCCTTTTCCTGGACCAGGCTTAGCAATTAGAATGCCAGGTATAATAACGAATGAAAAAATAAAAATTTTAAAAGAAGCTGATTATTATTTTATTCAAGCCTTAAAAGATTACGGTCTTTATCATAAGATTTGGCAAGCTTATGCAGCCTTGCTGCCTGTAAAAACAGTTGGAGTAATGGGTGATAATCGTACTTATGAATATCTTTGCTTATTAAGAGCAATTACCTCTGAAGATGGAATGACAGCAGATTATTATGAATTTAAAAAGCCATTTATACAGTCTTTATCAAATAAAATAGTGAATAATATTAGAGGTATCAATAGAGTTGTATATGATGTCACATCAAAACCACCAAGTACTATTGAATTAGAGTAATTTTTAACTATAAATATTGATATGAAATATTTACATACCATGATTAGAATTAGCGATGTTGATGCATCTTTAAGGTTTTTTTGTGAAGGTCTTGGACTTAAAGAAACAAGAAGAAAAGATAGTGAAAAAGGAAGATACACTTTAATTTTTCTTGCCCCACCAAATGACAAAAATGCAGAGATTGAATTAACCTATAATTGGGATGGTGATGATCTAGGTGAGGGATCAAGAAATTTTGGTCATCTAGCTTATAGAGTAGATAATGTATATGAGACATGCCAAAAACTTATGGACATGGGTTATACTATCAATAGACCGCCAAGAGACGGTCACATGGCTTTTGTTAGATCACCGGATAAAATTTCAATAGAATTACTTCAAGATGGATATTTAGATCCCCAAGAACCCTGGTCTTCAATGGAAAATACTGGCATTTGGTAATTTCTACCAATGTGAATGAACAAAATTAAAAAAATAATTTCTAAAAAAAACAAGACCAAAATAGTTAGTCTTACTGCATATTCAAAAAATGTTGCTTCTATATTGGATAATTATTGTGATTTAATTTTAGTAGGAGATTCTCTTGGTTCGGTTTTATACAATTATAAATCTACGAGAGAAGTAACTTTGAATACTATGATTGAACATTCTAAAAGTGTCAGAATGGGTATAAAAAAAAGTTTAATGATTGTTGATATGCCATATAACACCTATCGAACTACTAAAGAGGCTTTAAAAAATGCAAAACAAATAATGAAAAAAACCAAATGTGATGGAGTAAAATTGGAAGGTGGAAAAAAAATTTATAAAACAATTAAAACTTTAGTTAAAAACAAAATTCCAGTTATGGGCCATTTAGGGTTACTTCCTCAGTCAGATAAAACTTTCAAATTTAAAGGCAAAAAAAAGCTAGAAAGAGATAGCATTCTAAGAGACTCACAATTATTAGAAAAAGCTGGAGTGTTTTCTATTGTTTTAGAATGTATCGAGACTTCTTTAGCAAAACTTGTAAGTCAAAATATTACAGTGCCAACAATAGGGATTGGAGCTTCTAAATATTGTGATGGTCAAATATTAGTTTTTGATGATTTAATTGGCTTAAATCCAATGAACTATAAATTTGTAAAAAAATATGCAAATATTAGAAAATATGTTTCTAAAGCTGTTTTTAATTATTCAAAAGAAGTTAGAAAAATTAAATTTCCAAGTAAAAAAAATTCTTTTTAATTAAAAGTATTTTTTAAATTCTTCATTAATATTTAATATTTCAAGATCAACCAATCCACCAATTACTAATTGCAGACCAACGATTAAGATAAATACTAGGCCGATATAAGCTATCCAGATATGTCTTTGTATATAATTAGCCATATATGTAGCTAAAGCACCAGTCAAAACAACTGATAGCATAAGACCAAATATCATAAATCCAAAATATCCTTTTGCTGCCGCAACTACACCAATGACATTATCAAAACTAATCATGATATCTGCAAATAAAACTTTTCCAATGCTACTAATGAATGAAGGCTCTTTACCCTTTTTAGTAGTGGGCTTTACTTTTTTGATGTCTAGTAAATCTTTTCTTAAATCATTTACAATCCAAATTAATAACAAACCACCTAAAATCTTAATGAAATAAAATTCAAATAAAAAAGTTGCAAAAATTGCAAAAAAAATTTTAAAAACAAACGCTCCAATTACACCCCAAAGAATTATTTGTTTTCTATTTTTTGGAACAAAATTTGAAGCAATAGATCCAACAATGACGGCATTATCTGCTGTTAATATAATTGTGATAAAAATTATATTGGTTAAAATTATGAGTTCTTCAATCAAAATGAATATATAATAGTATAATCAGTAAAATTTTCAATCAGAGCTATGTTCAATTTTATTGATTCAGCCTTAAATAACTCAAAGTATAAATTAATATTTAGATTGTTTTGTTCCAGCAATAATTTCTTTTAGTTCGGTATATTCCTCGCAATTACAACTTTCTAGTACTTTTAGCCGTTCTTTTGCTAAATTTAATCTATTTGTGACAACATATAATTCACCCAAATATTCATTTATACCAACGTGATTTGGATCAATTTCTAAACCTAAAAGATAATACTTTTCTCCATTTTCAAAATCTCCAAGTTTCCTAGTTGTAAAACCAAGGTAGTTTAAAGTGTCGGCTTGATTTGGTTTTTTTTTGTTTGATTTGATTAATAATGCTTGAGCTTTTTCATATCGTTTGTTGGCTTTTTCAATTTTTCCTTTTTTTTCATATTTCTTAGCTGCTTTAATTAAACTAACAGCTTTATCATAGTTAGACTTAACTTTACTTGAGTCGCCCCCGTCACTTGAACTCCCAGCTGAGTAAGAATTAGCTGATAATAAAATTAATGTTAATA
>CACCGK010000021.1 GCA_902545555.1 uncultured Pelagibacteraceae bacterium
GAATATACTTGAGGAGATTGACTTAATTGCATTAGAAGATCAATATTTGTCTGTTAATGCTTCTGTAGAAGAAAAAATAGTATCTGACAAGATCAATCTAACTTTTACTATTGATGTTTCACAGCAGTCCATAGTTGAAAAAATTAATATATTTGGAAATAATGTAACAAGAGAAAATGTTATAAGAAACCAATTAGAGATAGACGAAGGAGATTATTATAACGAAATTTTAGCTAATAAAACTATTAATAATCTTAAATCTCTAAACTTTTTTAAAACTGTAAAAAGCGAAGTTTTAGATGGCAGTGATATTAACCAGAAGATTATAAATATATCTGTTGAAGAAAAACCGACCGGTGAAATATCAGCTGGAGCTGGTGTTGGAACTAATGGTGGTACCGTATCTTTTGGGATAAGAGAAAATAACTATCTTGGTAAAGGTTTAACAGTTCAATCTAATTTAACTATTAATGAAGAAAGCTTGAAAGGATTATTTTCAGTATCTAATCCTAATTATAAAAATTCTGATAAAGCTGTTTATTTTACTGCTGAAGCAACTGAAACGGATAGACTTAAAAATTTTGGATATAAAACAAATAAAAATGGATTTACAATTGGAACTAATTTCGAATATTTACGTAATTTTAGAATAGGTGTAGGTAATTCTCATTATTATGAAAAAATTGATACTGATAGTACAGCATCAACTAGACAGCAAGCACAAGAAGGAAACTATTGGGATAGTTTTTTAAATTTTAGATTAGATTACGACACAAGAAATCAAAAATTTCAAACATCCGATGGAATTAGAAGTAGGTATTTTTTAGATTTACCATTGTTAAGCGAAACAGCCTCATTAACTAATAGTTTTGACTTTAAATCATATGCTGAACTTTATGAGAATAATGTTTCAACTTTTTCATTTTTTTTAAGCACTACTACTTCAATTAAAGATGAAAATATAAAATTATCTGAAAGAATATTTTTACCTTCAAACAAATTAAGAGGCTTTGAGAGAGGCAAGATTGGACCTAAAGATGGTGATGACTTTATTGGTGGAAATTACGCTATGGCACTAAATTTTTCATCAACAATTCCGAAAATATTAGAAAACTCTCAAGATATAGATGTTCTTATATTTCTAGATGCTGCAAATGTATGGGGAGTTGACTATTTTGATGGTAACGATGAGGGAAGTGAATTAAGGTCAGCATTAGGTATAGGTGTAGACTGGCTTACACCAATAGGACCGCTAAGTTTTACTTTAGCAGAACCGCTTTCGAAAGCAAATACGGATAAAACAGAGTCATTTAGATTTAATTTAGGCACAACTTTTTAATTTTAATTAATGAATAAAACGTTATTAATTTTATTTTTGTTATGCTTTAATTTTTCAGCAGTTTCAGCAGAAGATAAAATTGTATTTTTAGACATAGATATAATTTTAAAAGACTCAAATTATGGAAAAAAGTTAATAGATAAACTTAATAGTGCAAATTCTAAAAATTTAAATATCCTTAAAAATGATGAAGAAAAATTAAAAGAATTAGAAAGTGAAATTAATTCACTTAAAAATATTATTACTAAGACAGAGCTTGAACTAAAAATTAAAAACTTAAAAAAAGAAGTTAAATTGTTCAATGAAAAAAAAGACAAACTTAATAACGAATATGAATTATTAAGAAAAAATGAATTTAATAAATTTTTATCATTAGCCTCTCCTATTATTGAAGAATTTATGAAAACAAATTCAATAAAAATAATTCTTGATAAAAAAAATTTATTTATTGCAAACCCGAAATATGACATAACTAATGATTTAGTTAAATTAATAAACTCAAAAATTAAATATGATTAAACTAAATAAAGATCAGATTAGAGATTTACTCCCTCATAGGGAACCTATGTTGTTAATTGACGAATTATATGAAATCAAAAAGCTTTCATCAGCTACTGCAATTGTGAATGTAAAAAAAAATAGTTTCTTTGTTCAAGGTCATTTTCCAGATAATCCTGTGATGCCAGGAGTTTTAATTGTTGAGTCATTTGGTCAAGCCGCTGCAGCCTTGACAGCTCATGGTCTTGATAAATCAACATATGAAAATAAACTTGTTTTTTTAATGGGTGTAGAAAAGGCGAGATTTAGAAATCCAGTTATACCAGATTGTAAGTTAGTATTAAAAATAGAGGCTATTAGATCTCATGGAAGAGTTTGGAAGTATAAGGGTGATGCCTTTGTCAATGAAGTTAAGATGGCAGATGCAATTTGGTCAGCTACTATTGTAGATAAGAAATAAACAGCAATAATTGTTGATAACTCATTGTAAATTGCTTTGGTAAAAGCAATTATGAACAATCCTTTTTTCAAAAATAAAGGTCCATTAAAATTTTCTGATATCATAAAAATTTTAAATTTAGATATCAAAAAACCTGATAGAGATAAAGAAATCTTGGATATTAAAGATCTTGCTTCAGCTACAGACGCTGACATAACTTTTTTTCACTCAAAAAAATATAAAGATGCTGCAAAAAAAACAAAAGCATCTTTTTGTTTAACTACAGATAATTTAAAGAATGATTTACCTAAAAGTTGTATAGCTTTAATTGTTAAAAATGTTTTAGTTTCTACTGCAAAAATTACCTCTATATTATACCCAGATTCTGTAAATGATAGTTTTGATCAAACGGTAGTATTAATTAATGATACAAATTATAAAGAAAAAGTTGACTTTGGCACAAATGTTTTAATTGGTGATAATGTTTCAATTGGTTCAAATTGTAAAATTGGACATAATACCATCCTAGAAAAAAATGTTGTTATAGGTGATAATTGTTCCATTGGATCAAATAATATTATTAGAAATACTTATATAAAAAATAATGTAAGAATATTAGATAACTGTGTGATTGGTAAACATGGTTTTGGATTTTTTCCAATTAAAAATAATAATTTAAGATACCCCCACATTGGAATAGTTTTAATAGAGGATAATTGTGAAGTTGGATGTGGTGCCACTATAGATAGAGGATCTATGTCAAATACAATAATAGGTAAAAATACCTATTTAGATAATCAAATACATATTGCACACAATGTTAGAATTGGAGAAAATACAATAATTGCCGGTCAAGTTGGTATAGCTGGAAGCTCGATAATTGGAAATAATGTTAAAATAGGCGGTCAAGCTGGAATATCAGGACATCTTAAAATTGGGAACAATGTAGAAATTGGAGGTGGATCTGGAGTGATAAGAGATATTCCTGATAACACAAAAGTGATGGGTTATCCAGCCAAAAATATTAGAGAATTCTTAAGAGATAATAGATGATACACAAAACAGCTATAATTGATCCTAATGTAA
Organism: uncultured Pelagibacteraceae bacterium; assembly: GCA_902545555.1. GTDB lineage: Bacteria > Pseudomonadota > Alphaproteobacteria > Pelagibacterales > Pelagibacteraceae > Pelagibacter. The sequence continues at coordinate 3,363 of CACCGK010000021.1, forward strand.
AAATTTCTAAAAATGTAAAAATTGGTCCCTATACTGTTATTGGTCCGCATGTTGAAATAGGTGAAGAAACAGAAATTCAATCTCACGTCAATATTACAGGAAATACAAAAATTGGAAAAAATAATAAAATTTATCCATTTGCATCTATAGGTAATGATCCACAAGATTTAAAATTTCAAGGTGAGGAAACAAAATTAGAGATTGGTGACAATAATAAAATAAGGGAATATGTAACTATTAATCCCGGAACGCAAGGTGGTGGTGGATTAACAAAAGTTGGAAACAACTGTTTGTTTATGGTTTCGGCTCATATTGCTCATGATTGTTTTGTTGGAGATAATGTAATATTAGCGAACAACGTACCCTTAGGAGGTCATGCCCACATAGATGATAATGCTATCATTGGCGGCAATTCGGCTGTTCAACAATTCACCAGAGTAGGTAAGTCAGCAATGATTGGTGGGATGTGTGGTGTAGTAAGAGATATAATTCCGTATGGAATAGCACATGGAAATAGAAGTGTTTTACAGGGATTGAATTTAATTGGTTTGAGAAGAAAAAATATAGCAAATAAAGAGATAATAACTTTAAGTGATGCATATAAAGAGATTTTTAAAAATGAAAATTTAACTGAAAATTTAGGTAAATTATCAAATGAATTTAGGAATAACCAGTTAGTCTCAGAAGTTATTGAATTTATAGAAATGGATAAGAAAAGACCAATTTGTACACCGTTTTCAAAATAAAATGATAGGTTTATTTTTAGGAGATACTGATTTTTCAGAGATAGTTCTAAGAAAAATTAAAAAAAAAAATATAAAATATTTTATTATAGATTTCTCAAAAAGGAATAGATTTAAGAAAGATAAGAATTCATTCAGAATAAGTATTGGGAAATTTGGAACAATTATTAATTTAATAAAAGTAAAAAAATGTAAAAAAGTTTTGTTTGCAGGCAAAATTTCAAAACCAAATTTTTCCTCTTTAAGATTAGATTTAAAAGGAATATATTATATGCCGAGCGTAATAAAAGCAGCCAAAGTAGGTGATGCTGCGATAATCAAATCAATTATCAAAATTTTAAATAATGAGGGAATTAAAGTAATTAGCTCTATATTTTTTAATCCAGAACTATCATTAAAGAAAGGAAATTACAGTAAATTAAAACCCAACAAACAAGAAATTATTTCTATAAAAAAAGGTAAAGATTATTTTAACAAAACAAAAAGTTTAGACCATGTCCAAGCTCTAGTTGTTAAAGAAGGTAACATTTTAGCTAAAGAAGGAAGAGAAGGGACAAAAATAATGTTGTCTAAATTAAAAAAAAAATCAGGAGGAATTTTAATAAAACTCCCAAAAAAGAAACAAGATCTAAGAATGGATTTACCAACAATTGGTCTACAAACTTTTAAAGATATTAAAAAATGTGGGTTACGGGGAGTTGTTTTACAATCTAAAAAAAATATTTTTTTAGATAAAGTTGAATGTATTAAATTTGCCAATCAAAATAAAATATTTATTAATGTTATATGAAAAAAATATTCATATTAACTGGTGAACCTTCAGGAGATAAATTGGCTTCAACAGTTATATCAAAGCTAAAATCACAAAATCCTGATATTGAATATTTATCTGTTGGTGGACATAATTTAAAAAAATTAGGAATTGAAAGTATTTTTAATTTAAATGAAATTACTTATCTAGGTTTTACGAGTATTTTACTTAATATATTTAAAATCAGAAATAAAATTAATCAAACTGTTAATGAAATAATTAAATTTAATCCTGATATACTATTTTCCATTGATAGCCCTGATTTCACAATGAGAGTTGCTGAGAGAGTTAAAAAAATTAATACTAATATTAAAACAATTCACTATGTGGCTCCTCAAGTCTGGATATGGAGAAAAAATAGAGTAAAAAAAATTAAAAAATTTATTGATCATATTCTTTTATTATTTGATTTTGAAAAAAAATATTTTGACGATGAAAATATAAATAATACTTTTGTTGGACATCCATTAATTGAGAATAATGAAGATAATAAAAAAATTATTGAAAATATAATTCCTAAAGATAAAAAAATTATATCAATATTTCCTGGAAGTAGAAAGTCTGAAACAGACGCTTTATTAAATATTTTAATTGATTTCATAAAACTAATGAACAAAAGACATAATGATTTTTATTTTTACTTTCATGCAACTGACCAAAATAAAAATTTAATTTTGTCAGAAATTAAAAAATTTAATATTGAAAATGTAGATGTTGTTTCAGATGAAAGTATTAAATCTAAAATTTTATCTAATTCAGTTTTTGCTGTATCTAAATCTGGCACAGTTTCACTGCAAATTTCTAGCTCAAATATACCTTCTATTATTATTTATAAACTAAGTTTTATAAATTTTATGATATTTAAAATGTTAGTTAATGTTAAATTTGCAAATATAATTAATATCATCAATAATCGTGAGGTCATTCCTGAATTGTTACAAAATGAATGCAATGCTGATGAAATCTATAAATCCGTAATCTATTTTTTAAAAAACCCTGACCTTATCAAAAAACAAATATTTGATTGTTCAAAAACATTAGAGGGAATTAGATCTAAAACTTCTTCTTCAGAGGAAGCTTGTTTAGTTCTAAGAAATTATCTTAGCTAGTCTTTTCAAAACTTCTTCTTTACCAAGAGCCATAACTATATCATATAATCCAGGACCAAATTTTGATCCTGTTAATCCAATCCTTATAGGTTGACCGACTCCTTTAAAATTTGTATCATTTTCTCTAATTAAATTGTTTACTACAGGTTCTAAATTCTCCTTATTTATATTTGATATAGACGATAATTCTTTAATAAATTCAGAAATAATTTTTTTAGCTTTATCATCAATTAATTTAATATCATCCTCATTAAAATTAACTTCATCATTGATTATAAATTTTGAATTATTATAAATATCCTCTAAGGTTTTAGCCTTATTTTTTAAAAATGATAATGAGGATTTAACTTTTGTTGTTTTATCATCTTGAATCTTTGCTTTATAGATTTTGCAATATTCATCTAGAAATTGATAAAGATCGTTCTCATTGATTGTTTTTATATAGTGTTCATTCATTGATAATATTCTGCTCATGTCTAGTTTTGATGGCGATTTACCAATACCTTCTAAATTAAAGTGTTGTATACTCTCATCTAGAGTGAATATTTCTTTATCTTGATATGACCATCCCAACCTAAGTAAATAATTTCTTAACGCATCAGGTATTATGCCTATTTTTGAGTAATCATCCAAAGTGGAGGCATTATCTCTTTTTGATAGTTTTTTGCCGTCTATAGTATGAATCAATGGAATATGCGCAAATTCCGGAACATTCCAACCCATTGCTTGGTATATTTGTATTTGTTTAAAAGTATTTATTTTATGATCATCTCCTCTGATTATGTGAGTCATTCCCATTTGATGATCGTCAACAGTTGCAGACAAGTTGTAAGTTGGTGTTCCATCATTTCTTAAAATTATAAAGTCTTCTATTGTATTATTCTCAATTTCAACATCTCCTTGAACTAAATCTTTAAGTTTAAAATTTCCTTCTATTTTACTTTTAAATCTAATTACAGGTTTAATATCTTTAGGACTATCTTTTTCATCAGCATCTCTCCATTTTCTATTATAAATGTATGGCATTTTTTTTTGCCTAGCTCTTTTTTTTTGCTCTTCTATCTCTTCTGCAGAGCAGTAACATTTATATGCATTTCCTTTTTGTAATAATTCATTAGCAATTTTAATGTGATCTTCTATTTTTTGTGATTGAATATACTCCTCACCATCATGTTCAATCCCTATCCATTTTAATGATTTAATAATTTGTATTTTGTGTTCCTCTTTAGATCTTTCTTTGTCAGTATCTTCAATTCTTAGATGAAAAGTTCCTTTTTGATTTTTAGAGAACAACCAATTAAATAAGGCAGTTCTAACACCACCAATATGAAGAGCTCCAGTAGGAGATGGTGCAAAACGTGTTGCTACTTTAGACATCAATGTTGTTTAGACTATTTTTTTAAAAGTTTCTATATAAAGATACTAAAACTCCTTGAACTTTTACTCTATCAGGTCCAAAAATCTTAGTTTCATAGTTTCTATTAGCACTTTCAAGAGCTACAACTTTACCTTTTTTTCGAATTCTTTTTAACATTGCCTCATGCTCATCTATTAATGCAACGACAATTTTACCATTATCTGCAGTATCTGTTCTTTTAATAATAACAGTATCACCTTCATGAATACCTGCATCTATCATAGAGTCACCTTGAACTTTTAAACCAAAGTAATCACCATTTTTCTCTAAATTATTTGGTAACGGAATTCTTGAAACCTCATTTTGTATTGCTTCAACAGGTGTTCCTGCAGCAATTTTTCCAAGTACTGGCACTTCTACTTCATCAGAAGTAGTTTGTTCTTCATCTAGCCCACCTTTAATCACACTTGGTGAAAAACTATTATAAATATCATTTGCGGAAGCCGTTTCTGGTAATTTAATCACCTCTAAAGCTCTTGCTTTGTGAGCTAATCTTTTAATAAAACCTCTTTCCTCTAAAGCACTAATCAATCTGTGAATACCTGATTTAGATTTTAAGTTAAGGGACTGTTTCATCTCTTCATATGAAGGAGATACGCCTGAACTTCTCAACTTCTTGTTGATAAATAAAAGCAAGTTTTTTTGTTTTTTTGTTAGCATAAGAACAAATATCGTACAAACAATGTTCTATAAAAGTTCTTTTCAATTAACAATAGTAAAAAAACTTAATAAAATAGGGCTTTATTTGACTATAAAACTGAAAAAATAGAATTTTTATCTAAATTTTTCAAAAGTGATTCACCAATTAAAAAAGTATTAATTGATGTTTTTTTATTTAGCTCTATTAGCTCTTCTTTATTCCTAATTCCACTTTCAGATATTAAAGGACCTTTGTGACCTTTTACGACATCATAAATATCATAGGTTGTATTTATATCAGTTTTAAGTGTTTTTAAATTTCTATTGTTTATTCCAATTAATGAATTTTTAAAATTTAAAGCTTTTTTTGCTTCTTCTATTGTATGAACTTCAACAATAACCGACATATTATATTTTATAGCCTCATCATATAATTCTGAAGCGAGATCATCTGAAACCCCAGCCAAAATAATTAAAATAGCATCTGCACCATAACTTTTTGCTAAGGGAATTTGAAATTTATCGATAAAAAAATCTTTACATAATATAGGTAAATTTATTTTATCTTTTATTTTTCTTATGTGAATTAAATTTCCTAAAAAATAATCTTCTTCAGTCAAAACTGAAAGACAAGTTGCTTTATTATTTAAATAAATTTGAGCAATATCTACTGGATTATAATCATCAATTATTATACCCGCTGTAGGACTTGCTTTTTTTATTTCAGCAATAATTGAAGTTTTATTATTTTTTAAGTTATTTTCTATTTTTTCTTTAAAATTAATATAGCTATTATTTTTATCAATTAATTCATCCAAAGTTCCAAGATCTAAGGATTTTTTTAATTTATCAATTTTTTCAATTTTCTTTTGAATAATATTTTGAAGTATATTTTCAGACATTTTGAATTTTTTCTAGATGAAAAAAAGTTTTTCCAGAAAGGATAAATTCTCTTGTGTAATTATAAGCTTCAGAAAAATCAGAAAATTTTTCTCCAACAATTAAACCTGCCGCAGCATTTAAACAAACTGCTTTTGAAAAATCATTATCTTCACCTTTAAATATTTCAATCATCTTATCAGCATTAAATTTAGCATCATCTCCTACTAAATTTTTAAAATTATCTGCATTAACTCCTAAAGCATTTGGATCTATTTTTATTTCAGATATTTGACCATCTTTTAATTGAATAACATTTGTGATTGCATATGGAGATATTTCATCTAATCCATCCTGACTATTTACTATCCAAGCAAATCTTAAATTTAAATTTTTAAGCCCTTCTGCAAAAATTTTTAGTAATTTTTTATCAAAAACCCCAACAACTTGTCTTTCTACAAGAGCAGGATTACTTAAAGGTCCTATCATGTTAAAAATTGTTCTTTTTCCAATTTTCTTTCTAACAGGACCAACAAATCTCATTGCACTATGATAATTGGGCGCGAACATAAAACCAAAATTATTACTACTAATTTCATTCTCAATATCTTTTGGCTCTAGATCAATTTTAATTTTAAGAGCCTCCAAAACATCACCAGATCCACATTTTGAAGAAACAGCCTTATTTCCATGTTTAGCTACTTTTGTGCCCATACTTGCTAACAGTAGAGCAGAAGCTGTTGAAATATTAAGTGTATTCATACCATCACCGCCTGTTCCACAAGTATCAATACAATCATTTACATTCACTCTTTTTGATTTTTCTCTTAACACAAAAACACCACCAGCTATTTCATCAGCAACTTCACCCTTTTCAGACAATAGTGTTAGAAAGCTAAAAATTTGTTCATCACTGGCTTTTCCAGTCATTAAAATTTCAAATGCAGACTTACTTTCCTCAAATGTTAAATCTTGTTTATTTGTTAGTTTTTCTAAAATTTTATCCATAAATTTAATAATTTATAAAGTTTCTCAGTATTTTCATCCCAAATTTAGTTTTTATACTTTCAGGATGAAATTGCACACCATGAATATTGAATTTTTTATGTTGAACACCCATTATAACCCCATCTTCTGTTTCAGCTGTAATCTCCAGCTCTTTTGATAATGTTTTTTTATCAATTACTAAACTATGATATCTTGTAGCTTCAAATGTATTTGGGAGATTTTTTAAAATACCAATTTTTCTAGATTTAATTTTGCTTGTTTTGCCGTGCATTAACTTTCTCGCTTGTATAATTTTTGATCCAAAAACTTGTCCAATTATCTGATGACCCAAACATACTCCTAAAAAAGGTAATTCTTTGTATAATGATTTCAATATTTTAATACAATTGCCAGATTGATTTGGGTTGCCGGGTCCTGGTGAAATAACGATTTTATCATATTTCTTTTTAATGATTTCGTTAGAATTAATTTTATCATTCCTAACTACATCAACTTTAATATTTAATGAGGAGATATAGTGATACAAATTAAATGTAAAACTATCATAATTATCTATTAACAATACTTTCATTATCTTAAAGCATTTATTAAAGCTTTCGCCTTATTAACTGTTTCCTCATATTCATTTTTGGGTTTACTATCTGCAACTATACCTGCACCTGCTTGCACATAAAATTTTTTATTTTTAGCAACTGCAGTTCTTAAGGCTATGCATGTATCAAATTCTCCATTTGCAGAAAAATATCCAATTCCTCCTGCATATACTTTTCTTTTTGTTGTTTCTAATTCATCTATAATTTCCATAGCTCTAATTTTTGGAGCTCCAGATACAGTTCCTGCTGGAAAACCAGCCAAGAGCGATTTAAATTTTGAAAATTTTTTATTATATTCCCCAACTACATTTGAAACTATATGCATAACATGAGAATATCTTTCAATAATGAAGCTTTCTGTGACTTTTACTGAATTTATCTTTGAGACTTTACCAGCATCATTTCTACCTAAATCAAGAAGCATCAAATGTTCTGAAAGCTCTTTTTTATCTTTAAGTAGTTCTTTTTCATAAAAAAGATCTTCTTTTTTAGTTCTACCCCTTGGTCTAGTTCCTGCAATTGGCCTTACAGTAATTTTATTATCCCTAAGTCTCACAAGTATTTCAGGACTTGCACCGATTATTTGAAAATCCTCAAAATTGAAGAAAAACATAAAAGGAGAAGGGTTTGTTACTCTAAGTTTTTTATAAATATCTAATGGTTTCTTTGTTAATTTTGCCTCAAATCTTTGGCTTAAAACAACCTGAAAAATATCTCCTAATTTAATATATTTTTTTGCCTTATTAACCATTGATAAAAATTTATTTTTTGAAGTGTTAGATTTCACTTTTATATTTTTTGATTTTTGAATTATTTTTTTATCAATATTATTAATTGATGACTGAATTAGTAATTTAAACAAATCAGATTTAACTTCTTCATATTTATTTTTATAGTTTTTAATTTTTTCATCTTTAAAAATATTAGATATGTAAAATATTTCTTTTTTTAAATTGTCATGAATGACTAAAGTTCTCGGACGAAGAAGTCTAACATCGGGTAAATTGAGATCATTTTTACAACTATTCGGAATCTTTTCTATGTATCTGATTGAATCATAAGAAAAATATCCAGAGATTAATGCACAAATATTAGGTAAATTTTTTGGAGTTACAAACTTGAAATCTTCAATTATTTTTTCAATTAATTTATCTGGTTTTTCATTTAATTTCCTTTTTTT
>CACCGK010000022.1 GCA_902545555.1 uncultured Pelagibacteraceae bacterium
TTTTTGACTCATATTATTGGGATTTTTTCTTAACCCCATATAATTCCAGTTTATGGTCCACTAATGTATATCCATATTTTTCTGCAACTTTTTTTTGCAGCTTTTCAATTTCTTCGTCTACAAATTCTATAATTTCACCAGTTTTCACATCTATTAAATGATCATGATGGCCTTCATTAAGCTCCTCATATCTTGCTTTTCCACCTTTAAACTCATGTTTTGTTAATATTCCAGACTCTTCAAATAATTTTACTGTTCTATAAACAGTTGCAATACTTATTTTTGGATCAATTTTAGATACTCTATTATAAAGCTCATCTACATTCGGGTGGTCTGAAGACACTGACATTACTTGCGCAATAACTCTTCTTTGATCGGTTAATTTAACCCCTTTTGCTAGACATTTTTGTTCTATTGTTTCTGACATAAAATAATTTTAACTTAAATAAATAGGGTTAATCAAATTTTTTTTAATATTAAATTTATCACACAAATCAGGAATATTTTTGTATTTTATGTCTTTTTCACCTTTGAAATCTTGAATGCTATAACAATAATAATCAATATTATTAGTTAAATTAAATGCTTTAACTATAGAAAGCGAATTTCGTATTCCTGCAAAACTTCCAGGCCCTCTATTTAAATAAATTGTGTTAATATCTTTCAAGTTTAGTTGATGAGAGTTTAAAAAGTCATTAATAATCAAAGTTAATTTTTCATAATTAATTTTAGTATTCTCTTTTGTAATATTATAAATATCTTTATTAGTTATGATCATTAAAAAAATTTTTTCACTTGCTACATCGATTATAAGTTTATTCATAATTATTTTATTTTCTAATATCAGTTCTAAATCAGATGAAAATAATATCAAATACTATTCTAATGATGAAGGGATTCTATCAATAATGTATCACCGTTTTAATGAGAATAAGTACCCCTCAACCAATATAAAAATGGATATATTTGAGGAACACATAAATATTATTAAGAACTCAGATTTTAATTTTCATAATCCAAATAATTTTGATGAACAATTTAATAAACCAAAACAAAAAAAAGAAATACTTATAACTATCGATGATGCATTCGAATCTTTTTATACTGAGGCATGGCCTTATTTAAAAGAAAATAAAATTCCTTTTATTTTATTTGTTTCAACTGAACCAGTGGGAAAAAGAGGTTATATGACTTGGGAACAAATTAAAGAAATTGAAGGGAATGATTTTGCAAACATAGGGCATCATTCTCATACTCATGAATATCTCATAGATGTAAGCAATGAAGAGTTTATTTTAGATATTGAAACGGCTAACAAAATTTTTCTAAGGGAACTTGGTTATATCCCTAACCTATTCTCATATCCCTTTGGGGAATACTCTAAATTTATGAAAGACTATATATCTAAAAATTTCAAATATGCTTTTGGCCAGCATTCTGGTGTTATTGATTTAAATAAAGATAAATTTGAGTTACCTAGATTTCCAATTAATGAAAAATACGGGGAGTTAAAAAGATTTAAATCAATAATAAATTATTTTCCACTTGAATATAAAAGAATACTTCCTGAGGAAAAACAATTATTCAAAAACACAAACCCTCCAAATTTCAAAGTTGAATTTTTCAAAGAGCAAAAAAATTTATCTAATATTAATTGCTATTCTAATGAGGGAGATATTTGGGACAAATCAAAAACAACATTTGCTAACAACTCTTTAACGATTGAATTTAGAGAACCATTCAAACCAAGAAGAGGAAGAATTAATTGTTCGCTGAATGATGATGGAAAATGGAGATGGTTTGGTGTGCAATTTCCTATAAAAGAAAATTAAATTAAACTCTCTAAATCTTTGCTTGATGGCAACAATCTCGCTTCATCAAAATCTTTTAAGTTATTTTGTTCAATAATTTTTTGTAAAACCTCTATATATTGATTTCCTGTTTCTGCATATTTATCTAAATGTTTAGATAAAATTAGACTATCTAAAGGTTTATTTTGATTTCTAAGTTCTGTTCTTGCTTTCCTTAAATTTTTATATGTTGAGTGTGTATTTAAATTTCTTAAATATGCTCTTACAGATAATTGTAAGCTATGAAATTTCATAACTTTATGATCTTTACCTTCATCAGCATTTTTAGGTTTTAATCCTTCTCCAGACCAAGTCCATTGTCCAAATAAAGCATTTCCCTTTAAAGCGAATCTTGAAGTACCCCAGCCGGTTTCTTTAGCAGCTTGAGCTATTGCTAATGAAACTGGTATTTCATCCATTCTTACTTTCAAAGTAGATAAATCATTTTTTCTTACACCGTATTGTTTATACTTTTTTTCTAACCATTTTTTTTCAATATCAGTGTTACTATTTTTGTTTAAAATTGCGAATAATCTTTTTCTGTCAACTCTAATTTTATTGTTTTCCTTAACTATTAAAGGTAGAACAATTTTTATAAACATATCTTTTCTTTTTTTAGTATTTGCAATATTTTTAATTTCCTTTGGTAGAAGACCAATATCTATTGGTTTTACTAATTTTGTATCTCTTACATCTTTTAAATTATAATTTACCTCTTTAAATAATGAATCAATCTCAGATGTCGTATATCTGACTAAATTAATTTCAGAATTATTTTCTTCTAAAATATCGTATAATAAATCTCTTTCATCAGCATCTGTTGTTAGGTCTTCCTCAATTAATTTATCTTTATTTAAAGTATTATTTAAAATATTTTTTGAATTATTTGTAAATTCTTTATTAATAAAATTTTTATCAGTAAAACTAATAATTATCGGAGCTACATAAAAGAATGAAATTACAATAAAAGAACTTAAAAAAAACCGTGAAACTATATTGAGGCTTTTATTTTTTAAAAATCCTGATTTTTTAAAATTTCTCATAATTAATTATTGTATAGCAACAACCTCTTTTACCTCTGGTAAATAATGACATAAAAGATTTTGAACACCTTGTTTTAAAGTCATTGTTGAACTGGGACATCCAGAACAACTTCCTTGCAATTGTACCTTAACAATTCCGTCCTTAAACTCTTTAAATTTTATATCTCCACCATCTCTAGCAACAGCAGGTCTTATTTTTTCTTCTAAAATTTTTACAATTTTTGATTCTATTTCACTTAAATCTAAATCTTCCTCTTTTATATTTTCATCAATTACAAACTCTTTACCATCTGCATAAAAATCATTTATTAGAGAAATTACGATATGTTTTATTTCGTCCCACTTAACATTTTGGTTTTTATTTACTGAAATAAAATCTTGACCTAAAAAAATACCTTGAACACCATTTATTGACAAAATATTTCTCACCAATTCATTTTTGATATCTTCTTTATTTGTAATTTCATATGGACCACTATTTGAAACTTTCTTCCCAGGAAGAAATTTTAAAGAATTCGGATTTGGTGTTACTTCTGTTTGTACGAACATAAATTATATATAGTGAATATTTTAAAAAATAAAACTTGATTATATATTTTTATTAAAAACCTATTATTTCTTTAATTCTTTCAATCTTTTTAGAAGCAATCATATTTGCTTTTTCAACCCCATCTAGAAGAATTTCATCTAAATAACTTTTATCTTCCAACAGTTTTTTTATCTCATTTGAAATAGGCTCAATTTTGTTTACAAGTTCTTCTGTTAATATTTCTTTAAATTCTGAAAAATTTTTACCTGCAAAATTTTTCAATGAAATTTCTAATTTAGAATTAGTTAAGCTTGAATAAATTCCCAGAAGATTTTTTGCTTCTAATCTTTCATTAAGTTCCTTTAAATCTCGTGGCATAGGCAAAGGATCAGTTTTTGCTTTTTTGATTTTGTTTATAATTTGATCTTTATCGTCTGTTAAATTTATTCTGCTTAAGTCTGATAATTCTGATTTGCTCATTTTTTTTGAACCATCTTTTAAGCTCATAATCCTTGAAAACTCTTTTTGTATTAATGGTTCTGGAACTTGAAGAAAATTTTCTGCCTCAAAATCATTATTGAATTTTTGAGCTATATCTCTACACAACTCCAAATGTTGTTTTTGATCATCACCTACAGGAACATGAGTAGCATCATATAAAAGAATGTCAGCTGCCATTAGAACCGGGTAAGAATATAAACCAATACTAGCTTTCTCTTTATCTTTACCAGCTTTCTCCTTAAATTGGGTCATTCTATTTAACCAACCCATTCTAGCAACACATCCTAATATCCATGCTCCTTCCGCATGAGCTGCTACTCTAGATTGATTAAAAATTATACTTTTTTTTGGATCGATCCCGCTTGCAATAAAAGTTGCAACAGTTTCTCTAATATTATTTTTTAATTCTTTAGGATCTTGCTTAACAGTGATGGCATGCAAATCAACTACACAAAAAATGCATTTGTTATCTTTATCGTTATTTAAATCTACAAAGTTTTTTATTGCACCTAAATAATTTCCAAGATGAAGATTACCTGTAGGCTGAACACCAGAGAATATTTTTTTACCCATAAATTTAATACTTTAGTTTAATATCATTCATTTGAAAAGCTTTGATGAAATAACAAACAATTAAATAAAACAATAATCCTAATATAACAGACAAAAGTAAATATAAAGATTTAATTGATTGATTAAATGCTAATTCGTTTTGAAAAAAATTTAACAAAAAATTGAAAAATAAACCCATCACAATTGATGCAAAAATTATTTTAATAAATTTAATAAAAAAAATTTTATTGAAATAAAACAACTGTCGATTTTTTAAAAATAAAAATAACAATAATGAGTTAAACCAAGATGAAATAGATGTAGCTATTGGAATTATTATAAAACCAATTTCACTAAAATAATAAATACTAACAAAAATATTAAGTAATACTGAAATAAAAGAAATATAAAATGGAGTTTTAGTGTCATGATTTGCAAAGAAAAAACTTGAAAAAACCTTTATCAAAGCAAAAGCTGGAAGCCCTAATGCAAAATAATATAAGGCTAAACTTGAATTGTTCACTGAATTTTCGTTAAAAGATCCATAACCAAATAAAGCTGAGATAATTTGTTCTGATCCTATGATTAAAGCGATAGTTGCAGGAAGACTTAAGAATAAACTTAATTCAAGAGCTTTATTTTGTATGACCAGAATCTTATTTTTTTTTCTAGATTGAATATGTTTTGAAAGCTGTGGAAGTATTACAACACCAATCGCAATACCAGCTATAGCTAAATTAATTTGATAAATTCTATCAGCATAATATAAATAAGAAACAGCACTTGCTTGAAAAGATGCGATTATTGTTCCAATTAAGATATTAATTTGAGTTACTCCAGAGGAAAAAATACTCGGCAAAAGTTTTTTAAAAAAAAACTTAACTTTATTGCTTACTTTTAAATTGAAATTAAATTCAAATGAGTAGTATTTAGAAACGTATTTGTATAAAAATATTAACTGTAGGAAACCAGCTATAGAAACTCCAAAAGATAAATAATAAACTAACTGGTCACCTAAAGACCTAGAATAAATTAACACCAAAATTAAAACAATATTCAAAATTATTGGAGCCGCAGCTGCAGCTGCAAACTTATTATGTGAATTTAAAATTGCAGAAAAAAATGAAGCTAAACAAATAAAAAATAAAAAGGGAAAAGTAATTCTTGTTAAATTTATAGCTACTTCCATTTTTTCAAAATCATCCACAAATCCTGGAGCAATAATTGAAACAAATACAGGCATAAAAATTTCAATTATTATTGTTAAAAATAACAACCCTAAAAAAAGAAGATTAAAAATATCATTAGCAAATTTGTTTGATTGTTTTTTTCCCTTAGTAATTTCTGATGAATAACTTGGAACAAATGCAGCATTAAAAGTGCCTTCGGCAAATAATCTTCTAAAAGTATTTGGAATTCTAAATGCTACAAAAAAGGCATCCGCCAACATCCCTGTTCCTAGAAAAATTGCTATTAAAATATCTCTCAAATAACCAAGCAATCTACTAATGATAGTATAAAAACCGAATGTACCTGTTGACTTAAGTAAGTTCATAAATCATATTAGTCTTAATTTTACCCCAATTGTACACTTATTGTTATCAGAAATGAAAAAAACAAAAATCGATCATTACACAGATAAAGAAGCTTTAGATTTTCATAAAGACAAAAAACCAGGCAAGATTGAGATTATTTCTTCAAAAAATATGACAACTAAGCGTGATCTTGCTTTAGCATATTCTCCAGGAGTTGCAGCCCCAGTAAAAAAGATTAGTGAAAACCCAGAGGCAGCATATGATTACACAAGTAAAGGAAACCTTGTTGCTGTAATTAGTAATGGTTCAGCAATATTAGGAATGGGAAATTTAGGTGCTCTTGCATCAAAGCCTGTGATGGAAGGAAAGGCTGTATTATTTAAAAGATTTGCAGATATTGATTCGATCGATTTAGAGATTGATTGTAAAGATTCAAAAGAAATCATAAATTCAATTAAAAATTTTGCACCTAGCTTCGGAGGAATAAATTTAGAGGATATAGCGGCGCCAGATTGTTTTATAATAGAACAGAAATTAAAAGAAATTTTAGATATTCCAGTTTTTCATGATGACCAACATGGAACTGCAATCATAACAACTGCAGCATTAATTAATGCCTTAGATATCTGTGGTAAATCAATAAAAAAAATTAAAGTTGTAGTTAATGGTGCTGGAGCTTCAGCACAAGCTTGTACTGAATTATTTAAAAACTCAGGAGTAAAATCTGAAAATATAATAATGCTTGATAGAAAGGGTGTTATTTACGAAGGAAGAACAGAGGGAATTGATCAATGGAAATCCAGATACGCAATTAAAACTAAACATAGAACTTTAAAGGATGCTATTAAAGGTGCAGACGTATTTTTAGGATTGTCTGCAAAAGGTGTTCTTAAAAAAGAGATGGTTAAATCTATGGCAAAAAATCCAGTAATATTTGCTTGTGCTAATCCTGATCCTGAAATTACCCCAGAGGAAATTAATGAGGTTAGAAATGATGCAATTGTTGCTACAGGGAGGTCAGATTACCCAAATCAAGTAAATAATTTAATTGGATTTCCTTATATATTTAGAGGAGCTTTAGATGTTAGATCCAAAACGATAAATGAAGAAATGAAAGTTGCTGCAGCTAATGCAATTGCTAAACTTGCAAGAGAAGATGTTCCTGATGAAGTTGTTGCTGCTATGGGTGGAGAAAGACCTCATTATGGAAAAGATTATATTATTCCATCAACATTTGATCCAAGATTAATTAGCGTAATACCAGCAGCTGTAGCAAGAGCAGCTATAGATAGTGGAGTAGCTAGAAAAAATATAGATGATTTTGAGGTTTATAAAGATCAACTAAAACAAAGACTAGACCCAACGGTGACCATTATGCAAGGTATAAATTCATTTATCAAAAAAAATCAAAAGAGAATTGTCTTTGCTGATGGTGAAGATGAAAATACTTTAAAAGCCGCTATAGCATTTAAAAATTCAAAATTAGGTATTCCAATCCTAGTTGGTAAGGAAAGTAAAATTAAAGAACAGATTAAAAATATTGGTTACAGTGAAAATTTTGACATTGAGATTGTTAATTCAAGAGATGAAGAAAAAAGAAAAAGATACGTTAAACATTTATTTAAAAAATTGCAAAGAGAACAAGGATTATTAGAACGAGATTGTGACAGAATGATTAGAAATGATAGAGTCGTCTGGGCAACGAGTATGGTTGCTTGTGGCGATGCTGATGGTGCTGTAACAGGCAATACAAGACGTTTTGGGGCTTCATTTGAAAAAATTAAGCAAGTTGTTGATGTTAGAAAAGGTGAAATTATGTTTGGATTAAATATGATCGTACATAAAGGAAGAACTATCTTTGTTGGCGATACAAGTGTTCATGAATATCCCACATCTGAACAAATGGCTGAAATGGCAATATCAACAGCAAGAGTGGTTAGACTTTTCGGATTTGATCCTAAAGTTGCTTTCGTTTCACACTCAACTTTTGGACAACCTCTTACAAGTAGAACAAAACATATCAGGAATGCAGTTGAAATATTAAAAGAAAAAAAAGTTGATTTTGAATTTGATGGAGATATGCAACCAGATGTTGCTCTAAATCCAGAATACGAAGAACTTTACCCTTTCGCAAAAATTGTTGGTAAAGCAAATATTTTGATAATGCCAGGACAGCATAGTGCAGCAATTTCTTATAAATTAATGAAAACTATAGGGGATACAAAAGTGATAGGTCCATTGTTAATTGGCTTAGGTTTGCCAATAGAAATCGCTCCTTTAAGGTCATCCACTTCGGAAATACTTAATTTAGCATCAATTTCCGCTTACTCTTCTCAAGTAATTGATTATAAAAAATAATTATTCTCTTTGAATTCTTAAATCTTCAACAAGCATAATACTTGCAATTACATCTTCTACATCAAGTATTTCTTTAGCTTCGCTTATAACTAAATCTTTTTCCTCAAGTGTAAGTGCAATACCATAAACATAAATTTTCTTTTTATATGTGTCGATTTGATAATTGGTAGATTTAATATTTTTGTTTAAAATTAAAGCTGTTCTAAGTTGAGATGTAATTAAAACATCTTTAGCAGATTGTTTAAATTTAAATTCCTCTTTAATTTTTATATCATTCCTTACAGAACGAGCACCTTTTGTTTCCCATGCTAATTTAGTAATAATTAATTTTTCCTCTGGATTATCTACTTTTCCAGTTATAAAAATTCTACCATCTAAAACTTTTGTTTTTACTGAAAGAAGATATTTTCTATCTCTAGTTATAATTTTTGCACTTATTGTTTTCTGCATTATCGAATCATCTATTTGTGTACCTACTGTTCTTGGGTCTAAAGCAACTGAAACACCAGTTCCAAAAAGACCTTTGGAACCAACACCAGCACATCCGCTTAAAATAAAACTCAGTAGGATAAAAATTAATAATTTATTTTTCATTTTTTAATTCTAAACAATAATTATATATTTCTTTTTTAGATACATTACTGATTTCACTTAAAATATCTGTAATTTCTTTAGTAGACAATTTATTAATCATTTTTTTTATTATATTCATATCTGATTCAGTTAATTTTTTAGAGATATTTTTTTTTATTTTTCTTTCAGAAATAACAACAGTGAGTTCACCTTTTGGTTCTTTTTCAAATAATTCTAATTCATCTACATTTTTCCTAATATATTCTTCATACATTTTTGATATTTCCCTACAAAAAACTATTTTTCTTCCACTAAAATTTTTTTTTATCTCAGGTATGATTTTGTTAATTTTTTTAGGAGAAATAAAAAAAACTAAAGAATTCTCAAATTCTGAAAATTTTTTTAATTCACTAGATAATTCCTGTTTTTTGTCAGGAAAAAAACCACAAAATAAAAATTTATCTGAAAATCCACTGATTGAAACTGAAACAGCAACAGCCGAAGGTCCCGGAATGGGAAAAATTTTTATATCATTATCAATACACTCATTAACTAAAATTGAACCTGGATCAGAAATACTAGGTGTACCAGCATCAGATATCAAAGAGATTAATTTTCCAGATTTTAAATATTCAATAATTTTCAATTTATTTTTCTTTTCATTAAATTTATGATTTGAAATTAATTTTGATTTTATTTGATATTTATCTAAAAGAATTTTTGAAACTCGAGTATCTTCACATAAAATATAATCAGATTTCTGCAAAACTTCAATTGCTCTTAAAGTTATATCTTTTAGGTTCCCTAAAGGAGTTGATACCAAATAAAGACCATTTTCGTATTCTTTTAATTTAAATTGTGGTTTTATGATCATAATTTAGCTTAAAAAATATTATACTAACATCAAAATGATTAAATTAATTAATATTATTTATTTTATTTTTTTTAGTTTTTACTCTCTATTTTTTTCAGCTGTTAATGCTCAAGAAAAAATTAAAATAGGATTATTAGTGCCTATGACAGGGGAAAATAAAAAAATTGGAGAATCAATTATTAAAGCAGTTGGATTAGCTGTTAAAGATATTGATAATGAATTAATAGAAATCTATCCAAAAGATACTGCAACTAAAGCTAACCAAACTTTAAAATCAGCATTTGAATTAAGTGAAATGGGAATAAAAATTGTTATTGGCCCTGTGTTTTACAAAAGTTTGACCTATTTAGATGAAATGAAAAATTTAACATTTTTATCATTAACCAATAAAACTTTAGATCTTCCAAAAAATGTAATTTCTGCTGGAATTAATTCTACATCACAATTTAATACAATAAAAAAATTTTTAGAAAATAATCAGATTCAAAGAACTATTTTTTTAACACCGATTCAAGATTACGAATTTGAAGTTAAAAAAGGAATGAAAAGTTCAAAGATAAAAATTTATAAAGATTATGAATATAATACTGAGCCTACAAAACTAACAAAACAAATAGAGGAAATTACAAACTACAGAATAAGAAAGAAAAATTTAGAGGATGAAATAAAAAGGATAAGAAATTCTAATGATTCAAATAAAGAAAAAAAAATAAAAAGACTTGAAAAAAGATATACTTTAGGTGGTTTAAATTTTGATGCAGTCGTTATTGCAGATTTTGATGAAAGTTTAAAAAGTGTATCTACATCACTTTTATATACTGACGTACTTCCTAAAAATAAATATTTTATAACTTTAAATCAGTGGTTTGATGAAAGTTTATTAAAAGAAACTGATATTCAACCTTTATATTATCCTTCAATAAATAAAGAAAATTTTGATAGCTATAAAATAAAATACTTTAACGCATTTAATGAAGACCCCACACACTTGTCTTTATTAAGCTATGATCTTGTTGGATTGGTTTATTATTTATCATTAAATTCAAATAAAGAAAATTTAAGTAAAATTTTCAAAAGAAAAAATTCATTCAAAGGAAAAATAGGAATTTTTGATATCAAAAATAATAAAATTAATCACAGACTTAATTTTTATAAAATTGAAGATCAAAAACTTATAGAAATTTTCTAATTTTTTTAAAAGCTTGGTATCTATGATCCATTTTATATTTTTGTGATGGCTTCATTTCTCCAAAAGTTTTTCTTTTTCTTAAAGGAATAAAAATTGGATCATAACCAAATCCATTCTTTCCTTTTGGTTTGTGTGAAATATATCCCTCTACTTTTCCCAACACACAAGCAATTTTTTTATTTAAATATGAAATAGAAAGAGCACAAATAAATCTTGCTTTAATTTTTTTATTTTTCCAATTTTTATCTTTTTTATTAAGCTCTCTGTAAACTTTTCTTATAGCTTCGTTAAAATCTCCATGCTTTCCACCCCACCTTGCAGAGTAAATTCCAGGATTTTTATTCAAAAAATCAATCTCTAAGCCAGAGTCATCAGCCAAGCACATTAATCCTGTTTTTTTAGAAAAATATTTAGATTTGATTAATGAATTTTCTTTAAATGTTTTTCCATTTTCAGCTGGGCTCTTCAGATTAAATTCGGATGTAGAATGAATTTTAATGCTTTTCGGCAATAAACTCTTGATTTCACGTAATTTACCATTGTTATTCGTGCCAATGAGTAATTTATCAATTTTTTGTTTAGACATCTAGAAATTATCAAAATCCTTACCATATAAGAGGCTATGGAAAAAGAGGAA
>CACCGK010000023.1 GCA_902545555.1 uncultured Pelagibacteraceae bacterium
CCTTCTAAAGTTGTAGTTTGTTTCGATAAATAATTTAAAACTCTCTCAGCTGTTTGTCTTTCAAAGTTTTTCTCAAATTTTTCAAGAAGCTCATAATCTTCCTTAGTTCCATTTTTCATTTCAGTAAAATTAACTGTTTTCATAACTTAATTATTTGACCCAGTACTTAATAAAGATAACTGAGTTATTTTATTATCTCCTAATTCATCTACTAATTTAACAGGATATTCTCCCGTGAAATAATGATCTGTTAATTGTGGATATGTTTCATTTCTTTTTTCAAAACCAATAGCTTTATATAATCCCTCTATTGATAAAAATCTTAAAGATTTAGCTCCAATATATTTACAAATTTCATCATTTGTTTTATTTGCTGCTAACAATTCTTTTTTTGTAGGTGTATCTACACCATAGAAATCTGGGTATCTTATTTCTGGGCATGCAATTTTAACATGAACCTCTTTTGCGCCAGCATCATAAAGCATTTTAACTATTTTATAAGATGTGGTTCCCCGAACAAGTGAGTCATCAATTAGAATTATTTTTTTATTTTTAATTGTTGTTTGATTAGCATTTAATTTTAATTTTACTCCCAAGCTTCTTATTTTTTGGCTTGGTTCGATGAAAGTTCTTCCAACATAATGATTTCTAATTAATCCATGTTCAAAGTTCATTTTTAATTCTTGAGCAAAACCCATAGCAGCAGCATTTCCAGAATCTGGAACAGGAACTATTATATCAGCATCAGTATCATTTTCTTTTGCTAGCTCTTTTCCAATGTTTTTTCTATGCTCATATGCTGTTTTGCCTCCTATAAGACTGTCTGGTCTTGAAAAATAAATATATTCAAATACACATGGTCTAACTTTTTTAGCAGGAAAGGGCTTAATACTTTTTAGTTCATTATTTTCAATTAAAACTATTTCGCCATTTTCAACTTCTCTTACAAATTTTGCACCAATTATATCAAACGCACAAGTTTCAGATGCTAAGACATAACTGTTGCCGAGCTTACCGATTACTAGTGGTCTAATTCCATAAGGATCTCTTACCCCAATTAATGAGTTTTGCGTTAACATCACTAATGCATAGCCACCTTGAATCTGAAAAATTGCATCAATTACTTTATCAATTGTTTTTGGTCTCTTTGATTTAGCAATTAATTGAACAATCGTTTCAGTATCTGAAGTAGTGTAAAATATAGCTCCATCCTCAACTAGTTTATTTCTCAAAGCTATTGAATTAGTAAGATTTCCATTATGCGCAACTCCAATACCACCTGCATTGGTGTCAGCAAAAAAAGGCTGTATATTTCTTAATATATTGTTTCCGGTTGTGCTGTATCTGTTATGGCCAATTGCATAATTTCCCTTAAGATTATTAAGCACTTTTTCTTTGTTGAAATTATCACCAACTAAACCAAATCTTTTTTCAGAGTAATATTTTTCTCCATCAAATGTAACTATCCCACAACCTTCTTGACCTCTGTGTTGCAATGCATGTAGTCCAAGCGCTGTTAGAGCCGAAGCATCTTTTGCATTGCTAATACCAAAAACTCCACATTCTTCTTGTAGTCTTGGATTATAGATCTGTAATTTTTTCTTTAGAATCTTGATATGTTTTTTCATTAGGAAATTCTTTTATCAGATAACTACTACCTTTTTCTAAATATGGAAAGACGTATGATTTGTCAAAATTTATTGGCCATTTATCATAATTATAAACGATATGAACACCTGAAAAGATACATACAGAAATAATGTAAGCTCTTATAAAACCAAAAAAGAATCCAAATGAAGCATCTAAGCCACCAATCCCTGTATATCTGACTGCTTTGCTGATTCCTTTATTAACTAATAAAACTAAAAAGATAACAACCACAAATATTACTATTCCTAAACTAACATCTAGCACATACTCATTATCAATTATGCCTTTTACATAGGGTTTAATTTTTGGAAATAGAATTAATGTAATTATGTATGCCAGCAACCATTTAGCCATTGAAAGAATACTTAAAATGAAGCCCTTTTTGTAACAATTTATCAAAGAAAGGAATGTTAAAATCAAGTAAATTAAATCAATTATCGATATTGCTTTATAAAAATCGTTTATGATTTCTAACATTAAGATGATTTGCCAAAAGGTTTAATAATTAAGATTAATGCAGGAAGTAAAGTTAATACTGATATCATAGCCAATAACATAGCTAGTCCTGTAAACACACCAAAATAAATTGTTGGGATAAACTTTGATAAGACCAAAATTGAAAATCCAAAAACAATCGTAATTGAAGTGTTTAGTATAGCGACCCCAACAGTTGAATGACAAGTTTTTAATGTTTTGTTGTAATCCTTTATTTTATTAAACTCTTCTTTAAATCTGTAAATATAGTGAATGCTGTTATCTACTGCAATTCCTATTGTAATTGCTGCAATCGTTATCGTCATCATATCTAACGGTATTCCTAATAATCCAATTATTCCTAATATAAAAAAAGCAGCAATAAAATTTGGAACAACACCAATCAATGAAAGCTTAATATTTCTAAATAAGATTATGAACATTGAAAATATTCCAATCATAACCAATCCCAATGTTAAAATTTGAGATTTAAACAGACTTTGTAATAAATTATTAAATAATATTAAGACACCCGCTAGTTTGTAATCTTTTTCCTCTAAGCCGAATTTATCTTTTAAATCAAAATTAATTTTGCTAATTAAATCGTTTCTTCTTAAATCTTCCTGCGAGTCTATAATTCTTAAACTAATTCGAGCTTCATTATCTTTAATTGAAAGATAAGGATCGATGATTTCAGTTTTAATGTTCTCAGGAATTTTAGAGTAAAGCACTCCCATTTCTAAAGTACCTAAAGGCTTGTTGTTATTTAATTGAGTAGCAACCTCAACAATAGATGAAAAAGATAGAACTTTACCAATTTCGGGTAAGCTATCTAAGTAATTATGAATAGATGTAATTAGATCAATTTTATCTTTAGTAAACCAATATTTTTCATCATTGGTATCTTCCTCATCACCCCAATCCTCAAACTCGTCATCTTCTTCAGACTTATTTACCTTTTCTTTTTCAGGAAATTTAATAATAACCTCTAAAGGTGTGGTTCCACCCAACTCCTCATCTATAAGTTTCATACCCTTATAAATTTCTGTATTCTTATTAAAATAATTTATAAAACTATTTTCAACTTCAAGCTTAGTTATTCCAACAATACTGAAAATTATAACTATTCCAGTTACCAAGAAAATTGAGTTTTTATTATTTATAGAAATTATACCGAGTAAATTAGTAATTTTTGATTTCTGTTCTTTTTTTACTGAAATATTATTTGTGGGTGCAAAGTTTAAAAGGGTAGGTAGTAAAGTAAATGTAATGATAAATGATGTAATCAAGCCAAAAGTCATCATCCAGCCAAAATCGATAATAGGTTTTATTTCACTAAAAATCAAAGATAAGAATGCAAAAATTGTAGTTAGAACAGTATAAAGAATTGGCCAAAACATTTTTGATGTTGTTAATGAAATAATTTCAAAATTATTTTTTGATGGAAAATCTTTTTTTAGCTGAAGAAACCTAGTACTCATATGAATATTCATTGCCATAGTTAAAATCAACATCAGTGCAATAAAATTTGATGAGATGACTGTAACTTTCCAACCTAGCAATCCAAGTAACCCCATCATTATTATCACAGAAAAAAGACAACTACTTATAGGAACTACGATCCAAAGAAGGTTTCTAAAAACAAACCATAAAGTAGCAATTATAAAAACTAGAACTCCCAAACCAAAAACTATTATATCACTTTTGATAAAAGTCATCATGTCATCAGCAATCATTGGTATTCCACCAAGATAAATTTTTCCAACATCACCATAGCTTTGAATGACTTGTCTAATTTCTAAAATATTCTGATGATTTTGTTTTTTGATTTGATCTTTAATTATTTCAGCTTCTTCTTTTGATTTATTCTCTATATCTTCTAATTTTTGAGACTGTTTAATGTTAACAATAATTCCACTAGTTTTACCATCTTCGCTAATGACAAAATTTCGAAAAACAGGACTATTTAAAATTTCTTTAAAACCTCGATTTCTATCAACATCTGCATCTTTTAATGTTTTGAAGCTTTCTAGTCTTTCTTGAAGGGGAGCATCAGAATTGTTTAAAAGTGGAATATCTAATAATGTAATTACACTATGGACCCAATTGAGGCTCTGAATTTTATATTTTAAACTTAACAAATTATTAATTGATGTGTCAGTTGCCATTCCATCATTTGGTGTATAGGTAAGAATTAAAAATTCTTTAGATCCATATCTTTCAGAGACTTCTTTCAAATATGCTAAATCTGGGTCACCCTCTATTAATAATGTTTCTGATGAAGCATCTAGCCTAAAATTTTTTGAATAGTATCCGAAACTTAAAATAGTAATAATTAACAATACAATTATTGCTTTAGGATTTTTAAGGATAAGGTTTTGGTAAAAATGAGCTATCATTCAAGCTCTTTATATTGGAATTTAACTTAATTGAGTATCCTTAAATTTTGTAAATCTTTCCTCAAATTCAAGAGTTACATTCCCAATAGGACCGTGTCTTTGTTTTCCAATTATAATTTGAGCTAAATGTGCAACTTCATTCATTTTTGCTTGCCATTCAGCGTGTTCAACTGTTGCTTCTCTTGGCTCTTTTCTTTGCAAATAATATCCTTCTCTATAAACAAACATTACAACATCGGCATCTTGTTCAATAGATCCAGATTCTCTTAAGTCTGCCAATTGTGGTTTGTGATCATCTCTTTGTTCTACTTGTCTAGAAAGCTGCGAAAGAGCTACAACAGGAACAGAGAGTTCTTTAGCTATTGCTTTAAGTCCTTGAGTAATTTGTGATATCTCTTGAACTCTTCCATCTTTGTTAAATGTAGTTCCTCTCATTAATTGTATGTAATCAACCACAACCATATCGAGACCAAAAAGCCTTTTAATACGTCTTGCTCTGTTACTTAAAGCGGCAATACTTATTGCTGGTGTTTCATCAATATAAAGAGGCAGTTCAGAAATATTTTTTGATGTTTCTAAAAACTTATCAAATTGGTCGTCTGATATCCTTCCTCTTCTAATATCATTAGAACTAATCCTTGCTTGTTCAGAAATAATCCTTGTAGATAATTGTTCTGAAGACATTTCAAGAGAAAAGAAAGCTATAGATGATTTCTTTCCACTCTCTTGTAATTTTTGGGCAGCGTTGAAAGCAATATTTGTTGCAAGTGAAGTTTTACCCATCGATGGTCTACCAGCAATAATAATTAAATCTGATTGATGCAAACCACCAAGCTTATCATCCAAATCTTTTAAACCAGTTGGGACACCAACGATCCCCTCTTCATTCTTATAAGCAGCCGAAGCCATTTCAATTGTTTGTTTCATTGCTTCATCAAATTTTACTAAAGAAGAATTGAAAGAACCTTTTTCAGCTAAATCAAATAATAATCTTTCAGAACTTTCGATTATAGATTGTCCGTTAGTATCAAGATCATTTAATTTTGCATTATCAATAGTTTGTTCAGAAATTTTTATTAATTCTCTCCTTACGAACATGTCGTAAATTATTTTTGAGTATTCTATTGCTTGCCTAACTGATGTAGAGAATTTTGTGATTTTTACCAAATATTCTGGTACATTTATTTCATCCTTTTCATCTTCAAAATAATTTTTTAAAGTAATTGGATTAGCTAACATTCCTTTGTAGATAAGGCTTTCAACTGCCTCAAATATTTTTTGATGCATTGGGTCATAAAAGTTAATATTGGAAATTATTGTATTTATTTCATCAAAAATATCATTACTTACAAGGATTGATCCTATAACTGCTTGCTCAGCCTCAATGTTATTTGGTAATTCTTTAAACTGATCTTTCACTATACTTAAATTTTTTTCCATGAAATAAATTTACATAAAAAATGATTTAATAAAATTGTAAATTGATGCTGGGGAAAAGAATGTATAATTATTGAATTGTATCAGCCGAAGATACATTGATTGTAATCTCAGCATCAACTTCTGAGTGTAAAGAAATTTTAACTTTAAATTTTCCTAAAGCTTTTATTTCTTCAACTGGTTGTATCATCGAAGGCTTTATATCAATTTTGTTTTCTTCTTGAATAAGTTTTGAAATTTCAGTTGGTTTAACTGAACCATATAATTCATTATTTTCTGTACTTAGTTTTTTGACATAATACTCTTTACCATTAATCTGTTCAGCAATTTGAGAGGCTTCTTTTTTCTTTTCGTTATCTTTTTTAGATAACTCAGCTTTAATTTTTTCAACTTCTTTTATGTTTTCTTTTGATGCATAAAGAGCTTTTTTATTAGCAATTAGGAAGTTTCTAGCAAAACCTCTTTTTACATCTATTACTTCCCCAATAGATCCAATTCTTTTTACATTTTCTAATAATATTACTTTCATTTTATATTAATGCTAAGTTTCTTGCTCTTTTGATAGAAAGAGAAAGTTCTCTTTGCTTCCTTTGAGAAACATTAGTTATCCTTGAAGGTAGAATTTTACCATTCTCAGATACATATTTTTTTAAAAGTTTAATATTTTTGTAATCTACTTGAGGAGCACCTTTAACTGATAATGGGCAAGTTTTTTTGAATTTATATTTATTGGGTTGAAAAATACTTAATTTTGCAAAGTTACTCTGTTTACCTTTTTTATTTCCACTTTGTCTTTTCGGCATTAGTTTTTAACACTTTCTTTTTTTTCACTATCTTCTTTTTTTCCAAAATAGTTTGTTTTTAAGTCAAATTTTTTTACTCTAACTGTTAGATATCTTAGTAATTTTTTATCTAACGCTTCATTTTTTTCTAATTCATCAACAACATTACCTTTTCCTTTTATTTTAAAGTGTATGTAACTCCCTTTTTTATTCTTTTTAATCAGATAAGATAAGTTTAGTAATCCCCAGTTTTCAGTTTTAACAACTTCACCATCATTTTTCTCAACAATTTTTGAATATTTTTCAGTTAGTTGCTTTAATTCACTTGGTGAAGTATCTTGCCTAGCTATAATAGTATGTTCGTATAAATTCATTTAAGTTCTTTAATAAAAAGTGAGGATATACTATTATAAAAGTTCAATTACAATAGTTAAAAAGGCAGAAATATAAGTTTTTTTTATATGTTTTCAGTAATTTTTCCAGGTCAGGGATCTCAAATAGTGGGAATGGGAAGAGAGCTTTATGATAAATTTGATATAATTAAAAACTTATTTAATAAGGCAGATGAGATTATAAATTTTCCTATTTCTAAGCTAATTTTAGAGGGTCCAAAAGAAGAATTAGATTTAACAGCCAACACACAACCAGCAATTTTTTTAATAAGTTACTCGATATTTCATTTAGCAAAGAAAGAATTTAAATTAGATTTAAATAAAGCGAAATATTTTGCTGGACATTCATTGGGTGAGTATTCAGCTTTATCATGCGCAGGTTATCTCGATTTCTCAGATACTTTAAAAATATTAAAAGTCAGAGGAGATGCAATGCAAAACTCTGTGCCTAAAGGACAGGGTGGGATGGTTGCGGCATTAGGCTCAACAGTTGATGAGATTGAAAGAATTTTGATGAAAAATAAAGAATATTTTAAAGCAGAAATTGCAAATGACAATTCTGAAGGTCAAATTGTTTTAAGTGGAAAAATTGAAGATTTAGAAAAATTAATTCAAATTTTAAAGGATAATTCAATTAAAAATATTAAACTTCCTGTAAGTGCACCCTTTCACTGCGAATTGATGAATAATGCTACAAAAATTATGAAAGAAGAGTTAAATAAACTTAATTTTAAAAATGGGCAAAATAAATTAATTTCAAACGTTACTGCTAATGAGATTGAAGACCCAGATGAGCTTAAAAATCTCTTGATTAAACAAATAGAGAATAGAGTTAGATGGAGAGAAAGCGTGATTAATATGATACAAAATGGTGTAGACCATTTTATAGAAATTGGACCTGGGAAAGTTTTGTCAGGTTTGGTAAAAAGAATTAATAGAAATGTAAAAATTGATACAATTAATTCTCAAAGTGATATTGAGGGTCTAAAAGTATGATCGATTTAAAAGGTAAAAATATAATTGTTACAGGCGCCTCAGGTGGAATTGGTAATTCAATAATTGAAAAATTAAATCAATCTAGAGCAAATATATTAGCTTCAGGTACAAGAATAGAAAAACTTGAGGAACTAAAAGGTAAATATGGAAATATTAAAATATTAAAGTTTGATATTTCTCAAAGCGATAAAATTGAGGAGTTTGTCGAAAACGCAACTAAAGAACTTGGTGGCAGTTTAGATTGCATAGTTAATAATGCAGGCATTACTCAAGATAATTTGGCAATAAGGATGAGCCTAGATGAATGGAAAAAAGTAATTGATGTTAATTTAACATCAACTTTTTTAATGAGCAAATCAGCAATTAAAAAAATGCTTAAAAATAAATCTGGAAAGATTGTTAATATTACTTCCGTTGTTGGGCATACAGGAAATTTAGGACAGTCCAATTATACTGCTTCTAAAGCAGGTATAATTGCTATGTCTAAGAGTTTGGCAATAGAATATGCTAAGAAAAATATAAATATAAATTGTATTTCACCTGGTTTTATCAAAACAGCTATGACAGATAAATTAGATAATAAATTTAAAGAGGCTATAATATCAAAAATTCCTTCTGCCCGACTAGGAGAGCCAGATGATATTGCAAATGCTGTACTTTTTTTATGTTCAAGTCACTCAAGTTATATAAATGGAGAAACCTTGCATATTAATGGAGGCATGTATATGGCTTGACAAAATAGGTTTTTAAACTATTAAGAATTTATAACAAAAAGGATCAATATGTCAGAAGACGTTTCAAGCAAAGTTAAAAAAATTGTAGCAGATCACTTAGGTATTGACGAAGCTAAGGTTACTGAAGAATCTAGTTTTATAGATGATTTAGGAGCTGATAGTTTAGATACAGTTGAACTAGTGATGGCTTTTGAGGAAGAATTTGGATCTGAAATTTCAGACAGTGAAGCTGAGAAAATTTTAACTGTTGGTGATGCAGTTAAATTTATCGAAGGAAAAGCGAACTAGAAATTTTAATGCCATCAGAACAAGATGGGGTAATGATCATATTGTCTTCTCCATCAGGAGCAGGCAAAACCACTCTGGTTAAAAAGTTATCTGAAAAAGATAATTTTCAAATCTCCATATCACACACAACAAGACAGCCTAGGCCAGACGAAAATCAAAATGAAGATTATTTTTTTGTTGATGAGTTAGAGTTTAAAAGATTAATTAAAAATGAAGAATTCCTAGAATATGCAAAAGTTTTCAATAACTTTTATGGCACAACAAGAACACCAGTAATAGATAAATTAAATAAAGGCAAAAATGTGCTTTTTGATATTGATTGGCAGGGGGCAGATCAAATCAAGAATAAAAAATTAGATTATAAATTGATCACTTTTTTTATACTTCCTCCAAGCAGAGAAGTTTTATTTGAAAGACTATCTAAGCGACATGAAAGTGATAAATTAATAGCTGAAGAGAGAATGAAACAATTTGAAAGAGATGTTTTACATTGGATTAACTATGATTATGTAGTTATAAATAATGATCTAAATGAATGTCATAAAAAAATAACTAATTTGATTGATGCAGTAATAAATAATGGTTCCAAAGATTATGATCTAAATTACATTAGAAACCATGTTGATAAACTAACTTCTTAAATTTTCATATTCACAAGTCAGTTTGTAATAAGTATCTAAATCTAGATTTTGTGGCCTCATTGTTAAGTCAATTTTAAGTTTATCTAGTATTCTATGATCTCCATTAAAAAGTTGATTAAAAGGTTTTTTCAGCATTTTCCTTCTTTGATTAAAAAAAATTCTAGTAATTTTTTCTAGGTTATTCGGATCTTTTATTTTAATAAAATTTTTTTTAGGATAAAAAACTAATAAGGAACTATCTATTTTTGGCTTTGGAAAAAATGCACCTGGTTTTATATCACATATTTTTTTTATATTTAGTTTCCAATTACAAATAATTGATAGCCTTCCATATTTTGATGTATTAAATTTAGCAATTATTCTATCTGCAACTTCTTTCTGAAACATTAAAATTAGACATTCAAACCAAAAATTATTTTTTAAATTTATTATCCATTTACTTAAAATTTCAGTTGAAACATTGTAAGGCAAATTACCAAAAACTATGATCTTATCATCAAAAAGATTAGTTTCATCTGCTTTCAGAACATCATCGTTAATAATTGTAATTTGATTATTAAATTTTTTTTCAAGTTTTGTTGCAAGTTCATCATCTTTTTCTATAACAATAAGTTTTTTTGGATTTTTCTTTAGTATACAAGATGTAAGATTTCCAGTTCCTGGACCAATTTCAAGGACAATTTTATTTTCAATATTCGAAATGTTTACAATTTTTTCTAAGATATTTTTATCGATTAGAAAGTTTTGACCTAAACTTTTTTTTGCTTTAATCAATTTTTGTCCAAAAAATTAATTGCCTTTAGTAAGCTAGTAGGATTAGATAAATTTTTACCTAACATTTTTTCATTAGGACCATGATCTGGAGAAATTCGAATAAATGGAAGACCTAATGTAATATTAATTGCATCATACTCATAAAGTGTTTTCATAGGTGTTAAAACCTGATCATGATACATTCCAACAATTACATCAAATTCTTTTCTTAATTTTTTAATAAAAATCGTGTCTGCTGAAAACGGTCCAGAGATATTACATTTTTTTTTTAAATATTTGATTGCAGGTTTAATAATTCTCTCATCTTCATTATATCTATCGATACTTTCACAATGAGGATTTAACCCTAGCACAGCAATCTTAGGAATATATTTAAATTTTTTCTTATAAAAATTATTAATTAAAAGAACTTTTTGGACAATTTTTTTTTTGTTAATGTTCTTAGCGACCTGCTTTATAGGTAAATGAGTTGTAATAGGACATACTGAGAGACTTTTATTATATATTAACATACAATTATTATTTACTGAAAATTTATTTGAAATATATTCAGTAATTCCTAGGAATTTACTACTTAAAAAATTTTTTTTTGAAATAGGACCATTTATGAATTTATTTATTTTACCTTGTTTTAATATTTCAAATGAAATTTGAAATGTTTTCTCAATGAATTTATTTGTTTTTTTGGAAATTTTCTCAAAAACTTTTTCTTGGTCATAATTAACATTAATTAAATTAATTGAAGCGTTATTTAATTTAGTATAATCAAAATTATCTTTGTTAAGTAAATTAATTTTTTTTTTAAATTTTAATTTCTTCATCTGTTTTTTCAAAATTTTTTCTGAAGAAATTAAAATAATAGGGCTTTTAATTTTTTTTAATTTTAAAGTTTTAAAAAAAATTTCTAAAAAAATACTATTAGGTTCTCCAGCATTAACTAAAATTGGTTTATAATTCATTTATTGTTAAATTTTTTTTAATTTTATTAAAATATATATTTGAAAATTGATTTAATTGTTCATTAGTTTT
>CACCGK010000024.1 GCA_902545555.1 uncultured Pelagibacteraceae bacterium
AATAAATTGAAGAAGCCATAGTTCCACCGATTCTTGTTTCGCTATCATTTTTTTTTGATATATCTTTAATAAATCTTTTTCTTGAATTCCCTAGTAGTATAGGAAAACCTAATGAATGAAAAATAGAAACACCTCTTATAAGATTCATATTATGTTTCAAATTTTTTCCAAATCCAATTCCAGGATCTAAAATTATATTATTGTGTTTAATACCTTTAGACCTTATTAACTTAATCTTATCTTCAAAATAATCATATACATCTAATAATTCATTTTTATATATTGGATTCTTTTGCATATTTTCTGGTGTCCCAATTGAATGCTGTATTACAAATGGAATTTTATACTTTTTTAAAACATTTATTGTTTTAGGATCATGGCTTAATCCCGAAACATCATTAATAAGTTTAACCCCCATTCTAATACCATTTTCCATAATTGCAGATTTTCTTGTGTCCAAAGATATTGGTATTTTTTTTACAATTAATTTTAATGTCTTATTAATTCTATGCAATTCTCGATTTTTATTTACTTCCTTTGATCCTGGTCTTGTAGACTCTCCACCAACATCTACTAATGAGGCACCACTTTTATATAAATTGATAGCATGACTGACGCCTTTATTTTTTTTGTTAAATTTTCCTCCATCGGAAAAACTATCAGGAGTTAGATTTAAAACACCCAATATATTTGGAATTTTTTTAAAATTTAAATTTGAAAAATTTGATTTTTTTGACCTAATTTTTTTTAAATCTGAATTTATTTTTGTTTTTAGTTTTTTTGGTAAATTTCTAATTTTATTTATTGAAATTTTTCTAATTTTTTTTCTTGTGATTATTTCAACATGGTCAAAAGATATTTCTTTGATCTGATGCAAAGGGATAGATTGTTTTTTCTTTACTAAAATTTTTGATTGTTTGCCGAAGTAGAAATTACACGCTCTTGTGTAATATCTTGGCATAATTTATTAATGAACAATTTTTGGTTTCAAACCCATCGCACCCAAAGCTGAATCTTGGTCATCTTTTGATTCTGGATTATCTAAAATTTTATCTTTAGGATATAAATTTTTATTAATTATATTCTCTATTTCTTCACCAGTTAAAGTCTCATAAGTTATTAAAGCTTTTGCAATTTTATGTAGATCATCTATTTTTTCTGTTAAAATTTCCTTAGCTTTATTATATCCTTCATCTACAAGCTTTCTTATTTCTTTATCAATTTTCTGAGCAACTTCCTCTGATACCGATTGAGTTTGAGTAACTGATCTTCCTAAAAACACTTCTTCTTGGTTTTCCCCATATTCAACTGGACCCATTTCTTCACTCATTCCATATTTTGTTACCATTGCTCTTGCTAACTGTGTAGCCTGGTTAATATCAGAACCATTTCCTCCGCCTGCTCCTGTAGATATATTGTCTTTTCCAAAAATTAATTCTTCAGCCACTCTTCCTCCAAAACAAACAGCTAGTCTCGCTTTTAGATATTTTATTGAGTAACCGTGTTTATCTCTTTCAGGTAAGTTCATTACCATCCCAAGAGCTCTTCCTCTTGGTATAATAGTAGCTTTATGAATAGGATCATAACTTGGCATATTAAACGACACTAGAGCATGTCCACCTTCATGGTATGCAGTTAGCTTTTTCTCATCTTCTGTCATGACCATTGAACGTCTTTCAGCGCCCATCATAACTTTATCTTTTGCTTCCTCAAATTCTAGTAATGTGACTATCCTCTTATTTTTTCTCGCTGCTAACAAAGCTGCTTCGTTAACTATATTTGCAAGATCAGCTCCTGAAAATCCTGGCGTGCCTCTTGCAATTGTTCTTAAATTAACATCTGGCGCCATTTTTATTTTTTTTACATGAACTTTTAAAATTTTTTCTCTTCCAATAATATCTGGGTTTGAAACCACTACCTGTCTATCAAACCTTCCTGGTCTTAATAAAGCTGGATCGAGCACATCCGGTCTGTTTGTTGCAGCTATAATTATGACACCTTCATTTGTATCAAAACCATCCATTTCAACTAATAACTGGTTTAAAGTTTGTTCTCTCTCATCATTTCCACCACCTAAACCTGCCCCTCTACTTCTTCCAACAGCATCTATCTCATCTATAAAAATAATACATGGAGAATTTTTTTTACCTTGTTCAAACATGTCTCTTACTCTAGATGCTCCTACTCCAACGAACATCTCAACAAAATCAGAACCTGAAATAGTAAAAAACGGAACACCTGCTTCACCCGCAATTGCCCTTGCTAATAAAGTTTTACCAGTTCCTGGAGGACCAACAAGTAAAGCACCTCTTGGAATTTTACCACCCAACCTACTAAATTTTTTAGGATCTTTTAAAAATTCTACCATTTCTTCTACTTCTTCTTTAGCTTCCTCTACACCAGCAACATCATTAAAAGTAACCTTTCCTTTTAATTCATTCATCATTTTAGCTTTTGATTTTCCAAATCCCATTGCTCCACCTTTGCCACCCTGCATTTGTCTCATGAAGAAAATCCATACTGCAATCAGTAATAACATAGGGAACCATGAAAGAAGGACGCCAAACAATGAAGGCATTTTTTCATCTAAAGGTGCTGCTGAAATACTCACACCTTTCTCTGATAATTTTTCTATAAGATTTGGATCATTAGGAGCATAAGTTGAAAAAGAGTTTCCATTCGAATAAGTGCCTTTGATGTTATTTCCCTGTATCTCAACTTTTACAATTTCACCGTCCTCTACTGAATTTAAAAAATCTGAAAATATTATTTGATTTCCACCTCTAACATTAGACTGTGGATTTTTAAACATGTTATAAAGGCCTATAGTTAAGAAAACTATTATTCCCCACATTGCAAGATTTTTTAAATTCATAAGTTTAAAATAAGAATTATTATTAAATTAACAAGTGACAAAATATCAGTTATTTCATCAACTTTAACGCTCTTTTGATACAATAATTGAGTTATTTACCTTCTTTATTACACAGTTTCCTAAAGTGGTCTTAAAAGAGTTATTATTTTTAATTCGATAAATTAAGTTATCAATTTTTTTTCCTCTTACTGGGTAGTATTTTTTACCAATACCTTTTAGTACTTCTGTGAGAGACCTAAAAACCACTTCTTCTGGCTGAAGAAAAAATTTTTTATTTAAAATAATAAAATTATTAATATTTGAAATAGTAGAATTTTCTTTCAAATTTTTTTCTACAAAGTATTTAATTGAATCATTAGCAAATCTTAAATTTTTTATAGTTAGATTAAATTTATCATTATCCAGCCCCTCTAATTCTAAGTTTTTTATAAAATTTCTAACTTTTACTCTTTTAAATTGATCGTTTTTATTCGAGGGATCTTCAACATAATTATTAAAAACTTTTTTAGTAATATATTCTAAGTTTTGTTTAGAAAATTTTAACAAAGGTCTAATCAAATTAATATTTTGTAGATTAGTTTTTTGATCAAATGATACGATGCCATTTAAACCACTGCCTCTCAAAATCCTAATAAAAAAATTCTCTATTAAATCATCCCTTTGATGACCTAATAAAATATTATTTATTTTTAATTTTTTTGCCTTGTTGATCATGAGTACATATCTTTTATCTCTTGCAATTGATTGA
The DNA here is from genome assembly GCA_902545555.1 of uncultured Pelagibacteraceae bacterium. GTDB lineage: Bacteria > Pseudomonadota > Alphaproteobacteria > Pelagibacterales > Pelagibacteraceae > Pelagibacter. The sequence continues at coordinate 3,624 of CACCGK010000024.1, forward strand.
ATATTACTTTTTGGTTTTTTTCCAATCCAGGTTAAAATCTCAAGATGAGTAGACAATTTTTTTAAAAGTAATTTTACAAATTTTGCCTCTTTTGTTGAATTATTTCTAAGTTTATGATCAACGTGCAAATATTTTACTTTTAGATGTTTTTTAATCGAATAAATTTTTGATAAAAAACATAAAGCTAGACTGTCTGGTCCACCAGAAACTGCAACAATAAAATCCTCTTTTAATTTAAGATTTTTTTCAAATTTTTTATAAATTTTAGAAGTTTGTTCATCTTTTAATTGATTTAATAAAAACTTATGAGTCTTGTTTGATGCATTCAAATTTTTTGGACTCATATTTTGCTTTTTGTATTACAGACTGATTTGCATTAGGATATTGTAATTCTACACCATTTATCATTTTACATCCTTGGTCTTTTTCACCAATTTGAACCATTGATACTCCAAGTTTTAATAGATTAATTGGAGCTTTTTTTCCTTTAGGATATTTTTGGTAACCCTCTAGATAAGCAGAAGCTGCATCAGTATACAATTGTCTTATTCTGAATGTTTCTGCGTACCAATATTGTGCACTACCAGCTAACTCATGATCAGGGTTAGATAGAACGAATTCCCTAAATGCTCTTTCTGCTGTGCTATAGTCTCCAACTTTTAAAAAACTCGTTGCAAATTCATATTGCTTCTCTGCATTTAAGTCCTGAGGAAGTATTTTTTCTTCAGACTGAAAAGTTTCTGTTACAATTGAAGCTGTAGTATCTACAGATTGAATTTGTTGTGAAGTTTCATTTGTTTCTGTATCCTTATATGAAATTGTTCCTAAGTCTTGAGGTTGTGAACTTCCAGGTAAAACTTTTTGCTCATCTGTTTTTGGCTTTGAACTTAATTGATTTTCAACGCCATTTGTATTTCCAAAGTTAATGTTGGTCTCTATATCTTGAAATCTTATTTGGTTGTCTGCTTGAATTTTTGAAACACGGGTAGATAATTTATCCAACTTAAAATTTATTTCTTCAAATTTATTAGTGAGTTCTCTAAACTGATCCTCAACCTCAGATAATTTTAATAAATGTCTAGTTAAAACATCTTCTGAATTTTGATCCAAGTCTGAAACTGAACTATCATTGGTGTTTGCTTTTACTTCTATAGATCCAGAATAAACTGCTCTTTCAAGAGTTTTAAGATCATTTTTTATTATTTCTAATGTTTCATAAATATTATGGTTATCTGCAAAAGAAATATTAATAAAAATCAAATTTAAGATTAAAAATAATTTTAAAATAACTAATTTAAATATGAGCATCATTTAAATTAGATTTATGATTATAAAAATGGCAAAAAAAAGACCCTAATTCCAATAAAGGTTTTAGGGTCTTAAATTTTAAAAAATTAATTTGCTTTAACAGTTACTGATCTTCTGTTTTTCGACCAAGCTAATGGGTTTGAACCAGAGTCAACTGGTCTCTCCTTACCATAACTTAACACAGTAATTCTGTCAGAAGATATTCCATAAGTCATTAAATAGTCTTTAGCTGCATTTGCTCTTCTTTCACCAAGAGCCAAGTTGTATTCTCTTGTTCCTCTTTCGTCAGCATGACCTTCAAGAACAACATTTATGTTTGGATTCTTTCTTAACCAGGCTGCTTGAGCTCTTAAAGTTTCTCTTGATGCAGTTGTTAATATCGACTCATTTGTTGCAAAGAAAACTCTATCTGGAACACCATCAGCTAAATATTCAACTGTGTCTGTTCCTGTGTAAACATCACCTTGCATTTGACCTTTAATGTCTGTTGCTACTTCTTTTTTAGTTGCACATGCAGATAGCACTAGGCAAGCTGCTAATACTAAAAGTGTGTTTTTTAAAATTTTGTTTAATCTCATTAAATTGCTCCTTGCTGCTAATTTCAATTTCTTAACTTTTTCACAACTAAATAGAGGTTTCAAGTCTAAAAATCAAGAAATTTACAAAAATTAATCTTTAATTACTTAATAAAGATGACCATGATGGGTCTGAAGCATCTGTTGGAGTCTTTATTTGACGCTCATTATAACCCGTTAAATCTATAGACCACAATTTTGCAGAAAAGCCTTCTCCTTTGGAGTTAGTTTTTGTCTCTCTATAGAATATTAATACCCTTCCATTTGGAGACCAGGATGGCGCCTCTTGATAATAATTTTCAGTTAACAACCTTTCACCACTACCATCGGTTCTCATTACGCCAATATAAAATTTACCTTTATGTAGTTTTGTAAATGCAATTAAATCTCCCCTAGGAGACCATACAGGTGTTCCATATAAACCATTACCAAAAGAAATTCTTTTTACATCGCTTCCATCTTTCTTCATTACATAAATTTGCTGATAACCACTTCTGTCAGAATTAAATGTAATATATTTTCCATCAGGAGAATAAGATGGGGAAGTGTCAATCGATGGGTGATTGGTAATTTTTTCAACAATTCTATTTTCTAAATCCATAGTGTAAATATCTGATTTTCCATCTTTAGCAAAACTCATAATTATTTTTTTACCGTCAGGTGAAAAACGTGGTGCAAATGTCATTCCAGGAAAATCTCCAACTACCTCTTGCGTGCCAGTTTCTATGTCTAATAAATAAACCCTTGGCATATTTTTAAAGTAAGACAAATAGGTTACCATTTGACTTGCTGGATTAAATCGTGGTGTTAAAACTAACTCATTTCCTAATGTCAAAAATTTATTATTAGCTCCGTCTTGATCCATGATTGCTAATTTTTTTATTCTTTGTGTTTTTGGTCCTTCTTCTGAGACATAAATTATTCTTGTATCAAAATAACCTTTTTCTCCCGTAAGCCTTTCGTAAACTTTATCAGAAATAATATGCCCTACTCTTCTCCAATTGTTAGGTACTGTGGTAAAAGCTAAAGCCATCATTTCTTTGGCAGCTAAAACATCCCATAATCGAAACTCAACTCTTAATTTATCGTCAACATAATTTACTTTGCCAGTAATAAGTGCTTGAGCTTTAATTAAATTCCAATCTTCAAATCGTGGTTTTAAATTTGCAATATCAGGAGCTTGTAAAAAAGCCTTTTTATCAAGAGGATTAAATAATCCTGAAGTTCTTAAATTGCTCTCAACAATGTTTGATATTTCTGAACCAATATTTTCTTTTTTAAGTATTTTTTTAAAACTTTTTCTAGACTCTTCATCAATTGATAGTGGGGAAACTGCTAATGGAAGTGGATTTAAATTTCCCCGAGTTATATCAACTTCTATTAAAGCATTTGCATTGATAGGTATTAATATAAATAATAAAATTAAAATTTTTTTTGTCATTTTTAATATACTACCCTTCTAACATCTCTCTTGCATCAAAATTTAATTGTAGTTCTTTCCATCTTTCATATCCAGTTGATGGAACTCTTAATGGTTGGCATAACTTCACAGCTCTCAACGCACTTTCTGCTAAAACCTTATAAAATCCTTGTCCTGGTTTATTCATTCTTGCATGATCCAAAATTTCTGTTTTTGATACTGTTCCATCAGGTTTTAATTTTAACTTTATTCTTACTAAAAGATTTTCATTAAACGGCAATCCTAATGGAATACTCCAACACCCAAATATTTGTGCCTTAAGAGCATCCTCTTCGCTTAATGTAAGACCTGTATTTTCTACATTTCTTTCTAAATCTTGAGTAATATCGTCATTTGTTTTTAAAACTTCTGCACTCTCTTCTTTTGATTTATCAATTAAAGCAGCAATATTATTTGGATCAAACAAATCTTTTTTTTCAAATTCTGATACCTGTTTAACTTCATCATCTACTTTTTCAGGATTTTGTTTTTTTTCCTCTTTTGTTTCAACCTTTTTTAAAGTTTTATCTGGAAGTGGAATTGCTTTAGGTGTTTCATTCTCTATTTTTTTTTTATTTTGATCAGGTGCCAGAACGGTTTTTGTTTTCGTTTTTTCTACTTTTTTTGGTGGAGCTTGTTCCGAAACAAGTTTTTTTTCTTTCTCTTTTACTTTCTCAATTATTTTTTTAGCCTTGGGTGCAAATGGAACATTAGTTTTTTCTGCAATTTGAATTAACTCAACTGATACAATTGGTGGAATATCAAGTGGTTTTTTGGCCAAAAAAGGTAAACTCATGGCTGTAATGAAAATTAACAAAGCATGTAAAACAGAAGAAATAATTATACTTCTATTCACTTAATTACCTTTGTTTATATGGTTCTGAAATCAATGCTACTTTAGTAAAACCAGATCCTGATAGTAATCCCATTATTTCTAAAACTCTTCCATAATTTATAGTTTTATCGCCTCTAACATAAATTCTGGTATCGGTTCTATTTTTTGAAACCGCTAAAACCTTTGCAATAATATTATCATATTCAACTTTTGCTTCCTGAATAAAAATTTCACCTTTTGCATTAATTGAAAGTGTTAAAGGTTCTGTCTCTTCTGGCAAAGAGTCTGCTGAACTTTCTGGTAAATCAACTTGAACACCAACAGTTAACAATGGTGCTGTAACCATAAAAATTATTAACAATACAAGCATTACATCCACAAAAGGTGTAACATTTATTTCACTCATTGGTTCTTTAGAAGAACGATTTAATTTAAATGCCATTTAAATAATTGTTAAAAATCTTTTTGAAAAATTTTCTAATTTTTCTGAATATTTTTTGGCATCATTATTGAATTTATTGTATGCCACTACTGCTGGTATTGCAGCTAATAGACCAAGTGCAGTTGCAAATAAAGCTTCTGCTATTCCCGGCGCAACTATCGCAAGACTGGTGTTTCTTGAAATAGCTATAGATTGAAAAGAATTCATAATTCCCCAAACAGTTCCAAACAATCCGATAAATGGTGCTGTTGAACCTACTGTTGCCAAAAAAGTAAAACCTTTTTCAATTTTTGTCATTTGTTTTTCAATTCCTGATTCTAAAGATGCACTCATTCTTTCACTAATGTTAGTTCTTGATTTTTTTTTAAGCAATCCTTCCATTGCATCTTGAAACACAAGTGACATTGGATCCTCAAGTTTACTAGGTAAACTATTATAGAAAGTTTCAGCAGATTTAGAATTCCAGAATTTTTCCTCAAATTCTTCTGAAGATTTAGTTATTTTTTTAAATAAACGAAACTTTTCAATAATTACAGCCCAAGAATATATTGAACACAATATTAATATAATCATTACAGACTTAACAATTATGTCTGCTCTGAAAAATAAACTGAATAATGAAAAATCAGTATTTGTTCCTAATTCTACAGCTTTTGCCGCAATATCTGCTTCCATGCTTACTCATCACACGTAAATGTGTCATGATTTTGTCTATTAATTTAAATTGATTATTCTTCTTTTTGATAAGTTTCGTAGAAAAAGCTAGCTATTAGAATAGCATCTGCCTTGTTATTATCTTTCTTTTTTGACAATTGTGATGAAAAATATGGAAAAATTTCAATAGCTCTTGTTCTGCTTGCATCTTTTTCAGAATTAATAAGATTAAAATATTTTTTCCACTTAGCGGGCCTAACATAATAAACAGGTAAATGCATTGCGCTGCATATTCCTTTTAAAATACCGAAAGATTGACCAAAATTAAACATGCTGGTAACACCTTGTCCAGGCATTGCAGAAACTTGTTCAATTACAACTTTTATGTTTTTTTTATCAAATTTGTTTATCCTTTCACTGATTTCATTAAATATTTGAGCACCATTTACTTGTCTTTTATTCTTCTTACCATCTGTCATGGTTGGCATTTGAATTACATCTTTTATTATACCATCTTGAAAAAAACAGATTGAACCTGAGATGCCTGGATCAATTCCAATAATCATCATTAAATACCACCTAAGTTAACGTTTGAATAAACGTTCTGAACATCGTCATCTTCCTCAAGAGTTTCTAAAAAACCTATTACACTATCTTTATTATCTTTCTTTATTTCGATACTATTTAACGGGACCCATTCAATTTCTGTAGAAATAAAATTCACAACAATTCTCTCAAGATTTTTTTTTACATTATATATTTCGCTCATTTGACACTGGATCTCATGATAATCCTCATAAGAGAAACATTCATCAGCTCCTGACTCTATCGCTAAATCTAAAATTTTTTCATCAGATATCTCTCTTTTATCAATTTTGATTATACCCAATTGTTGAAAATTGTGAGATGCTGAACCTTGAGTTCCTAAGCTCCCACCACTTTTTTGAAAAATAGTTCTAATATTTGATGCGGTCCTATTTTTATTGTCTGTTAAAGTTTCAACTATAACAGCAATCTTGTCTGGTCCAAACCCCTCGTATCTTAAATTTTCAAAATTTGCTCCTGAGGCTGCAGAAGATTTATCTATTGCTCTTTCAATATTATCTTTAGGCATATTTGCAGATCTAGCAGCCTGTACTGCAGATCTTAGTCTAGGGTTCATTGCTGGATCTTTGTCACCAAGTTTTGCGGCAACAGTAATCTCTTTAGATAATTTTGAAAATATCTTTGATCTTTGCTTATCAGCCTTACCTTTTTTATGTTTTATTCCTGCCCAGTGTGAATGTCCTGCCATGATCTTTAAATATTTTTTAGTTGATCTCCGTATACATAACTTTTGATGTCTATTGCTAAACCTGTTTTTATATCACAATCTACTATAACACCACATAAAGTAGCATCTCCGGTAGCGGGAAAGTGTTTTACTGAATTCTTTTTTAAAAATCTATTCAAAGAATTTTCTTTATTCATTCCAATCACTGAATCATAATCCCCACACATACCTGCATCAGTTTGATATCCAGTACCATTATTAAGTATTCTGGCATCATTTGTTGGAATATGAGTATGTGTTCCAACCACGAGAGTTGCCTTTCCATCAAATAGATGTCCTATAGCATTTTTTTCGCTAGTAATTTCACCATGGAAATCAACTACAAGTAAATCAAAATCCTTTTTCATTTCATTTTCTTTTAAAAATTTTTGAGAAGCTTCAAAGACATCCTCACACTTTTTCATGAAAACGTTGCCCATCAAATTAAGAACTCCAATTTTTATATCATTCTTTGTTTTATAAATTTGAAAACCTTTTCCTGGTGCAGGTTCAAATAAATTTTTAGGTCTTAATAATCTTTCTTCTTTATCAATAAATTCCATAATTTCTTTTTGATCCCAAACATGATTGCCGGTTGTGATAACATCAACTCCACAATTAAAAAAATCCTTACATATTTCTTTAGTTAGCCCCACACCTTGAACTGCCGCATTTTCACCGTTTACTATTACAAAATCGATTTTGTTTTTATCAATTTCATTTAATAAATTACTTGTTAATTTAGAACATCCTGAAATTCCAACAACATCTCCTAAAAATAAAATTCTCATTGTATAATTTTTTTCTCGGTTATTATTAAATCAAGTTTCTTATCATACTTGTTGACAGGTATTTTTTTTATCTCCTGGTATGAAAATCCTATTCCAATTTTAAATGTTTTTTTAATTTTAGATACTTTTTCTAAATAACGATCATAAAATCCTCCACCATAACCTAATCGATTCAAATTATCATCATAAGCTACCAAAGGAACAAATATTATATCTGGGTAAATTTTCTTTCCT
>CACCGK010000025.1 GCA_902545555.1 uncultured Pelagibacteraceae bacterium
TTGCTTGTAAACCTGCTGTCATTGCCGAAACAGAAGATTATGTGGCTATTGCTTCAGAATTTCAAGCTATGGCTCATTTACCAAATGTAAACGATGCTAAAATTTTTGAGCCTGAACCAGGTGTAGTTTATTCGTGGGGAAATTAATGGAATTAGATTTAAAAAAAATAAATTTAAGAGAAGTTAATGACAAGTTGCAAAATTTAGATCGAAAACAAAATCAAAGAGATTTCACAATAACAAATCCGGAGGGTAATCATGCAATATGCGCAGGTTTAACAGAGCAGATGAATGTAACAATTAAAGGTCATGTTGGATATTATTGTGCTGGTATGAACCAAAAAGCACAAATAACAATTGATGGAAATGCAGGAACAGGTGTTGCAGAAAATATGATGTCTGGAAAAGTTCATGTCAAAGGAAATGCTTCTCAATCTGCAGGTGCTACTGCTCATGGTGGACTGTTAATTATTGATGGTGACGCAAGCTCTAGATGTGGCATATCAATGAAAGGTGTTGATATAGTTGTGAAAGGATCTGTTGGTCATATGTCAGGTTTCATGTCTCAATCAGGTAATCTTATTGTATGCGGAGATGCTGGAGAGGCATTAGGTGACAGTCTGTATGAAACAAATATTTACATAAAAGGTAATGTTAAATCTTTAGGTGCTGATTGTGTAGAAAAAAAAATGGATAAAAAACATGTTAAAAAATTAAATAAATTTTTAAAAGAAGCTAACATAAAAAATCTCAAAGCTGAAAATTTCAAAAGATATGGATCAGCACGAAAATTGTATAATTTTAAAGTAGATAACATAGGAAATTATTAAATATGAGCAAAAAAATTAAAACTCATCCTAGACAATCATGGACGTTTGACGAATATACAAATTCTGAAATAAGAAGAGCAGCATCAACTGGTATTTATGATATCAGAGGTGGAGGATCAAAAAGAAGGCTTCCTCATTTTGATGATTTACTTTTTTTAGGTGCTTCAATGTCAAGATATCCACTCGAGGGATACAGGGAAAAATGTACTACTAATGTTACATTAGGTACACGTTATGCCAAAAAACCATTAGAACTTGATATACCAATAACAATAGCTGGAATGAGTTTTGGAGCTTTATCAGGTCCTGCTAAGGAGGCTCTAGGAAGAGGAGCAAGTGCAGCTGGCACTTCGACAACTACAGGTGATGGAGGAATGACTCCAGAGGAAAGAGGTCAATCAAAACAGTTAGTCTATCAACTTTTACCATCAAGATATGGAATGAATCCAAATGACTTAAGAAAAGCAGATGCTATTGAAGTAGTCATAGGTCAAGGAGCAAAACCAGGTGGTGGTGGAATGTTATTAGGTCAAAAAATTAATGATAGAGTTGCTAAAATGAGAACTTTACCAAAAGGTGTTGATCAAAGATCTGCCTGCAGACATCCTGATTGGACAGGTCCTGATGACTTAAAAATAAAAATTTTAGAGTTAAGAGAGATAACTAAATGGAAAGTTCCAATATTTATAAAAATAGCTGGAGCAAGACCTTATTATGATACAGCTTTGGCAGTGAAAGCTGGTGCAGATGTTGTTGTACTTGATGGTATGCAGGGTGGTACTGCAGCAACGCAGGAAGTATTTATTGAAAATGTTGGTCAACCTACTTTGGCATGTATAAGACCAGCTGTAGATGCATTGCAAGATTTAAATGTTCATCGTGAAGTTCAACTTGTCATCTCTGGCGGTATTAGAAATGGAGCTGATGTTGCAAAAGCTTTGGCTTTAGGTGCAGATGCTGTATCTATTGGTAGTGCAGCAATGATTGCTATAGGTGATAATGATCCAAAATGGGAAAAAGACTATAAAAAATTAGGAACTACTGCAGGTGCTTATGATGATTGGCACGAAGGTAATGACCCAGCAGGTATATCTACTCAAAATCCAAAATATATGAAAAGGCTGGATCCAATTAAAGCAGGTAGAAAACTTACAAACTATTTAAAAGTTATGACATTGGAAGCTCAAACACTTGCAAGAGCATGCGGTAAAAATAATTTACATAATCTTGAACCTGAAGACTTGTGTGCTTTGACAGTGGAGGCAGCTGCAATGGCTAGAGTCCCTTTAGCAGGTAGCAATTGGATACCAGGAATAAATGAAAAAAAATGATTGATAGAGATCTTTTAAATACATAAGATAAAGAATGCCAAAAAATTTATCTCAAATTGCAAAACAAAAAAAAATTAAATATTTTTTAATAAGTTTTGTTGATCTCTTCGGTGTCTTAAGATCTAAATTAGTTCCTGCTCAAGCAATATCAGAAATGCAAAAAAATGGTGCTGGATTTGCTGGATTTGCGGCATGGCTAGATATGACACCAGCATACAGTGATATGTTTGGTATACCCGATCCAAATAGTTTAATCCAATTACCTTGGAAAAAAGAAATTGGTTGGTTGGCCTCAGATTTATATATGGATGGTAATCCAGTTAAGGCTTCACCTCGAATAATGTTGAAAGAACAAATTAAAAAACTCTCTCAAAAAAAACTTCAAATGAAATCTGGCGTAGAATGTGAATATTTTTTAATTACAGAAGATGGTTCTAAAATCGCAGATCCAAGAGATATCCAATCAAAACCTTGTTATGATCAATCTGCGCTAATGAGACGGTATGATTTAATTAAAGAAATTTGTGACAGTATGATTGAATTAGGATGGAAACCATATCAAAATGACCACGAGGATGCTAATGGCCAATTTGAGATGAATTGGGACTATTCAGATAGTTTAGTTACAGCTGATAGACACGTATTTTTTAAATTTATGGTCAAAAGTTTAGCTGAGAAGCACGGTTTAAGGGCTACTTTTATGCCAAAACCTTTCCACAATTTAACTGGTAATGGTTGTCATGCGCATGTTTCAGTTTGGAATGGAAAAAATAATAAATTCTTAGATAAAAAAGATAATCTAGGATTAAGCAAACTTGCTTATAATTTTTTAGGTGGAGTTATGAATAATGCCCAAGCTCTTTCGGCTTTTTTTAATCCAACCATAAATAGTTACAGAAGGATCAATGCTCCTCCAACAAAATCTGGTGCATCATGGTCTCCAAGTAGTATTTCATATACCGGTAATAATAGAACTCATATGATTAGAATACCTGATCCAGGAAGATTTGAACTTAGATTAATGGATGGCTCCGCAAATCCATATTTACTCCAAGCCGGTATTATTGCTGCGGGACTTGAGGGAATTAATAAAAAATTAAATCCAGGAAAACCATTGCACTGTAATATGTACACTGACTTTAAGAAATATCCTAAACTTAAAAAGCTTCCTAATGATGTTGGCCAAGCAATTAAACTTTTAGAAAATAGTAGATCCTTAAATAATGCTTTTGGTAAAGATGTAATTAAAAGTTACGTTAAATTAAAAAATTCTGAAATCAAAGAATTTAAAAGAAAAGAAACTTTCAACAAAAGACGACCTGTTACAATTTGGGAGAAAAATAATACTTTAGATTGCTGAAGTGAAAAATCTAAACATAATTCGAAATTGGAAATTTACTAAGTTTTTGTTAAATAAAAACTTTATGTTTAGTAGAAAACTTGTGTTAAAAAGTGTCTCCTCCAAACATTTGACAGATGCTTACAAAATAATTTCAAGTTGGAAAAACTATAATGCTACTCCTCTCTTATCACTTGATAAATTAGAAAAGAATTTAAATATTAATAAAATATTTTACAAAGATGAGTCCAAAAGATTTCATTTAAAATCCTTTAAGGCATTAGGAGGAGCATATGCTGTTGAAAGTATATCTAAAGGAAAAAAAAATATTATTATTTCTTCAGCTACTGCTGGGAATCATGGAAGATCTGTTGCATGGGGCGCAAAAAAATTAGGTTTAAGATGTAAAATTTTTGTTAGTCAATACGTAAGTAATTCGAGAGTTAAAGAAATTAAAAAATTTGGAGCTGATGTTATAAGAGTTAAAGGAGATTATGAAAACTCACTTAATGAATGTAAAAAGTTATCGAAAAAAAATAATTGGAAAATTGTACAAGATGTTGCAACAAGAAATTACAAGTTAGTGCCTCAACTTACAATGGCAGGATATTCAATAATGATAAGAGAAATATCTAAACAAACTAATCAATATATAACCCATATTTTTTTACAAGCTGGTGTAGGAGGAATGGCTGCTGGTGTCGTAGCTGGTGTTGCTAAGTATTTTAAAAGAATTCCAAAAATTATAATTGTTGAGCCTGATAGAGCTGATTGTGTACTTCAGAGCATTAAAAATAATAGACTTAAAAAAATTAAGATTAAAAAAGAAAGTATCATGGGTGGAATGTCATGTAATGAAATGTCATATATTCCTTGGCAAGTATTAAAAAAAGCAGGCAATTGTTGTGTATCGGTAAGTGATCGAAATGTTGCCAAAACTATAGCTATGTTAAAAGACAAAAAGCTTAGCACGAATTCAATAATTGGTGGAGAATGCTCCACACCTGGAATTATAAGTTTAATTAGTATTTGTAACAATTATAAGACTAAAAAACTTATTGCACTTAACGAAAAATCTAATGTTTTAGTAATAGGATGCGAAGGTAATGCAGATGTTAAACTTTACAAACAGCTGTTATCTAAAGGAAGAAAATAAGACTCACATGACAAAAATTGCAATATTTTGGATCAGGGAAGATTTTAGAATAGAACATAATCCAGCACTTTCTTTTGCTAGTGAAAATCATGATAATGTTATTGGATTATATATTTATAACAAAGCTGATTTTGATAAAAAACGAGAAGCACAAAAATGGTGGCTTTATAAATCTTTAAAAGAATTTAAGTTACAATTATCTAAATACAAAATTAATCTTCAAATATTAGAAGGTGATGAGCTGGATGTGTTATCAAAGATAAAAAAAAAAGATAATATTTCAGTTTATTGGAATAAAATATACGAACCAGATGTAATTACTAAAGGTAAAAAAATTAAAGACGCTTTTTTAAAAAATGAAGTTCAGTTTAAATATTTTAAAGGAAATATTTTAAACGAATTTCAAGAAGTAACTAAAAACGATGGAACACCCTTTAAAGTATTTAGTCCATTTTGGAGAAATGCTGAACAAAAATATTTAAGCTTACCTCCAAGTAAAAATTATATTGTAAAAAAAAAGACAAAGTCAATCACAGTTTTCAAGAATTGTATAGAGCCTAAAGATATTTTGCCTAAAAAGAAATGGTATAAAAAATTCGAAGAATACTGGAAAGTTTCAGAAAATGAATCCAAAAAAGTTCTTAATAATTTAATTGAAAAAAAAATTCAAGATTATGGAACAGCAAGAGACTATCCATCAGTTGCAGGTACTTCAAAATTATCACCATATATTAAACATGGTCAAATTCACGTAAGTACGATTTGGCAAAAATGTAATGAAATTAAATCTAAAGGAATTGGTTACAGAAAATATATCAATGAATTAGGTTGGCGTGAATTTTCACATAGCTTAATAAATTATTTTCCAGAATTTTTAAAAGGTAATTATCGAAAGGAATTTGATCATTTTCCATGGGTAAAAAACGAAAAGTTCCTAAAAGCATGGAAATCAGGAATGACAGGCTATCCTATTGTAGATGCTGGAATGAGAGAGTTATACGAAACAGGATGGATGCATAACAGAATTAGAATGGTAGTTGGTTCTTTTTTAGTTAAGCATTTGAGAATTAATTGGACTGAGGGTGAAAAACATTTTAGAAATTGTTTATTAGACTTTAATAAAGCGAATAACATAGCCCAATGGCAATGGGTTGCTGGTTGTGGAGCAGATGCTGCTCCTTATTTCAGAATATTTAATCCAATTTTACAGGGTGAAAAATTTGATAAAGAAGGTGTATATGTGAAAAAATGGGTTCCTGAATTAAGCAAAGTACCTAATAAATTCATTCATAAACCATGGGAAATGGAGAATAAATACCAAGAAGCTATAAAGACTATAATAGGCAAAGATTATCCTAAACCAATTGTGATACATGAGAAAGCAAGAGCCTCTGCATTAGAGGCTTTCCAATCTTTAAAAAGATAAAAATATAGTCTAATATAATTCATGAATATAATTAGTGGCTATATTTATTTATTTTTAGCTATAATCTTTGGAATACTTTCAAGTGGATATCTTAAAACCACTGATAATTTTTCAAATATTATACCCACAATTTTTTGCATTATTACAATTATATCATGTATTTTTTGTCTATCCAAAACGATGAATATACTTCCTGTGGGTTTCACTTATGCCACTTATGGGGGTATGACTATTACTGGAGTAACTATATTTAGTATTTTTAAATATAATCAGGTTCCAAATATTTACGGAGTTTTAGGAATTTTTTTTATTGTAATTGGTGTTGTATTACTTAACACAGTTGCAAAGGCTAACTAGCTACCAATAAAATGATGAATAATTGTTCTATTTTGTTGTTCTAAACGATGTTCAAATAAATATAAACCCTGCCAAGTTCCAAGTAACAATTTTCTGTCTTTGATACTTAGAGAGATTTGATTGTTAGTTAATGAAGATTTTATATGCGCCGGCATGTCATCTTTACCCTCAGTAGTATGTATATAAGAACTGTTGTCCATAGGTACCAATTTATCAAAATAATTTATTAAATCTTTTTGAACATCTGGGTCAGCATTTTCTTGAACAATTAAAGATGCACTAGTGTGTTGAATACTTAAATTAATTATACCATTTTTAAAATTATTTTTTTTAATCCAGTTAATTGTCTGATCAGTGAATTCATACAACCTTTGACCTGTGGTGTTAATTTGAAGATTATAGAATTTTTGTTTCATAAACTATACTCTTTCGATGTAAGCTCATGTAAACGACTGATAGTACGTATAAATGGTTTCTCTAACAATCTTGAAGAAGTAAATTGATCTAAATCTTGATTTGATGTAACTGCTAATGAAATATTTTTATCATAAATCACATCTAACAAAGTGATAAAGCGTTGTTGTTGATTTGAATTCACGTCATTAAATTGAGGTATTTGATCTATAACCATAAATTTACAGTTTTTAATTATTTCTAAATAATCTTCTGCTCCTAAATTTTGATCGCAAAGCTGATTAAAGTCAAATCTAACAATTCCTTCATAAAAGTTTTTTATTTTAAATTCTCGTCCCTTCACATTAATTGTTATTGAAGATTTCTTTTTATCCTTTGTTACAGTTCTAAAAAATTTGTTAATTTTAAAATTAGTTTCTTGATTTAATGGAAAAAAATATCTTTGTTTTTGATTATCATTAGATTTTCTGTAATCATCCTCAATTTTTAATTCATGTTCAATTGATTGATCTTCCATTATTTTTATAAAAGGAATAAATTGTTCGCGCTGAAGACCCTCTTTATAAAGTTCTGAAATTTTAGTGTTTGAAGTAATAATAATTTTAATATCTTCTTTAAATATTTGTTCAAATAGTTTTCCTAAAATCATTGCATCAACAATATTTGTTACTTGGAACTCATCGAAATAAACTAATGAAGCTTTTGATTTTAAATTTTTGACAAATTGATTGATTACATTTTCTTCATTTTTTTCTTTTTGCTCATGAACAAAATCATGAAAACCTAACATAAATTCGTTAAAATGCTTTTTTAATTTTTTTTCTTCAAGATGATCATAAAAGAAGTTTAAAATCATTGTTTTACCAACCCCTACACCACCATATAAATAAAATCCTTTTTTGGTTTTTTGTTTGGAAAATAATTTTGAAAAATATGATTTATAATTACTATAATGATAATTTTCTAATTTTTTCATAACTTTGATTTGATTAGGATTAACCTCTAAATTTTGAATTTCACAATAAGATATGAATTCTTTTTCAAATTTTTTTGGCATCAATTTTTTTTAGTTTTAAAGTCAATACCATACTCTGATCTTGGTCCTTTCCTTAGCCCAAATGGACCTGAGATAAATACTCTACAAAGTTCGTTAAGACCTAAAGTTAAAAGTCCATAATAAAATCCATCTAATCTTAAAGCGGGTAGGGCTATAATAACTCCAAATGCTAGCCCAACAAACATACCAATCATAGGTAACATCCACCAAGGCAAGCCTAAATTTATTGATAACCATGTAGTTAAAAATGCTGACATTCCAACTATGGCATATGTAGCCAAAGAAAATATTCCTGCAGTTCCAATTACAAGTGTCCAGCAAAGATTTATTGATGCATATATTCCAAAAATCCCTCCAGCTGTTAGTAAGCTATTTTTAAATCCATCTGGTAAAATAAAAGGCATTATTGCTAAAGCCAGTAAACTTATGAACCAAAATATTGGCCTTTTATCTCTTCTTATTTTTTCTGGCTTGAGACTTTTCCTATTATATACACCCTGTGTCCATAATATAGTTCTTCTAGTTGGCCACCACCTGAGTCTATTCCAAATTTTCTCACCATGGTTGCTTGACTTATATTCATAATGAAATCTTCCAATTTTAGTTGTTGGGACTTTAAATGCTTTAGTGTCTCTCCAAATTTGATGTGGATTTTTCCATTCAGGTGTTGGAACTTCATGATTACCACCTTTAGCTCCCCACACTGCCAATGGATTTTTCCAAGTTTTCCCTTTTTTAGTTTTGATATCGCTCATGCTTCTCTCGCTTTATCTAATATACCAGCAATGCCTCTAGGCCTGATGATTAGTACAATTATGATTAGTGCAAATTGAGTCATTAAAACATATCTTCCACCCAAAAATTTTGTTGTTAGTGCTTCATTAAATCCAAGAATAATTGCAGCAATAACTGCTCCTCTAACGCTACCTAGTCCACCCATTAAAGCTATACTTACACCTTTAATCATTGGTGTCAGACCACTAAATGGAGATAGATAATAAGTTTGAGAAAGTAGTGCAGCAGAAAGACCAGTCATAGCACCAGTTACTGCCATCACGTATATTCCTGTCTTTCGAACTCCGATCCCGACAATACTTGCAGCATGAGGGTTCATCATCATCGCTCTAATTTCTAATCCTCTTCTGCTAGATTTCATCCATCTTACAACAATCGTAAGCATTAAAATTGACGAGCAAATTATCCCAATTTTGTCTGCAGTTAGCGTAACGTCTAAAATTTTAATTTTACCGTAACCAAAAAATTCTGGGAGCAGTTTTGCTTTTGGTCCAAAATTTTGAAGTAAAATTTGACCACCAATTAAACTTACAGCAAGTGTCCCAATCATTCCTCTAATTGTAAAGTTAGGCTTATCGTGCACTGGAATAAACACAATTAGACAAACCATAATACCTCCAACTATTCCCGCTGCTATACCCATGAACATCACAAAAATTGGTTCCCCATATATATGTCTTTCAGCTAACCACGCTCCATATCCTGCAAATGAAAATATAAAACCATAACTTAAATTTAATAAACCTAATGCTGACCAGGTTATTGAAACCGCAACAGCAATTAATCCATAAATAGATGCAACTGTAATACCGTTAATAATTAAAAAAATTATATCGTTCATAAATTAGTTTTTTAAACCCATTGATAGAGAAGATGATGCTTCTCCTTTTAATTTGCCAGCATGCATACCAATAATTCTATCTACCTTTCCTTCTAATAATGCTACGTTTTGTTCAGCAATAATCATCGCAGATTCTTTTAAATCAATTTTTAATAATGCCTCTAGTACACCTTTTCCAATTTTTGGTGCTAATCCCAATGTTGGTTCATCAGCCATATACAGCTTAGCTTCAGACATCATACCTCTGCCTATAGAGACCATTCGTCTTTCTCCTCCAGAAAGTCTTCCCACAGGAGTGTGAATTAATTTTTTTAAAGGCTCAAAAATTTCTAAAATTTCCTCTCTTTTTTGTTTTCTATTTTTCCAGGACTCAGAAGTGAATGCACCACTATCTAGATGTTCTTCAACAGTAAGACCGTGAAAAATTTCATCTCCTTGGGGCATGATTGCTAAGCCTTCTTTAACAACTATATGAGTATACCTTCCTGGTCCTTGACTTCTAGTTCGACCAATTTCTTTTCCACCAATTTTAATTGAGCCTCTTTGCCAGTGAGTAAGTCCTGCAATAGCATAAAACAGTGTTGTCTTTCCGTGTCCGTTTAATCCTACAATTCCAACACGCTCACCAGATTGAACTATAAGATCTAAATCGTGAATTACTCGTAAAGGACCATAACCTGCTGACAAACCTTTAATTTCTAAAATATTACTCATAAAATTTAACCCTCAAAATAAGCCTCTTTTACTTTTGGATTATCAATAACATCCTCTAAATTTCCTTCTGCAATAATTTCACCAGCATCCATTACAACGACTCTGTCTGCAATCGTCTCAAGTAACTCAATTCGATGTTCTACAATCAAGACTGCTATGTTCATCTCTTTTGATAGCATTCTTAATGTATTATCTATTTCATCTATTTCTGCATTGATTAAACCTGATGCTGGCTCATCCATTAAAATAATATCTGGTTCTCTCATTAGAACACTAGTCATCAAAAGTTTTCTTCTATTAAATGTTTCTAATTTTGTATTAGCCATATCCCAGCTAACTTTAAATTTTACTAAATCAGCTGCATATTCTGCATCAGTAACAGGCAAATAAGGTTTTGTTGATTGTCTTGCAGCTTTAAGTGTCTCTCCAACTGTTAGTTCTTCTGGCACTACAGGAGTTTGATAAGTTCTTCCAATACCCATTCGTGCTCTTTCATATAAAGGCTTATCATTTATGACTTTATCTTTATAAATTACATCACCAGTTTTTTGTTTATATCTTCCTGATAATATTTCTATTAAAGAAGTT
>CACCGK010000026.1 GCA_902545555.1 uncultured Pelagibacteraceae bacterium
TGGAAAATTAATAAATAAAGATAAAAAAAGACTAAATATCAGTTTTGTGACTAAAAAAAAAATTGGTAATGCAGTAAAGAGAAATAAAATTAAAAGAAGATTAAGAAACATCATGAATGAAGCTGTTAAAAAAATAGAGATAAACTTTGATTATTCATTTCTTGTTATCGCTAAGTCTTCTATGCTAAATAATGAATACAAAATTATAAAAGAAACTCTTTTTCACGATTTTGCAAAAATAAAATAATGAATATATTTACTTTAATTTTGATTAAATTTATAAAAGCCTATAAATATTTGATTAGTCCATTATTAGGTCATTCTTGTAGATATTTACCAACATGTTCTGAATACAGTATAGATGCTTTAAAAGAATACGGTTTTTTTAAAGGTTTATTAATTAGTATAAGAAGAATTTTATCCTGCCATCCAATAAAATTTTTAGGGGGTGGTGAAGGGTTTGATCCGGTTAAAAAAGAAATAAAGGATAATAAATAATGGAAACTCGAAATATAATTGCTGCCATAAGTTTGTCAGCTGCAGTGATCATATTATATTCACTATTTTTTGCACCACCTCCTGTAACAAAAGAAAATTTAGTTGAAAAAACTAAAACCGAACAAAATTCAGATGCACCTAGTCTTGATCAAAAAGAAAATGTTACAGAAATATCACGAGACGAAGCGTTACAACAAAGTGAAAGAGTTCAATTTGAGAACCAAAGTATTGTTGGATCTATTTCTTTAAAGGGAGCTGCAATAGACGATCTTACTTTTAAAGATTACAATGTCAGTTTAGACAGTGATGAAAAAGTAAAATTTCTTACACCAAGAAGCTCTAAAGAAGGGTATGTTATAGAAAGTGGTTTTATTACTGCTGATAAAAACATTGATGTTCCAAATGCAGATTCAATTTGGTCAGTTTCTGGAAATAATAAATTAACAGATCAATCTCCTATAAAAATAAGCTGGACAAATGATCAAGGAATAACTTTTGAAAAAGAAATTGCTTTAGATGATAAGTTTTTATTCACTATAAAACAAAGGGTTATAAATTCTTCCAATAAAAACTACGACTTTTATTCTTATGGACAAATTATAAGAAATCAAATTCCAGAGGGTTTAACTGACTTTTATATTCTTCATGAAGGCCCTATCGCTACATTAGATGAAGAATTAATTGAGGAAGATTATGATGATATTGAAGAGAAAAAATTTTCAAGAACAGCTCAAAAAGGATGGTTAGGGATTGGAGATAAATATTACATATCAACACTTATTCCACCAAGAGGAAAAGAATTCAAAACTACGATGGATTACAAAAACAAGTACAGAATAAACTTCGTTACAACAGAACCATTAGAGTTAACTGGAAATTCCTCCATAGAAGAAAACTTGCAAGTAATAGTAGCTGCAAAGAGAGTTGATGTAATTGATGGGTACGCAGAATCATTAAAAATTGATAAATTTGATCTTACGATTGATTGGGGATTCTTATACTTTTTAACACGTCCTTTATTTACTGCTTTAGAATATTTCTTTAAAATATTTGGTAATTATGGATTGGCTATTATTGCTGTTACTATTTGTATTCGTGTAGCATTTTTTCCACTTGCTAATTTTTCATTCAGAAGCATGGCTAAAATGAAAGCTCTTCAGCCTGAAATGACAAGACTTAAGGAAGTACACAAAGATGACAAGATGAAATTACAACAAGCAATGATGGCTCTTTACAAGAAGGAAAAAGTAAATCCCATGTCTGGATGTTTGCCAATTCTAATTCAAATACCTGTATTTTTTGCATTGTATAAAGTTTTATTTGTAACGATAGAAATGCGTCATATGCCTTTTTATGGTTGGATCCAAGATTTAAGTGCTAAGGATCCTACTTCTATATTTAATTTATTTGGATTGTTTCCATATGATGTGCCTTCTTTCCTTGTAATTGGAGCATGGCCAGTTGCTATGGGGGTATCAATGTGGGTACAACAAAAGTTAAATCCAGCTCCAACAGATCCAATGCAAGCAAAAATATTTATGTTCTTCCCATTATTTTTAACAGTAATTCTTGCACCATTCCCAAGTGGGCTAGTAATTTATTGGACAGTTAATAACATTTTAACAATGGCTCAGCAGGTTGTAATAATGAAACGTACAACAGTTAAAACTGTAACCTAATTAAAAAATAATAAATGGACCTTGAAAAGATATTACCTAAAGATGGGCCACCAATTAATGAAGTAACTAAATATATTGAAAAATACAAAAATGATTTAATTGTAATTAAATACGGTGGAAATGTTTTAATTGATAGAAACGTATTTAATAATTTTATAACTGATCTTAGTGTTTTAAATAAATTAGGCCTTGCAACTGTGGTAATTCATGGTGGTGGACCTAGAATTAAAAGAGAGCTAGAAAAATCAAATATTCAATCAAAATTTATAAGAGGACTAAGAGTAACTGATAAACATATAATTGATATTGTTGAATCTGTTTTGATTGATTTTAATAATGACATTGTTAATTCTTTAAATAACAAGGGAACAGATGCAATCTCTATTCACACAAAAAATAATAATATTATAAAAACTATACCGGAAGCAGAAGAGCTAGGATTTGTAGGAATACCAAATGAGATTAATAATGAACAAATATTAAATATAATTAATCAAAATAAAATTCCTATAATTTCTCCATTAGGATTAGGTAAAGAAAACCAAACATATAATATTAATGGGGATACTGCTGCGATGGCTATAGCAAAGTCTTTAAAATCTAGAAGACTATTGTTAATGACGAATGTTGATGGTGTTTTAGATAAAAATAATAAATTAATAGAGGAAATTTCTTCATCTGAAGTTCTTAAAATGATTAAAGATGAGACTATTACAGAAGGTATGATACCTAAAATAAACGCATGCTTAAATGCCGTAAACAATGGTGTAACAGCAGTTGGTATAATCAATGGCACAAAGCCGCATTCGTGTTTATGGGAGATATTCTCTGACAAGGGCTCTGGGACCCTAATAAGACAATGAAAGAATTAAGGAATATCAAAAACATATTATTTGATTGTGATGGGGTACTCTATAGTGATCTTGAAGGAGTATTTGGTCAAGTAAGTAAAAAAATGACTCAATATATTTCGAATAAATTAAATGTAGATTTAAAAGAAGCAAAAGAATTACAAACAAATTATTTTCATAAATATAACACTAGTCTTAATGGTTTAATGATACATCACGATATACCTCCAAGAGAATTTCTAGACTTCGTGCATGATATTAATTTAGATTTTTTAGAAAAAGATACTGTTTTAAGGAATGAGCTTGAAAATATTAATCTAAACAAATTTGTGTTTACAAATGGTAGTAAAGAACATGTTAAAAATATTACTACTCAATTAGGAATTGATGATCAATTTGACGGTGTATTTGACATTGTTGATGCTGAGTACAATCCAAAACCTGAGGCAAAAGCATTTGATCTGATGGTCAAAAAATTTCAAATTGATCCAACTGAGACACTTTACATTGAAGATATCGCAAAAAACTTATCCATTGGAAAAGAAAGAGGAGCAAAAACAGTTTGGTTAATCAATGATGAATACTGGGGAAAAAAAGAGTCTGAGGAAGAGTATATTGATTACAAAATTGAAAATCTTTCTTTATTTTTAAAAGAAATAAGGTTATTAAAAAACTCATAAAACTATGAGTATTGAGAAAATTATAAATGAAGCTTGGGAAAATAAAGACCAAGTAAGCCAAAATTCAGATAAATCTTTAAAGGATGCTGTTAATCAAATTATTGATGATTTAGACAGTGGAAAAGCAAGAGTAGCTGAAAAGATCAATGGTGAATGGGTTACTCATCAACATCTAAAAAAAGCTATAATGTTAAGTTTTAGAATGTATCCAATGGAAAATTTAAATGGTCCATACAGTAGCTGGTATGACAAAGCTCATTTACTTAAAGGAAAAACAGCAGGATGGACAAAAGAAGATCATGAAAAAGCTGGTTTTAGAATGGTACCTAATTCACCAGTAAGAAAAGGATCATTTGTTGGAAAGAATGCGGTTTTAATGCCATGTTACGTAAATATTGGCGCATATATTGATGAAGGAACAATGATGGATACATTTAGTCGTGCAGGAAGTTGTTGTCAGATTGGAAAAAATTGTCATGTCTCAGCTGGTACTGGAGTTGGAGGAGTATTAGAACCTGCTCAAGCATTACCTACAATTATTGAAGACAATGTTTTCTTAGGAGCAATGTCCGAAGTAGTAGAAGGTGTAATAGTTGGAGAAGGCTCTGTTCTTAGTATGGGGATGTATATTGGACAATCAACAAAAATTGTTAATAGAAAAACTGGTGAGATAACTTATGGAAAAATTCCTCCTTATTCAGTAGTAGTTCCAGGATCCTTGCCAGACAAAAACAATCCTCAAGCGCCATCTTTGTATTGTGCAGTGATAATTAAACAAGTTGATGAAAAGACAAGATCAAAAACATCAGTTAACGATCTTTTAAGAGAGTAAAAATGCAAAAAATTAATGAACTTCAATTAGCTAAAGAGCTAATTAGATTTCCATCTGTTACAAAAACTGATGCCGGTGTTGTTAAATTTTTAGAAAAAAAATTAAAAAAAATCGGCTTTAAAACTAAAATACTCGAGTTCAAAGATAAAAATAGTTATCCTGTAAAAAATCTTTACGCAAGACTTGGTACTGCAAGTCCAAATTTTTGTTATGCAGGTCATTTGGATGTAGTACCACCTGGTAATTTAAATGATTGGACTGTTAATCCCTTTAAACCATCTGTTAAAAAAGGATACTTAATTGGCAGAGGCGCAAATGATATGAAAAGCTCAATAGCTGCATTTGTTGCTGCGGTAAGCAATTTTTCTGAGGAAAATAAAAAATTTAGTGGCTCCATCAGCCTTCTAATTACTGGAGACGAAGAAGGAATTGCAATTAATGGAACAAAAAAAGTTGTTGAGTATTTGAGAAAAAAAAAAGAAAAAATAGATTTTTGCTTAGTAGGAGAACCTACAAATCCAAATAAATTAGGAGAAATGATAAAAATTGGTCGTAGAGGTAGTATGACTGGAAAATTATCTGTCATTGGTATTCAGGGTCATGTTGCTTACCCAAATAGAGCCAACAATCCGTCAACAGCTTTAGTTCGAATACTAAAAGAGTTAAAAGAAATTAAATTTGATAAAGGTACAAAAGATTTTCAACCTACAAATTTGGAAATAACAAAAATTAACATTGATAATTCAGCTGATAATGTAATTCCGGGATTAGCAAGTGCTTCTTTTAATATTAGGTTTAATAACAAACATACTTCTTACAAATTAAAGAATAAAATAAACAAAATAATTAAAAAAATTTGTAATAAGAATAAATTAAAATTTAAAATTGAATATAGTGTTTCTGGTGAGGCTTTTTTAACTAAACCTAACAAAACTACATTTATGATTCAAAATACAATTAAAAAAGTTACTAAAATTAAACCAAAATTATCAACAACTGGTGGCACATCGGATGCTAGATTCATAAGAAAAATAGCTCCATGTTTAGAATTTGGATTAGTGGGAAAAACTATGCACAAAGTAGGGGAATGTGTGTCCTTATCTGATTTAAAAAGATTAACTTTAATTTATAATAAAATCTTAGATAATTACTTTAAGTGAAAACTGGCTTAATTACATCAGATACATCTCAAAATCATGATACAGGTCCTGGGCATCCAGAACAAATAGCAAGGGTATCAGTCATAGTAGAAAATTTTAAAAAACTTAATAATAAAAATCTTATATGGAAGAAACCATCTAAAGTTTCAGATGATATTCTATTAACTACACATGAAAATAATTATTTAAATTTAGTAAAAAGTTCTTTCCCAAAAAAAGGCTTTTCTTCACTTGATGGTGATACAATCATTTCACCTGGAAGCAAAGACGCAACTTTCGATGCAGTTGGATCAATAATTGCTGCAATTGATGGAGTAGAAAAAAAAGAATTTAGAAATGCATTTTGTGGTGTTCGACCTCCTGGACATCATAGCTCACAAAATAAGGCCGCTGGTTTTTGCATTTTAAATTCAGTGAGTATTGGTGCAAATTATTTGTTAAAAAAATATAAATATAAGAAAGTTGCAATAATAGATTTTGATGTACATCATGGTAATGGAACACAGGATATTTTTTATGAAAATGAAAATGTTCTTTTTATATCAACTCACCAATATCCCTACTACCCAGGAACTGGTTCAGAACATGAAAAAGGTATATTTAACAATATCTTTAATATACCTTTGCCTGCTGGAATAAGTTCAGAAGAATATTTAAACGTGTTTGACCGTGTACTAAAAAAATTAAAAGAGTTTAATCCAGAGTTTATATTGATTAGCGCTGGTTTTGATGCCCATGAGGATGATCCTCTTGCTCAATTTAACTTAAGAACAGAGGATTATTTCACTATTACCAAAAGAATATTAGAGGTTTCTAAAAAATTTTGTAATGGGAAAGTTGTATCAATTTTAGAAGGCGGTTATGACCTAAATGCACTTCGAGATAGTAGTAAAAGACATGTTGATGCTCTTTTAGAATTTAATTGATAATTCTTTAGAAAACTCTAAATAAAAATCTTCATGAAATTATATAAAATTAAAAGATCTGGAATTGATAATAAAGGTAGAGGACTCTATGCAACTCGTGACATTAAAGAGGGAACCAAAATAATTGACTATGTTGGAAAACTTATAACAAAAAAGCAAACACAAGACTCTGATAAGTACGATAATAGTAAACCAATATATTTATTTACTATAAATAAAAGATATGACTTAGATGGAGATTTTCCATGGAATACTGCAGGCTTAATTAACCACTCTTGTGATAATAATTGTGATTACGATGGAAAAGGATTGAAAATTTGGGTTAAAGCAATCAAGGACATTAAAAAAGGTGAGGAATTTACCTGTGATTATGGATTTGGTTACGATGAAAACTACAAACAATTTCCTTGTAAATGTAAATCAAAAAACTGTTGTGGCTATATTGTGCGAGCTGAGTCTCGATGGCGAATAAATAAAAAATTTGCTATGAGCAATAAAAATAAATTAATAAAGAACTCTGAATAAAAACAAACCACCTGGTGGTGCTGGAGGTGCACACATTATTCTTTTTTTTGATTTAAATCTCTTTTCAAAAGTTTTCAAATCCCATTTAGTTTCTCCCAAGTATTTTAAACAACCAACCATAGATCTAACCTGATGTTGTAAAAATGATTGAGAACTAAATTGAAATTCAATTTTATTTTTTGATGATTTAATTTTAATTGATTTAATAGTTTTAATTGGACTTTTAGCGTGACAGCTTGAAGATCTAAAGGTTGAATAATCATGAGTTCCTAATAACTTTTTTGCACCCTTTTTCATTAATTCTATATTTAAAGGCCTACGAACATGCCATGCTCTATTTTTTTCAATTATGGGTTGACTTATTTGATTAAAAATAAAGTATTTATAAATTCTTTGTTTTGCTGAAAATCTAGCATGAAATTTATTATTTCTTTTTTTAATATTTTTAATTGCAATGTCTTTTAAATTTAAAAAATGATTTATAGATTTTAAAAATTTTATTTTATCAATTATTTTATTTTTGCAATCAAAGTGTGCGGATTGCTCAAATGCATGAACGCCAGCATCAGTTCTTCCTTGACCATGTAAAATAATCTTTTCTTTTAATAATTTTGATAATTTTTCTTGAATTAATCCTTGAATTGTTGGGCCTTTTTTTTGAATTTGCCAGCCTCTAAAATTTGTCCCTACATACTCAATAAGTATTTGGTATCTATTCATTATAAAAATGAACCTTTTTTAATTTGTGTTCCTAAAACAAATTCTCCAATACTTTGAGGTTTTTTTCCTTGTCTTTGTATTTCTTTAATTTTTACGGATTTTTTGCCTCCACACGAAATTTCTAAATGGTCAGATAAAACCTCACCTGGTTTTCCTTGTGCTTGTCCAATTTCTGCTTTTAATATTTTATATCTTTCGCCATTAAACATGAAATAAGCACCTGGAACTGGATAAAGTCCGTTTATTTTACCAATTATAATTTTAGCGTCTTCTTTCCAATTAATCTGCCCCTCTAATTTTTGAATTTTTGATGCGTATGTCGCTAATGAGTGATCTTGTTCTACAAAGTTTGCTTTATCCTCATATATATCATCGATATTATCTAAAATTTTCTCTGCAGCCAGACTTGATAGCTTTTCATTAATATCTTCAGCATTTAAATTATTTTCTATATTAATTTTATAAACATTACATACCGGTCCTGTATCTAGTTCCTCCCCTATTTTCATAATACTAATTCCTGTCTCTTTATCTAAATTCATTATTGATCTTTGAATAGGAGCAGCACCTCTCCATTTTGGAAGAATAGATGCATGTATATTAATAAATCCTTTTTTAGTTAAATTTAAATATGACTTTGGTATAATTTGACCATAAGCAACAACTATTGCCAAATCTGCCTCTAAAGATTTAAAATATTCTAATTCCTCTAAATTTTCTTTTAATAAATTTGGTGTTCTAAATTCTATATTTAAAGTCTCTGAAATTAATTGAATTGGTGACTTGTTAATTTTTTGACCTCTTTTAGATTTTTGAGGTGGTTGTGTATAAACACAAGAAATAGGATATCCATTTTGATAAAGTGATTTTAAAATTGGAACAGCAAACATGGGGGTACCCATAAAAACTATTTTTTTTAACATTGATTAAACTTCTACAGAAGTAGATTTTAATTTTGATAATTTTTTAATTATCATTGATCTTTTTAATTTTGAAAGATAATCAATAAATAGTATTCCCTCTAAATGGTCCATCTCGTGCTGAATACATGTTGCAAGAAGACCATCGGCCTTTAGCAATTTCTTTTCTCCATCATAATCAAGATATTCTACTTCACACTTAACAGGTCTATCAATTTCTGCAAACTGATTTGGCACAGAAAGACATCCTTCCTCATAAGTTGCTTTTTCTGGATCTTTATTTTTGATAACCGGATTTACGAAATATCTTGGCTCTTTTTTACTCTCATCTTTACTTATATCCATTACAATAATTCTCTTTGATACACCAACTTGTATCGCCGCTAGACCAATTCCGTTTGCGTCATACATTGTCTCTAGCATATCATCCATCAATTTTTGCTCTTCTTTACCAACACTAATAACTGGTTTAGATTTTTGCCTAAGTAATTTATTAGGTTCTGTTATTATAGTTCTGATAGCCATAACTTGATTTTATTATAATTTTTATACTTTTAAAGGAAGAACTTTAAGCAATAATTTGTTTCTAATTATATCAACATTTAATTGATTTAAAGTATTGATAATAAAATAAACTGTATCTTCATCAATATTTTCAATTTTGTCAGGTCCAATTACCTCAATTATTCTCAACAATGCGGCACCAATCTCATTATTATCTATCATTGTTTGAATATCACCAGGCATTTCTGATTGCTTCACCTCATAAAGACTGTCATATTTTTTTGAAATTTCAACTCCATCAGATTTAAGCGCCTCTAGAAAAATTATATCTTTTTTTGATAAAAAATATTTTTTATCTTTTTTAATTTTCTTTAAAAATTTATCTAGATCCTCTTCAATTTTAGATTTTGCATAGTCCCCATTGAAATAATTTATAAGTTTTGATTGATGTAAAATTTTACTATT
>CACCGK010000027.1 GCA_902545555.1 uncultured Pelagibacteraceae bacterium
TTTTCATCCTCTAGTATTTATGGTTTCTTAGCAATTATTTTAGCAGCTGTTAATATTTTTGGTGGATTTTTAGTCACCCAAAGAATGTTAGCAATGTATAAAAAAAAGAAAAAGGATAAATAATTAATGTCTGCAAATTTATCTGCAATTTTATATTTAGTATCTGGGGTATTATTTATTTTAGCTTTAAGAGGTTTGTCTTCTCCTGAAACTTCAAGACAAGGAAATTTATTTGGAATAATTGGAATGGTTATTGCCGTAACAGTTACATTTTTATCAGTTGGTAATTTTAGTTCTGGATTTTTCTATGTTTTAATATTTTTAGTTATTGGTGGAAGTATTGGAGCATTTATTGCATATCGTATTCCAATGACTGCAATGCCAGAGTTAGTTGCAGGATTTCATAGTTTAGTTGGTTTAGCAGCTGTATTTGTAGCAATCTCTGCATTTATTAATCCATCTGCATTTAATCTTGGAACACCTGGAAATATTAAACTAGCAAGTTTAATTGAAATGGCAATTGGAGCAGCAGTTGGTGCTATAACTTTCTCTGGATCTGTTATTGCGTTCTTAAAATTACAAGGAATAATGTCAGGTGCACCAATAACTTTTAAAGGCCAACATTTATTAAATGCATTGTTGTTAATTTTGATTGTAATTTTAACTGTTTATCTTTGTTCAACACAATCATCTAATTTATTTTGGATATTAATTGCAATTTCTTTTTTAATTGGATTTTTAATTATTATTCCAATTGGTGGTGCAGATATGCCAGTTGTAATTTCAATGTTAAATTCTTATTCAGGTTGGGCTGCAGCTGGAATCGGATTTACATTGGAAAATACTGCCTTAATTATTACAGGAGCATTGGTTGGATCATCTGGTGCAATACTTTCATATATAATGTGCAAAGGAATGAATAGATCATTCTTTAATGTTATTTTAGGTGGTTTTGGAGCAACAGACCAAACTTCTGGAGGTCAAAATAAGGAACAAAGACCAGTAAAAAGTGGTAATGCAGATGATGCAGCTTTTTTAATGAAAAATGCATCTTCAGTTATAATTGTTCCAGGGTATGGAATGGCAGTAGCACAAGCACAGCATGCCTTAAGAGAAATGGTGGATACATTAAAGAAGAATGACATCAAAGTATCATATGCTATTCACCCTGTTGCTGGAAGAATGCCAGGTCATATGAATGTCTTGTTAGCTGAAGCAAATGTTCCTTACGATGAAGTATTTGAATTAGAAGAAATTAATAATGATTTTGCAAATGCAGATGTTGCATTTGTGATTGGAGCCAATGATGTAACCAATCCTGTAGCAAAAACAGACCCTCAAAGTCCAATTTATGGAATGCCAGTATTAGATGTTGAAAAATGTAAATCTGTATTATTTGTTAAAAGAAGTTTGTCACCAGGGTATGCGGGAATAGATAATGATCTTTTTTATAAAGAAAATACACTTATGTTATTCGCTGATGCCAAAAAAATGACAGAAGATATAACCAAAAATCTATAAAACTTTTATTCCGCTTTTTTAGAAAGTATATAATATATCCAATGGTCATTAATAAAAATATTTATAAATTTTTTCTTAGACCAAATTATTTTCCAATTATATTTTTTAAAAATTAATGGATAATTGTGACTAAAAAATTGAGCTCCACCTCTATATTCTGTTTCGTTATTTTTATTATAATTAAAGTTATTTGTTTCAATTATAAAAAAGTAGATTAATGATTTTATTTTATTAAAAAACAACACTAGATCATTAAAATTTTTATTGTTGTAATTTGTCAGAGATTTTCTTGATACAAAACATAAAGTATATTTCATAGATAAGCTTGTAATATAATCCTCATAATGGCTAATTTTACCATGTCTAAATTCGATATGCTTTAGATCATTTCTTTTTCTATTTTTAGTAATAATTTTTTCATTAATATCAAAACCTATGGCTTTAACATTAGAATTAATTTTATTAGCTAAAAAATTTAAAAAATTTCCATTTCCAGTAGATATATCAACTAAGAGTAAATTTTTGATATTTTTTGAAATTATTAATTTATTAATATTTTCAATTATAGAAACTGATTGTTCTTCATAAGAACTTTTAATTTTAGCATTATCATTGTCATTAAACCACTTTAGACCATTTTCACTGGTCCAAAATTTATAAGTATCAGTCTCATATTTATATGAATTCTTTTCATTTAAACTTTCAAGCTTTTTAACTAAAACATTATAAATTATCCGTTCATAGAAATTTGTAGGGCTAATTATTGAATAATTAAATTTATAATCAATTTCTCTAGGTACTCTCTTAATTAAATAATTATAAAAAAATTTAGATAAAATTAATGCAGTAAAATATATTATAGCATTAAATCCATTATTTATTAGCTTTAAAAAATTATAAATTTTAATTTTTTTTGATAAAAGAATTAAATTTGTCTTAATCATCTTTTGGTTGCGGGGGACGGATTTGAACCGCCGACCTTCAGGTTATGAGCCTGACGAGCTACCAGACTGCTCCACCCCGCGTTAAAATTAAATTCTATTTTTTAACTTATTAAGCTTTTTAACCCTTTTGATATTTTCTTGAAGAATTCTCTTTTTCTTCTCAGATGGTTTTTCATAAGTATTTTTTAACTTTATTACTTTGAAAAAACCGTCTCTTTGTAGTTTTCTTTTTAAAACTCTCAATGCTTGTTC
Source organism: uncultured Pelagibacteraceae bacterium (assembly GCA_902545555.1). Taxonomy (GTDB): domain Bacteria; phylum Pseudomonadota; class Alphaproteobacteria; order Pelagibacterales; family Pelagibacteraceae; genus Pelagibacter. The sequence goes on from CACCGK010000027.1 coordinate 2,718, forward strand.
AACATTATTATCTTTAACTTCTATTTTAATAACAACCTCCAAAAAAAAGGTTACTTAACACTTTTATATTTTTATGTCTATTTAATTTATTCATTGGGCAGAAGAAAGATTAGATTGTTTTTCTTTTTCTTTTTTTTCCCTTTTTATCCTTCTCTCAGCTTTTTCTAAAGCTTCAATGAGGTCTTTTTGACTAAATAAGTTTAATGCTACAGGATCTTTTGGATTAAGATTATTATAATTCCAATAACTTTTATTTCTTATTGCAGTCACAGAATTTTTTGTTATTCCAACAAGCTTGGCTATTTGAGAGTCTTTAAGAATATTATGTTGTTTTAAAAGCCATAATGCAGAGTCTGGTTTATCCTGTCTTTTAGAAAGAGGTATGTATTTTTTTATTTTCTTTTCTGAATTTGATATTTCAATATCTGTACTTTTTATTTGAAGAGCACGGTTTTCATCTTTAGATGATAATTCTATTTCTTCTCTTGATAATTGACCTGAAATTATCGGATTATAAGCTTTTATTCCTTTTGCAACTTCACCATCAGCTATACCTTGAATTTCAACCTCATGTAACTTGCAAAAGTCAGCGATTTGCTTAAAAGTTAGAGTAGTATTTTCTACCAACCAAACAGCTGTTGCCATTGGCATTAGTGGTGCATTAGACATTTAATTATTTTTATTAGTTTTAAAGTTTTGGAATTTTTTATTAAATTTACTTATTCTTCCCTTGTCCATAAGTTTTTGCTTACCACCAGTCCATGCAGAATGAGATTTTGGATCTATTTCAAGTTTAAGGATATCTCCTTCAGCTCCCCATGTTGATCTGGTCTCAAATTGAACGCCATCTGTCATTTCAACTTTTATAGTATGGTAGTTAGGGTGAATTTTTTTTTTCATAACGAGACTTATAGCAAAAGAATTTTATAACACAATTAAAAGTTCCTTAAATTTTCAAGCATTTTGCTGCTTATTGAGGCACTAGATGCCCTTATATCAATGTTATTTACTCCAAATTTATTAATGTCGTTTACTATACCGCCTGCTTCTGAGACCATTAAAACACCAGGTGCAATATCCCATAAATTTATTTTATTATGAAAAAAACCATCTAATCTTCCTGAGGCAACATAAGCTAAGTCTAATGCTGCACAACCACTATATCTCATATTTAGATTGCTAAATTTTACTCCTTCATGGTTACTTGAAAATAGGCAATCATCTATAGAATTTTTGTTTGAAACTCTTAATCTTTGATTATTTAAAAATGCTCCTTTATCTTTTTCAGCAAAAAACATTTCGTTTTTTATAGGATCAAAAATTAAACCACTTGTTATATTTCCCTTAGATTTAAGAGCCACACAAATAGCAAAATGAGGAATTCCATGAAGAAAATTAGTAGTTCCATCTATTGGATCTATAACCCAAATATTTTCTTTGTCCTTGTTATTTATTTGGCCAGTTTCTTCAGTTAAAAAAGAATAGTTTTTTTTTGACTTTGAAAGCTCTTCAATCAAAATTTTTTCAACATGTTTATCTGTTTTAGTAACAAAATCTCTTGGACCTTTTTTAGATACCTGAAGTTTTTCCACTTCACCAAAATCTCTAATTAAAGATTTTGATGCTTTTTCAGCTGCTTTGATCATTAAATTTAAATTTGAAGATATTGATAGCATCTTAGATTTTTTTAATGTATTCTAAATTTCTAGTATCAACTAGGATTTCATCACCTGCTTCAATAAACGGAGGAACTTGAATATTTAAACCATTGCTGAGTGTTGCTGGTTTGTAGGAGGATGACACAGTTTGTCCTTTAAGGGCTGCATCAGTAATTTCAATTTTACACTGCACTTGGTTAGGTAATTCAATTGATAACGGGTTTTCATTATAAAAACTTACAGAAACTTGAAGGTTTTCAGTCAAAAGTTTACCTTTATCACCTACAATTTCTTTTTTTATTTCTATTTGTTCAAATGTTTTTGGATCCATAAAAAAATAATTAGTTTCATCACTATAAAGATAATTAAAATTAGTTTCCTCTAATGTTGCTTTTTCAATTGTTTCACTTGATCTAAATCTTTCATTTAACTTTGTATTTTTGTTTAAGTTTTTCATTTCAACTTGAGCAAACGCACCACCTTTTCCTGGTTTTACATGTTGGGTTTTCAAAACTTGCCATAAGTCATTTTTATATTCTAAGAGCATCCCAACTCTTATCTCTCCAGCATTAATTTTCATTTTAATTTTTCTATAGCTTGTAACGGTTTATATTTTTTATTTTTCCAAATGTAGCCTGAAATAGCTAAAAAATTAGCATTATTCAATAATAGATTTTTATAATTAACAGCATTAATTCCACCAATAGCTACTGTTGGAGTTTTTGAATATTTTTTAAATTTATTTAAAATCTTTACAGAGGCTACATGCTTTGTTTTTTTAGTTTTAGATTGATTAAAAGCACCAAAGGCAATGTAATCAGCTTTAGCTTTAACCGCATTTTTTGCTAAATTCATAGAATTATGACAGGTAATTCCTACAATCTTTTTACCAAGTATATTTTTTGCTAGCATAATATTCATGTCTTTTTGACCTAGATGGCAACCATCTGCATTTAATTTTAAAGCAAGCAAAGGGTCATCATTAATTATAAATTTAACTTTATTTTTTTTACAAATATTTTTAATTTTTTTTCCAATTATCATTTTCTTATTCTGAGAGTAACTTTTAAGTCTGAGCTGAAAAAAACTTACTTTTCCAGTTTTTAAAACTAACTTAAGATTGTTATAGAAAGAACTAGGTATTTTGTTAGGAGAAATAAGATAAATAAATTTTTTTTTATTTATTTTCAAGTTCCCTAGACCATTTTCCTTGTGCAGCTAAAGTACACATTTTAGCTCTATGATTAAAAGTAGTTTGAGTTACCACTACATTTTTAATGTCATTAGACCAAACCTTTAGAGCACTTTGTTGAAGAGCTCTTCCATATGAATAGGTCATTATAAAATTTGTATTATTATTTTTATTAATTAAATTTAAATTTTCTGTAGCTTCAATTTCGGATTGTCCTCCAGATAAAAAAGCTATTCCAGGAACTTCATTGGGTACAGAATTTTTAAGGCATTCTAAAGTTTTGATGGAAACTTCTTCACTAGAAATTTTATTTTCTGAAAGGCTGCCAGACAAAATCATATTTGGTTTTAATATTATTCCTGTGAGATCAACTCTGTGTAAAAATAGTTCTTCAAAACATTTATTAATTACCTCTGATGTTTTGTTTAAACAAACTTCAGCAGAATGGTTTCCATCCATCAAGACTTCAGGTTCTACTATTGGAACCATTCCACTTTCTTGAACTAGTGCAGAGTATCTAGCAAGTGCATGAGCATTACTACTAATTGCAAGTTTGCTTGGATATTTTTCACTAATAGAATAGACACCTCTCCATTTTGTAAATCTTGCTCCAAGATCATAATATTTTTTTAATCTATCTCTAAGGCCATCTAATCCTTCTGTGATTTTTTCTTCAGGGAAATTTGCTAAATCTTTTGCCCCAGTATCGACTTTAATTCCAGGAACTGCACCTGAACTAGATATTAAATCAGGTATTGATTTTCCTGTGCTTGAAATTTGATTTATGGTTTCATCGTAAAGAATAACACCACCTATGCAATCTTTCATTCCATCTGATGAAAAAAGAATTTCTCTGAAGGAAAGCCTATTTTCTGGAGTTGATTTGACATTTACTGCTTCAAGTCTTTTTGTCATAGTTCCATTGCTTTCATCAGCCGCAAGTATACCTTTACCGTTGGAAATTATTTTAAGTGCAATTTTATTTAATTCAGACATTTTAATTTAATGCGGTTATACCAGGAAGGTTTTTACCTTCAAGATATTCTAAAAAAGCTCCACCTGCAGTTGAAACAAAATTAAACTCATTAGCAGCTTTTAAATTGTTTATTAAAGAAACTGTATCTCCACCACCAACAACTGAAAAAATTTTGTTTGCTTTATTATTTTCAATTATTTTTTTTGCTATTTGAATACTTCCATAAGCGAAATTTGGATTTTCAAAATATCCTGCGGGTCCATTCCAAAGTATAGTTTTACTGTTATCAATAATTTTTGCTATTTTATCAATAGTTTTTGGACCAATATCTAATATCATTTCATCAGATAATACTTCGTTCAACCCTTTATTTTGAGGAGATCCATTTAAATCTTTAGATACAATCACATCTTCTGGACAGATTATTTTACATTTTTCTTTTTTCGAAAGAGAGATGATTTCTTCAACTATTTTATTACAATTCTTTTCTTTGATAGATTTTCCAACACTATTTCCAAAATATTCTATAAAATTATTAGCCATACCTCCAACAATTATAATATTGTCAAATTTAGGAATTAAATTTTTTATAACATTAATTTTAGTTGAAATTTTAGACCCTCCAATAATACAAGTAATTGGTCTGCTAATTTCAGAAGTTAATTTATTAAGCGCATTAACTTCTAAGTCTAGTTGTAATCCAGAAAATGAGGGTAAGAATTTTGGAATTTCATAAATTGAAGCATGATTTCTATGCGAACAAGAGAAAGCTTCATTGACATATATGTCTCCAAGATTTGATAGCATTTCAGCAAATTTATTGTCATTTTGCTCCTCTTCAGAATAAAATCTAATATTTTCTAAAATTAAAATATCTTCACTATGGTCACTGAAGAAATTTTTACTTTTTATTTCTTTAATATTTTCACTAATAAGTTTTACTTTTTTTCTTAATTTTTTTTGCAATTCTTCACAAATTGGTTTTAGGGAGAGCTCTTTAACAATTTTACCTTTTGGTCTCCCAACATGAGATAAAATAATAATTTTAGCTTTTTCTTTAATCAAAAAATTTAATGTAGGAAGAATTTTATCAATTCTTGTTGTGTCTGTTATCTTGTCTCTTTCCAAAGGGACATTCAAATCTAGTCTTAATAATATTTTTTTATTGTTTAGATTTTTTTCGTTTATAATACTTCTCATTAAGAGATTTTATGCAAAGTTTCAGCGATATCACACATTCTATTAGAAAAGCCCCACTCATTATCATACCAGGCTGATATTTTTCCCATTTTACTTCCAACCACATTTGTTAAAGAAGCATCTACTATTGCGGAAGCAGGATGATGATTAAAATCTATAGATACCAATTTTTCATGAGTAACTTCTAAGATATTTTTTAATTTATTTTTTGATGCTTGTTCAAAGGCATCATTAATTTTTTTTATATTTATATCTTTTTTTGTACAAAAAACTAATTCAACAAGAGAAACATTAGGAGTGGGCACCCTCATCGCAACACCTTCTAGTTTTCCTTTGAGGTTTGGTATTATTTCTCCTATTGCTTTCGAAGCTCCTGTTGAGGTAGGAACTATTGATTGACCCGCTGATCTTGCTCTTCTTGGGTCTTTGTGTGAATTATCTAAAATTCTCTGATCGCTAGTAAATGCATGAATTGTAGTCATAAAACCTTTTTCAATTTCAAATTTTTCATCAAGAACACTGGTTACTGGTGCTAGACAATTGGTTGTGCACGAAGCTGCAGATATTATTTTATCGTCTTTAGTAATTATATTTTCATTAACACCAAATACTATTGTTTTATCAGCATTTTTACATGGAGCAGAAACGACAACTTTTTTTGCACCATTTTCTATATGAGCAAGAAGTTTTTCTTTTGAATTAAATTTTCCAGTACATTCGAAAACATAATCAACATCATGTTTTTTCCAATTTATGTCTTCAATTTTTGTTTTTTGGGAAAATGTAATTTTATTTTTATTAATTATTAAATGATTTAGATCATAATCTAAATCAGCATTTAATTTTCCATGTATAGAATCATATTTGATTAATTTAGATGTAGTTTCTAAATTTGACCTGTTGTTTATATGATTAATTTTTAAATTTTTATTTTTACTTTCGACAATTGATCTAACAACCATACGACCAATACGTCCCATTCCATTAATTCCAATTTTAATTGTCATTTTATTTATTTAATAATTTTTTAGTGATATTTTTAATATTTGTACTGTCTAGTCCAAAATATTTATAAATATCTTTATATGGTGCACTTTTTCCGAATTCATCAATTCCAAAAGCAATACCGTTATCCCCTACATATTTTTTCCAACAATCACTTGATCCAGCCTCAATGGATATTTTAAATTTTGTTTCTTTTAAAATTTTATTTTTATAAGATTTTAATTGTAATTCAAAAAGTTCCATACAAGGCATTGATATCACTTTGGAATATATTTTATCTTTGGCTAATTTATGGCTAACCTCTAAAGCTAGATTAACTTCAGATCCACTCGCTAATATTGTTATATTAATTTTTTTATTTGTTCTTAAAACCTCATAAGCACCTAATGAGCATAAGTTTTTATTTGTATTTGTTTTTCTTACCGGATTTAAATTTTGTCTTGTTAAAGATAGCACGCTAGGTGTTTTTGAGCTTTTTAATGCATGTTCCCAACACTCGATGGTTTCAATTCTATCTGCAGGTCTGAATACATTTAGGTTAGGTATAGCACGTAAGCCCGAAAGCTGTTCAATAGGTTGATGGGTAGGGCCGTCTTCTCCAAGCCCAATAGAGTCATGCGTCATTACATAAATGACTCTTTTTTTCATTAAGGCAGACAATCTGATCGAAGGTTTGCAATAATCAGAAAATATTAAAAAAGTACCCCCATAAGGAATTAGATTACTGTGAAGTGCGATACCATTCATAACTCCACTCATTGCGTGTTCTCTTACCCCGTAATGAATGTAGTCACCATTAAAATCTCCAGGTTTAATAATTTTATGGTTTTTAGTTTTTGTATTATTTGATCCCGCTAAATCAGCAGATCCACCAATTAAATTATTTTTTTGTCTTGTTAATGCATTCAATG
>CACCGK010000028.1 GCA_902545555.1 uncultured Pelagibacteraceae bacterium
GATTGTATTTGTCTACTTATAGCTGATTGGCTAAGATTTAAATTAATAGTAGCATTTGTAAAGCTTCCAGCTTCAGCCACAGCGTGAAAAATTTTTAATTTATCCCAATCCATTATTTATTTAAATCAACTAATACTCTTCCAGAAATTTCACCTTTTAAAATTTTAGGATAAGTCTCAATCAATTCCTCCAAGCTTACTGTTAAAACTGATTTTTCCAATAAATCAAAATCAATTAAATTTGTTGCTTCTCCCCAAATAAAACCTCTTCTTTTTATGCTACAATTAGCAGAATCCATGCCCCAAACTTTAATACCTCTCAACATAAATGGTAATAAATTCGTATTAAGTTCATTACTGTTTGCATTTCCGCAAACTGAAATTATCCCATTTGATTTTGTTTGAGCAATTGCATTTGCCAAAATTTTTCCACCAACCGTGTCTACCACTCCATCCCATAGACCTTTATCTATTGGACGTGGATCTTTGTCAAATTCAGCCCTATTTATAATGTTTTTTGCACCCAATGATTTTAAATAATCCGATTTTGAATCTTTCCCAGTAACAGCAGAAACATTATATCCCATTTTGGTTAATGCCATGATTGCTACACTACCAACTCCTCCAGTTGCACCTGTAACTAAAACATCATTAACTTTTTCACCTAATAAAATACTTTCCCTTGCTTGAATTGCAAAAGCACTCATTAAGGAGGTAAAACCTGCAGTACCTAAAATCATGGATTGTTTGGTTGTTAAGCTATCTGGTTTTTTTACTAAAAAATCCGCATTTACTTTTGCAATTTGTGAATATCCGCCAAAGAATATTTCTCCAACTCTAAATCCAGTTAAAATTACCTCATCTCCTTCTTTAAATTTTGAATTTTCACTTTCAATTACTCTTCCTGAAAAATCTATTCCGGGAATATGCGGAAATTCTTTTACTAATCGTCCACCATTTTTTAAAATCATTCCATCTTTAAAATTAAGGTCAGAATAATCTACTTTTACAGTTACATCTCCATGCTTTAGAAAACTTTTATCAATAGATTTAACTTCACGTAAGAAGTTTTCACCCTCTTGATTAAGAATTAGTGCTTTAAATTGGTCAGACACACTAGTCTTTTAACTCAGTGCTGATAAATCGTAAATATCTATTTTGATAACTCAGATCTTCTTTAAATTGACCTATGTAAAAATTAGTTACAGTTGTTGCTTGTTCTTTTTTAATACCCCTCATAGTCATACACTGATGGGTTGAATCTATTGTAACAGCTACACCTTTTGCATCTAACGCTTCCATTAGAGAATTTGCAATCTGAACAGTTAATCTTTCTTGCGTTTGTAATCTTTTTGAAAATATTTCAACTACTCTTGCAATTTTACTTAATCCCACAACTCTCTCATTTGGTATATAGGCAACATGTGCTTTCCCAATGATTGGAGCCATATGATGTTCACAATGACTTTGTACTGAAATATTTTTTTGAACCACCATATCGCTATAACCTTCTACATCACCAAAAGTTTTATCTAATACTTTTTTTGCGTCTTCGTTATAACCTTGAAAATATTCTTTAAATGCTTTTACAACTCTTTTAGGGGTTTCCAACAATCCTTCTCTTTTTGGATCTTCTCCCATCCATGACAAAATTGTTCTGATAGCTTCCTCTGCTTCTTTATCTGAAACTTTTTTTGTCTCTAAATTATTGCTGTCTGTGTCTTTTACTAATTTCATAGCGCCTTTTTATACAGTAAATACTCTAAATTAAAAATATTTAATATATTTAGATATGTGCTAAATAATCACCCCGTATGTTCAAAAAAAGAGAAAATATCTATGATATTGAAGAAGGTAACCTTCTTTCGCCTAAGTTTGATAATGATGGATTGATTCCTGTGATTACCATGTGCTCAAAAACAAAAGATATTTTAATGCATGGATACATGAATGTAGAAGCTCTTAAAAAGACAATTGAAACAAAAGAAGCTCACTATTTTAGCAGATCAAGAAAAGCTATTTGGCACAAAGGTAAAACAAGTGGTTTTACTCAAAAGGTAACTGAAATAAGAATTGATGATGATCAAGACTCTATATGGTTAACAGTTGATATCGGTGATGGAGCTAGTTGTCATGTTGGTTATAGATCATGTTTTTATAGATCGATTCCTATGGGACCAATAGAAAATGGAAGAAAAGTTGAAATGGAATTTCTTGAAAAAGAAAAAAAATTTGATCCTGAAGAAGTTTATAAAGGTCAGCCGAATCCAACAAAAATATAGTTATTTATGTCTCAGGAAATAAAGTTTAATTTAATAAGGCATTTTGGACCTTCTGTACTTCATGCAAAAATTCCAAAGACAGTAATTGAAATTTTAAATAAATATATAGATGAAACAATTAAAGATAATGAAAAACAAAAAAAATTAGATCATGGAAATTATTTAGTGGGCGATGTAACGCAAGAATTTGTTTTAGACAAGGAGGTAATTCAAAGTAGTGGATGGTTAGAATTTTTATCAAAATGCACTCTCAAATGGATTGAATTATCAACAGGAAAAAAAATAAAAAAATTTGAATTAATTCAAACCTGGGTCGTTAGGCAATTTGAGAATGAATATAATCCCACTCACTGGCACAAAGGTCATATATCTGGAGCTGGATTTTTAAAAGTTCCTAAAAGTTTTGGAGAATACAAACAAAAAAAAAATATAGATCAGTACGAGGGAGGGAACTTACAGTTTATTCATGGATCAAGAATGTTCATGTGTGATTCTAAACTCTCAATAAAGCCTGAAGTTGGAGATTTCTTTTTTTTTCCAAATTATTTAATGCATCAAGTTTTTCCTTTTAAAGATACTGCAGAGGAGAGAAGATCAATATCCTTTAATGCCTACATTGATAAAGAAATTTACGATGTTTATTCAGATTAAGATGAAAAAAAATGCTATTCTGATAAAGTATATATAGAATAAAATAATCCAAAAAATTTAAAATATGAATAAAGCTGATTTAAAAATTGTTAGACCTTTTGGACCATCAGTAATGATTGCAAAAATTCCAACTGATACACTTAGTGCACTTAATAATTATATAGATACAATTATTTCTGACGAAAAAAAATCAAAAGAATTAAATCACGGAAACCAATTAGTTGGTGATGTTACTCAAGAGTTTAAGCTTGAAAAAGAAATTATTGAAAAAAGTGGATGGGGAAAATTTTTGGCTGAATGTGTAGGTTATTGGATGGAAATGGAAATGAAAAGAAAAATTACAAAATTTCACATACTTAACTCTTGGGTCGTGAGGCAATTTGAGAATGAATATAATCCTACTCACTGGCATTCAGGGCATTTATCAGGTGCTGGATTTTTAAAATTACCTTCTACTTTTGGCAATCATTACCAAGAAAAAAATAAAAAATATAAAGGTGGTCAATTACAATTAATAAATGGAACAAGGTTATTTTTATCACCATCTACAGTCTCATTAGCTCCTAAAGTGGGTGATTTTTATTTTTTTCCAAACTATTTAATGCATACAGTGTTCCCTTTCAAAGGAACAAGAGAAGAAAGAAGATCAATATCATTTAATGCTAAAGTTGATGAAAATATTTATGATGTTTATGGAGGAAATTAAAGTTCAAAAAAACGTGTTAGATGAAGACCTGGAGGAATGTTCAAATAATCCTTTAACAGGTTGGTTTCGTGATGGTTGTTGTAACACTGATGAAAATGATCGTGGTGTACATACAGTTTGCGCAAAAGTAACAACTGAGTTTTTGGAATGGTTAAAAGAAGCTGGGAATGATTTAATAACTCCACATCCAGAATTTGGTTTTCCAGGATTAAAAGATGGTGATGGTTGGTGCGTGTGTGCTAGTTGGTACGCTAAAGCTGTTGAGGCAGGTAAAGGTTGTCCTATATTCCTAAAAAGAACTCATAAAAATACTCTTAAATATCTTCCTATGGAAACATTAAAGAAGTTTGCAATAGACTTATCTTAATTACATATTTCCATATCTTGGACCACCACTTCCTTCTGGAGTAACCCAAGTTATATTTTGAGAGGGTTCTTTAATATCACATGTTTTACAATGGATACAATTTTGAGAATTGATTACAAATTTATTTACATTATTTTCTTTTTGAACTTCATAAACCCCTGCAGGACAATATCTTTGGGCAGGTTCATCAAATTTTTCTAAAGTATAATTAATTGGTAAATCAGGATCTTTAAGTTTTAAATGAACCGGCTGATTCTCTGCATGATTGGTTCCAGTTAAATAAACTGAACTTGTTTTGTCAAAAGTAATTACATTATCATATTTTGGATACTCTATTTTAGGCATTTGGTTTGCAGGTTTTAATGTTTCATGATCAGCATGTTTATGTTTAAGAGTAAACGGAAGTTTTCCTCTAAATAAAATCTGATCTATACCTGTAAAAATAATTCCTAAAATTATCCCCCAACTAAAACTAGGTTTTACATTTCTGGCTTCATAAAGCTCTTTATGCAACCAACTATTTTTAAATTTATTTTCATAAATTGATAAATCTTTATTTTCTTTTAAATGTTCATTAATAGTTTCAGCTGCAATCATTCCACTTTTCATTGCTGTATGAGAACCTTTAATTTTCGGCATGTTTAAAGTTCCAGCATCACAACCAACTAGTAAAGCGCCAGGCATAAACATTTTTGGCAAACTTTGAAATCCTCCTTCAATTAAAGCTCTTGCGCCGTAAGAAATTCTTTTTCCACCTTCTATAATTTTTTTAATTGCTGGATGTGTTTTAAACCTCTGAAATTCATCATAAGGTGATAAATGTGGATTTTTGTAATCTAGACCAATTACATAGCCCAGAAAAACTTGTTTATTTTCTGCATGATACATAAAACTACCACCATATGTATTATTATCTAATGGCCATCCAGCTGTATGCATAACTAAGCCTTCTTCATGATTTTTGTCCTCTACTTCCCAAATTTCTTTAAAACCAATTCCATATTGTTGAGGATCTTTACCTTTGTTTAATTCAAATTTTTCAATCAATTGTTTTCCTAAATGACCTCTGCAACCTTCTGCAAAAACAGTTACTTTACCTAAAAGTTCAATACCAGGTTCAAAACTATCTTTTTTATTACCATCTTTGTCTATACCCATATCTTGAGTTGCAACACCTTTAACAGATCCATCTTCGTTATATAAAATTTCACTTGCTGGAAATCCCGGAAAGATTTCTACACCTAAATTTTCAGCTTGTTCAGCAAGCCATCTACATAAATTTGCAAGACTAATAATATAATTTTTATGATTTTGTTGCACCGCAGGTAGGAGCCAAGTTGGCCAACTTAAAGATTTGGTTTTTCCTAAAAATAAAAATTTTTCTTTAGTTACTTTTGTTTTGATTGGAGAATTTAATTCTCTCCAATTTGGTAGTAATTCATCTAGAGCACGCGTTTCAAATACATTTCCACTTAAAATATGAGCTCCAATCTCCGATGCTTTTTCTAATAAACAAACATTTAGATTTGGATCTAATTTTTTTAACTTTATTGCAGTTGATAATCCTGACGGTCCTCCACCAATGATTACAACGTCATATTCCATTGATTCTCTAGACATACTCTAGTTTTTAACTGTAAGGATTATTTTTGTATAGTGTTTAATTTGTTCAGCTCTTCCATGAACTGAGGCAGTGCCTCAAATAAATCAGCTTCGAGTCCATAATCTGCAACACTAAAAATTGGCGCCTCACCATCTTTATTAATTGCAACTATGACTTTACTTTCCTTCATGCCTGCTAAATGCTGAATTGCACCTGAAATTCCAACAGCGATATATAGATCTGGCACCACTACTTTTCCTGTTTGTCCTACTTGATGATCATTACTTATGTATCCAGCGTCTACTGCCGCTCTTGATGCTCCAATTGCTGCACCTAGTTTGTCAGCAATTTCTGTAATTAATTTAAAATTATCTCCACTTTGCATTCCTCTACCGCCTGATACAACAATTCTTGCTGTTCCAAGTTCAGGTCGATCAGATTTAATTTCTTCTCTTTTGATAAATTTTGTATTTGAAAACTCTTCACTAGCATCTATTTTTTCAATTGGAGCTGATCCACCTGTACTCTCACATGGGTCGAAAGAAGTGGGTCTGATTGTAACGCACTTTTTAGCATCATTACTCTTAATTGTTGCAAAAGCGTTACCCGCATATATTGGCCTTAAAAAAGTATCTGGTGATATTACGTTAATGATGTCACTTACTTGCGATGTGTCAAGATGAGCTGCAATTCGCGGCATCAAATTTTTTCCAAATGTATTTGCTGAACAAACAATGTGAGAATAATTTTCTGCTAGTTTAACAATCACAGGAGCAAAATTTTCTGCAGTGAAGTTTTCATAGTGAGCTCCTTCTACACTCAATACTTTTTTTACTACTGGAAGTTCAGATAATTGTTTTGCAGCATCTGCAGAATTTTGACCAATAATTACAGCATGAACATCTGAATCAATTTGAGATGCTGCTGTAGCTGCATTAAGAGTAAATGGTCTTAATTCTTTGTTATTGTGTTCTGCTATAAGTAAAACTGCCATTAGATTACCTTCGCTTCATTTTTTAACTTTTGAACTAATTCAGCAACATTTGCTACTTTTATACCTGCTTTTCTTTTTGGAGGTTCCTCTACTTTTAATTGTTCTAATCTTGGTGATACATCTACGCCTAAATCAGAAGCAGCAATTTCCTCTATAGGTTTTTTCTTAGCCTTCATTATATTTGGTAGTGATGCATATCTTGGTTCATTCAGCCTAAGATCACAAGTTACGATAGCTGGAACATTTATTTCAATTGTTTCAAGACCTTCATCTATTTCTCTAGTTACTTCTAATTTATTATCTTTAACATCAATTTTAGAGGCAAATGTTGCTTGTGGCCAATTTAATAAAGCACTCAACATTTGGCCTGTTTGATTACAATCGTCATCAATTGCTTGTTTACCCATAAATACTAAATCTGGTTTTTCTTTATCTACTATTTTTTGTAAAATTTTTGAAACAGCGAGTGGTTCTAAAATTCCATCGACTTTCACATGAATACCTCTATCTGCACCAACTGCTAAAGCTTTCCTAACAGTTTCTTGAGCTTTTTCTTCACCGACAGTTACTGCAACTACTTCTGTAGCATTGCCTGCCTCTTTAATTTTTACAGCCTCTTCTATTGCATTATCATCAGGGGGATTGGTTGACATTTTAACGTTGTCAGTAACTACACCCGTTCCGTCATCTTTAACTCTTATTTGAACGTTGTAATCAATAACCCTTTTTACAGCTACTAAAATTTTCATTAAGCTCTCAATAAATTGTTTTTTGAGTCGTATGGACTCTCGTCTAAGACAGTAGCGTCGTATATTTCACCTAATATATCAACTTGTAATTTGTCGCCCACATTTGAACAATCTGGCTTAACCATTGCAAGAGCTATTGATTTATCTAATCTAAATCCAAATTCACCTCCAGTTGCTCTTCCAACAACTTTTCCGTCTTTAAAAATTGGGTTATTTCCAAGCACATCAGCGTCTTTAGTGTTATGAACTTCTAAAGTAACTAATTTATTATCAAAACCTTTTTCTCTCCATTTATTAAGTGCCTCTAATCCAATAAAGTTTCCTTTATTTGGGTGAACAAATCTATCAAGACCAGACTCATATGGTGAATATTCAATTGATAATTCTGTACCAACTAGTTTATAAGATTTTTCTACTCTTAAACTATTCATTGCCCTAATTCCAAAAGGTTTAATTCCTAAATCTTTTCCTGCTTCCATTAATTTATCAAAAATATGGTTTTGATATTCAATTGGATGATGTAGTTCCCAACCAAGCTCACCCACAAAGTTTACTCTCATTGCATTTACTGGAGCATATCCAACATTAACATTTTTAGCAGTCAACCATTTGAAATTTTCATTAGAAAAATCGTCTGTTGAAACCTTTTGCATTAATTGTCTTGCTTTTGGACCAGCTACTACCAGAACTCCTGTACTATTTGTTAGATCTTCAAATATTACAGATCCATCATCTGGCATCCATTTTTGAATCCAATCATGGTCTAATCTTAAATTTGCTCCAGCAGAAACTAGATAATAACTATTTTCCGCTTCTTTCATTATTGTAAATTCTGAATGCACTCCACCTTTAGTGTTCAAAGCATGACATAAATTTATTCTTCCAATTTTTTTTTGGAAGTTTATTTGCAACTAAATAATCTAAAAATTCTTCTGCTTTAGGT
>CACCGK010000029.1 GCA_902545555.1 uncultured Pelagibacteraceae bacterium
CTTCAAATGGTGTTCAAGTAATGAAAGGTGTAAAAGTAACAGGTTTTAAAAGAGGAAGTAACAGTCAAGCAGTTACAGGTGTCGAAACTGACAAAGGAAACATTGAGTGTGAACAAGTAGTAATTGGTGCAGGCCCATGGGCAAGAGATTTTTGGAACATGCTTGAACTACCAAAGACCGCGAATATTTTAGGTAAAGATGGTAAGATGCATGAGACTGACATGTGGACATATTGGTTTTTACAAGAAGGTGTTATTGGAGTTGAACCAGATTTTTTAAAAACAAATGATGGCAAACAACCACCTGTAGTTCACGTAGACTCTACAGCTCCATTATATTCAGACAAAACAAAAAAATTAATTACAGATAAGATTTGGGGAATTTATTACAAACCTGATATTGATGGATTAGGTGTTCAAGGTGGAACCTCACCATACATAGTCAAAAAACATTTTGATCAAGTTAATGTTGATCCTTATGGAATTGAATCTCCTGAGTATCAAACAACTGATGCATTTAGTGAAATGTGGTGTTCAGCTTTAGCACATTGTCAAAAAAGATTTGAAGGTAAATCTGATTTGTATAGAAAAGGACCATCGGGTGGTCTTGGATGCATGACACCAGACTCTTTTCCAATCTTTGATAGGTTTTTTGAAAACGTTTACATGATTGCAGATGCAAACCATGGATACAAGATGATCGGTGTTGGTGAGCTTGTTGCAAAAGAAATTCTTGGTACTGAAAGTGATTTGTTAAAACCATTTAGATTCAACCGTTACGAGAAGGGAGAACTTCACCCTACTTCGAACAGTCCGTTTCCTTGGAGCTAGACTCTAAGCCTAGACACAAATAAATTTTTCAGCTACGTTTGAATAAATTAAATTCATTGAGGGGTGAAAATGACCGATCTAGAGAAACATGTTAATCAGCCAGGTAGAGCAAAATTAGTTAAAAAAGTCAGAGAAAAAATTAACGAACTTGGCATCACGTATATTTATTATCAATTCATTTCTGTAACAGGTAGAGTTGTTGGTAAAGGTATACCTGCAGATCATTGGGAAAGAACAGCTGAAAAAGGATTTCAATTAGTTTACGGTGCTACAGCAAACCTGTTCTTAGATCGTCATAATAATTACATTGGATATGGACCAGAGGCTATGGAGCTTGTTGGAATACCAGATCCTGAAACATTTGTTCAATTACCATGGGATAAAAGAGTAGGAAGAGTATTTGTAACTTGTTTTAGAAATAGAGAAGAAAGAAAAAATCCAGGTGGTCATTTAACTTCAGACTGCAGAGGAAATCTAAGAATTTTCATGGATGAATTTAAGAAAAAACATGGTCTAGAATTAAGAGTTGGTACTGAGCCTGAAATGATGTGGTTAACAAAAAATGAGGATGGAACTCCTACAGGTAAAGGTTTTTCTAAACCATTCTGTTATCACATAGATCAGTTTGAGTCATTGAGACCAGTATTTATGAAAGTTATTGAGTACGCTAAAGCAATGGGTCTTGATATGATTCAAGGAGACCATGAAGATGCGCCAGGTCAATTAGAATTAAATTGGACCTATGATAACGTTTTAAGGAACGCAGATAGATTATCAACCTACAGACAAATTTGCGCTCAAGTTGCAAGAGAACATAATTTAATTGCTTGCTTTATGACAAAACCATTTATGGGTGTTTCTGCAAGTGGTTGTCATACAAACATGTCTTTATGGAAAGGTGGAAAAATTAAACTAAACAAACTAGGAAACAAAACACTTCCAGGTGTTGAAGAGGTATTTAGTTATGTTGAAGGTGGAACCAATACTTTCATGCCAGATACAAAAGATATGCAATTACCAGGTAAAATTGGTTTACAATCAATTGCAGGTATCATGAAACACTTGCCAGCATTAACAGCTCTAGGATCTTCAACTGTAAATTCTTACAGAAGATTATGGGATCAAGGATTTTGGGCTCCCGTTTATGCTGATTGGGGATATCAAAACAGAACTTGTGGTCTAAGAGTTTCTGCTCCAGGAAGATTTGAATATAGATCAGTAGACTCGATGCACAATCCTTACTTATTAGGTGCTGCTTTATTAAAAGCTTGCGATGAAGGTATAAGTAAGAAAATGAAACCAGCAGCTCCAGAGTCTAGAAATATTTATGAAGCTCAAAAAGCTGGTAAAGATGTTAAAAAACTTCCATTAAGTTTAGGTGAAGCTTTGGATAGACTAGCTGAGGATGAAGTTATCAAATCTGCAATGCCAGATGAAATGTATAAAGTTTTCCATTGGTATAAAAATGATGAGTGGGAAAGATTTCTTGGTGCAACAACACAATGGGATCTGGATACTTATCTTGATTGTCTACCGTAGGTCACAGAGATAGATAGAAAGGGTATAAATATATGTGTGGAATAGCAGGTTTAATTCATAGAGGAAAATCTTCAAATGTTGGAAGTGAACTACAAGGAATGCTCCAAGCATTAAAACATAGAGGAGAAGATTCTACAGGATACGCTTTATATGGAGATACAGATGGAAAAAACTTCATTATGCGTTTTAAAGTTGGAGAAAACGTAGGAGAAGGAAGTTCATCAGTTATGGAAGATGTGTCTGTATACGATGAAAGAAAAAAAATTGTTGACCAAACTCTAGCTGAGATGGGAGCTAAAGTGGTTAAAGAAGAGAGAACTCTTCCTTATTCACTAAGATATGAAATTGATTATGATTCAAAAGATTTGTTAGACTTTTCACAAAGAATTGAAAGTATTCCAGGTGTTGAAATTCTATCTATGGGAAAATCTTTGGAAGTAATTAAAGATCTTGGAAATGCTAAAATGGTCTGTGACAGATATAGTTTAGATAAAGTTGTGGGAACACATGCAATCGGTCATGCTAGAATGGCAACTGAATCAGGTGTGGATATTAAGTCTGCTCACCCTTTCTGGGGCTATCCATTTAGTGATGTGTCTGTAGTTCATAATGGACAATTAACTAATTATTGGAATAACAGAAGAGTTTTAGAAAACAAGGGAATGAGATTTATGTCTGAATGTGACTCAGAATTAATTGCAGTTTACATTGCAGAAAAAATGAGACATGGAGCAACTTTAGAAGAAGGAATGAAAGAGTCATTAACTGGTCTTGATGGGGTTTTCACATACTTTGTTGCAACTAAAGACTCATTAGGTATGGCTAAAGATACAATGGCTGCAAAACCTCTGGTTTTGTATGAATCTGACGATTTAGTAGCAATGGGATCAGAGGAAATTGCAATTAGGTCTGTGTTACCACAAGAAATTGATACATATGACCCATTTGATGGGGAGGTGAAAGTATGGCAAATTTAAAAACAGTTTCGAAAAAATCAAAAGCCCAATCGATGGGTATGCACACTGAGGTATTAACAGGAAGAACTCAACAAAAATTCTTTAATCCTGATGAAGCAGAAAACTTTTATTACTTTGGTACGTACGATGTAGATTTTAATAAAAGAACAGAGCTTGATGTTAAAGAAATGACAGCTCCTGAGGCTAATAAAGAAATTGATAACTTAATGAGCCAAGGTTATGGAACCATAGTTATTAAAAACCCACAAGGTAAACACAGTCTTGGAGTTGGTATTTTAAATAAACTGAATTTAATTTTTGAAGGTAGTTTAGGATACTTTGGAATGGGTTCTTGTGACGGTCCAATAGTCAGAATTAACGGAAGAGTTGGATGGTCATGTGCAGAAAACTTAATGGCTGGTAAAGTGGTAATCGAAAAAAATGCTGGATCATGTTTTGGTGCGGCAATTAGAGGTGGAGATCTAATTTGCAAAGGCAGTGTTGGTGCCAGAACCGGAATTGACATGAAAGGTGGAACTATCATAATTGGTGGAGATGCGGGTGCATTTACAGGTTTTATGATGCAAAGAGGAAGAATAATTATACTTGGGGACGTTGGAATTAATTTGGGTGACTCTATGTATGATGGGACAATTTTCGTAGGTGGAGAAATTGGTTCCTATGGTAGTGATGCTGTGGATTCGGAATTGACATCAAGTGATCAAGATTGGCTGAAACGAAAATTAAAAGTTGCTGAGATTGGTGAAAATTTTGATGTAAGTAAAATGAAAAAAATTGTAGCAGGTAAAAAACTTTGGAATTATGATAATTTGGAACCTACAGAGAAGAAGGGAGCAATTTAATGCCTAAGAAAAAAAGTAAAAAAGTTAAAAAGAATGGAAAAGGTGTTGGTGGAAAAGCAGATGTCCATGCACATGAAGAAGGTAAAAGAAATAAAAGTTTATTAGGACATAATGCTATCTTCACTCCAGAAGTAATAGACGACATTCATATAAAAGCTCAATTAGGAAGATACAGAATGCGTGGAATGGCATTAATGAAAAAAATTCCTACTTTTGATGATTTGGTTTTCTTACCTGGAACACTAACTAGATTTGTAATCGAGGGTTATAGAGAGAAATGTGAAACAAAGACTGTAATTGGTCCTAGATGTGAGAATCCAATTGAGTTAGATATACCAGTTTATATAACGGGAATGAGTTTTGGTGCTCTATCTTACGAAGCAAAAACTGCTTTAGCAAGAGGAGCAACTATGGCAGGTAGCGCTACATGTTCTGGTGAGGGTGGAATGATACCTGATGAAAGAAGATATTCTGAAAAATGGTACTACCAATGTATTCAATCAAGATATGGTTTTAACCCACATCATGCACAATTAGCGGATGGTATTGAGGTATTTATTGGACAAGGTCAAAAAGTTGGAATGGGTGGACATTTAATGGGTCAAAAAGTTACTGACCAAGTTGCTGAGATGAGATCATTACCATCTGGTATTGACCAAAGATCTCCAGCGAGACACCCTGACTGGTTAGGTCCAGATGATTTAGCTTTAAAAGTGGAAGAGCTTAGACAACTAACAAAAAATAAAGTGCCAATACAATTAAAATTAGGTGCATCTAAAGTTTATGATGATGTGCGTATGGCTGCAAAATGTGATCCTGACTCTATTTACTTAGATGGAATGGAAGGTTCCACTGGTGCTGGCCCACATATCGCTGCTGCAAACACTGGTATTCCAGGTATTGCTGCAATTCGAGAAGCTAGAAGAGCGATCGATGATGTTGGCAAAACTGGAAAAGTAACATTAATTTATGCTGGTGGAGTAAGAGACGGTGCAGACATGGCTAAAGCTTTAGCTCTTGGAGCTGATGCAATTGCTATTGGTACTGGTTCAATGATTGCATTAAACTGTAACAAAGATATCCCAGAAGCTGACTTTGAAAAAGAGATGGGAGTAAAAGCAGGTGAATGTTATCACTGTCATACAGGACGTTGTCCAGTTGGTGTTGCCACTCAAGATCCAAAATTGAGAGCAAGGTTAAATCCAGATGATGCTGCGTTAAGAGTTTACAATTATCTTCATTCAATGACTTTAGAGGCTCAACTTTTAGCAAGAGCCTGTGGTAAAACAAATATCCACTCGTTAGAACCTGAGGATTTAGCTGCATTAACATCTGAAGCTTCAGCTTTAGCAAAAGTTCCACTTGCTGGAACAAACTATACTGTTGGAGTTGATAACTATCACAAAATATAAGGTTAATAACTATGGCAAAAAAAAAAGGGTAAAAAAGTAGTTAAAGCAAAAGAAAAAGAGATCAAAGGTCAGTTAGGGAAAAAAGCAGAAACAGATAGAGAAAAAATGATCGGTCAATCAATTGGTTACCGATACGATGTAAATCTTTTACCTGACTATTCCAAACTAACACCTTTTCTTAAAAAATATATAGAAGCTATGGGATGGGATGACTTAAACTGGCTAGAAGATGTGCATATGGGTTATGAGGAAGATAGACCTGCAGTTTTTTGTAGAAATGCAAATGGTTGGGTTACTATTCCAAGTTCAATAAAATTACCGAATAATCAACAAGATAGAGATATGATTGCAAGAGAGCTTTTAGTTAAGTTCCAAATGTCTCCCAAACATCCTCTTGTTGATTTGAAAAAAGCATATTTAAAGTTTTAATATTACAATCAATAGTTGATTATTTTTGCAAATCTGATGTTTATAACTATATTTTTTCACTCTCTTTATATTTGTAACGAAACGTAAAATTTAATAGGGTTTTAATAAACAAATATGGAGAGAGAATATGACTGATCAGTTAGGTGCTCTTACCACGATATTTACAGAGTTTTACTACTGGACAACAGTAGTACTAATGTTTTTAATTCACGTTGGTTTCTGTATGTATGAGGTCGGAGCTTCAAGATACAAACACCATCAACATACTCTTATGAAAAACACAATGCTGATACCTTTGGTAACAGTAACTTGGTTTTTGTTTGGTTGGTGGATTTATTGGGCTTTTCCAACTGGACCTGGATTAGCTCCATCAATAATGACAGAAAGCACAGGGCTTGTCCTTGGTGGTGGATTTGGAGGAAATGATCTTGCTAATCCAACAAATGCTTTGATGGCAATCAATCTTAACGACCATATAATGGGTGTGTTCTGGGCAGCATTCCTTTTATTTTCATGGACTGCAGCATCTATAGTTTCAGGTGCAGTTATCGAAAGAATAACAACATTTGCATTTGGAGTTTTGGCAATTGCAATAGGATCTGTTTTTTGGTCAATTGATGCATCATGGGGATGGCACTTTGATGGTTGGATGCTGAAAATCTTAGGTTATCACGATGCATATGCATCAGGTGTAATTCACGCCATTGCTGGTGGATTTGCTTTAGGTGTGCTTATGGTTTTAGGTCCAAGAATTGGGAAATTTTCATCAAGTGGTGAACCAAGAAACATTGGTCCACGAAATCCTTGGTTAGTAACAATTGGATTGTTCTTAATTTATACTGGATTTTGGGGATTTTATGCGGCTTGTAACGTTCCAATATATGATCTTGGCCCAGAGTATGGCATGGAAGGTATATCATTTTGGACAGCAACTAATATCTATCTAACACCCACTACTTTAAGTGGAATTACAATGAACTTTTTGATGTCATTGTCAGGAGGTTTATTGGCTGGATATGTTATTGCTAAAGGTGATCCTTTCTGGACTTACTCAAGTGGATTAGCTGGCATTATTTGTGCATCTGCAGGAAACGACTTATATCATCCAATTCAAGCATTAGTTATTGGTATGATTGGAGTTGTGATTGCTTACAAACTTCATTACTGGGTTGAACGAAAGTTCAAGATTGATGATGCAGTTGGCGCAGTAGCTGTACATGGTTATGCTGGTTTTGTAGGTCTTGTAATTTGTGGATTCGTCTTAAATGGTTATCCTTCATCTGGTTACAGTGTTGGAGCTATGTTTGATGGAACAACTTATGCAACAATTAATCCATTAGGACAATTTATTGGAGCAATAATAATGTTCTTTGTTTTAGGATTAATACCTGGCTATATCATCGCTAGAGTTCTCAATGGAATGGGTAAATTAAGAATCCCGCGAGAAGTTGAAATAGCTGGACTTGACTATGAAATGATGGAAAGTGCTAAAGAAGATGAAAAAGCAGTTTCATCAGCAACCAGGTAAAGGAGAAAAAAATGGCAACAGTATCAAACTGGATAGATCATCTTAATAAACCAGCTGAAGAAGTTGGCGGATCGGTTTATCCTGGGGCTGGATCTAGTGAATTTATACTAGTTCTTGTGTTAATTGCTGTGTGGATAGGATGGACTGTAATTACTAGCAAATCTGAAAGTGATGAGCTTAACGCATTATCCAGAAAAAGACACGGTGCTAACGATCATAAAAGCAATATTACCGAGTGGTAATTAAAAGTAAATTTGGGCGCCACTAAAAAGTGGCGCTCTTTTTATTTATTATTTATTTTATAAAAATAATATTTAATGTCTGAAAATAACAACCGAGAATTGAGACCAAGCAAAATGAGGGGTGTTGCATTTCCAAATGCAAAGTATGGAGTAATTTTTGCTTTCATCATAATAATTTTAGTTTCTATTATTCTC
>CACCGK010000030.1 GCA_902545555.1 uncultured Pelagibacteraceae bacterium
TGACTTTGAATAATTCACCCATCTGCTTGTCATCTATCAAACGTCTTACCCTATAAAATAAATCTACTTTTTTAGAAAATGCTATATTTTTGCTTATTATTTCTGCTCTTTGAAGAATACCCATACTTGTTAAAAATTTTTTTTGATTTGTAAAAATTGAATTAATTTCTTTAAAATGACTTATAAATTTCTCAAAAGAATGAAAGTTTATATTGTAAGTAATATCAGAGTCTCCAATATTTTCTAAAATGTTAGAATATTTATGGTTATTTACCGCCTGAAGGGTTTCATGCATTTTGCTGTCTGCATAACCATAATCAATTATTAACATTCCTCCATCATTTTTTTGCACTAGGTCGCAAATTGTTCTTAAATATTTAAAAGTGTCTGGTGAATATTCTATTATGTTCTGATTTTTTGATATTTCAAAATTTAGATATTTTTCAATTTTTTCTATATCTATTTTTTCTTCTTTAAATTCAGCTTTTTTTGCATCATTCATAAACACGTATCTTTCGAACCAACCATCTTTTTTTTTAAAAAATTGTTTGATTGGTACGGCATCAAAGAATTCATTAGCTAAAAAAATTGTTGGGTTAGAGTTTATTTTTTCAATATCTTTTAACCATGAAAATTTTTTAGAATTTAAATTTTTTTTTTGTTCATTTATTAAAAAATCACTTTTTTCATGAATTACAAAACTGCAGGCATTGTAACATTCGGGAAAATTTATAAGTGTCTCATCAATGACTTTCATCATTTCGCCATTTCCAGCTCCCAGTTCTAGCAAATTAAATTTTTTTGGAGAGCCTAAACTTTTCCAAAAAGTAATTGTCCAAATTGCAATAATCTCTGAAAATAATCTTGTGATATTGGGAGCAGTAATAAAATCCCCACCTTCACCAAAAGGATTCTTTTTCATATAAAAACCCTTATCCTTATCGTAAAGAGCAAAATTTATAAATTGATCTAATGGTAAATTATTTGTTTTAGCGAGTTTCATATTTTAAATAAAATAAGATTACCCCTGATAATATAAATATTAAACTTACTACTTGCCCCATCGTTAAGTTTAAAAATATATAACCTAGCTGTTCATCTGGTACTCTATAAAATTCAACAATAAACCTAAAGATTGAGTAAATTATTAAAAATAATCCCGAAATTATTCCAGGTTTTTTTGAAAATTTATTTTTAAAATAAATTAATAATAAAAATAGAAATAAACCTTCTAGCAGTGCTTCGTATAATTGAGAGGGATGTCTAGGAAGATTATCTATTTGAATAAATATTACTGCCCAGGGTACATTAGTTATAGTTCCATATAATTCAGAATTTATAAAGTTTGCTATTCGTCCAAAAAATAATCCGATTGGAGCTACTAAAGCGACAATATCTAAATATAAAAATGGGTTTTGATTATTTTTTTTAGCAAAAAATATTGATGCGAAAATAACTCCAATTAAACCACCATGGAAGGACATCCCCCCTTGCCAAATTTTAAATATATCTAATGGATTATTTACATAAAAACTTAAATTATAAATAAAAATGTAACCAAGTCTGCCTCCTAAAATTATACCTATAATTAAATAAGTTAAATAATCATCAAATTTATTTTTAACTTCTATGTCTTGGATAAATAATTTTTTAGCGAGTATCCAGCCTGATATAATTCCAAATATATAAGCTAGAGAATACCACCTGATTTCTAAAGAAAATATTTCTAAGGCTACTGGGTCAAAATTATTAATGAACATTTTTAATAATACTTATAATGTATATCTTAAATATGAAAAATTCTAAATTTATAATTGATAAGTTTGCTAAATTAATAGAGCAGGGACTAGTATCTTCAAAGGATTTAACTACAGAACTATTTAATATCTTAAAAGCTAAAAGAGATGAGTTTGTTTTAAAAATGAAACTTACAAGTAAAGATGAGTTTGAAGTACTCTCAAAACGTGTTGAGAGTCTTGAAAATAAAATAAATAAAACAAATAAAATTAAGAAAAAAAAAAATAAAAAAGTTAAACAGGTAAGAAAACCTTAACTCTTAAACCATCCATTTTAGATTTTTCCAACATTATATTTCCTCCGTGGGATTTGATAATGTCTGATGAAATTGATAACCCAAGACCAACACTTGATTTCGAGTCTGCTCGACCCTTATCTATTTTATAGAAAGGTTTAAATACATTTTCATACTCATTTTTTGGTATTCCAGGACCATCATCATCAATAATAATGAATACGTTTGTATTTTTTTTACTTAAGGTAATTTCAACTTTATTTGCATATTTTATAGCATTATCAATTAAATTATTTAGACACCTATTAATTAAATTTTTTCTCCCATTATAGTAAATTCTTGATGTTAAGTTTTGTGAAATATTTTTATTATTATATTTTTTTATAACGTCTGAAATTAATTCAGATAGATTAAACATTTCATCTTTTTCAACATAAGATGAGCTGGTGAATTGCAAATATTCATTTAACATTTTCTCCATTTCATTGATATCTTCAGTCAATTTATCGACAGTTTCTTTATCTTTTATAAAAGCTAATTGTAGTTTCATCCTTGTTAAAGGTGTCCTTAAATCATGACTTATTCCAGATAACATTTCTGTTCTTTGATTTATGTGTCTTTCAATTCTCTTTCTCATTTTATCAAATTCATGTCCTGCTTGTCTTATTTCAAGTGCTCCAGAGGGTTTGAACTCTTCAATATTTTCTCCTTTACCAAACCTTTCAGCTGCACGAGCTAGATTTGTGATTGGTCTAGTTTGATTTTTTAAAAATATTAGAGAAATGATCACCATAATAATTGCAGGTACTGTGATCCAAAGTGCAAATATTCTTGCTGAAGAAGTTGCAACTCTATCTTTTGGCACTAAAAATTTGAAAAAACCTTCTTGATATTTTATTCTTAAATCTATTAATTCTTTATAACTTGTTGTATCAAACCAGTATTCATTTAATCCAAATTTGGATTTAAGCTCTCTTCTTAATGTTCTATCTATAGGGCTGAACCATCTTTCAGTATCTGTATTTTGTAATTTTTTATTATTAGTGAATTCAATATTTAAATCTAAAAATATGGAAAAAAGGTCAAGCAACTCTTGTTTATTTGTTTGCTCACTTCCATAGGCTTCAATAAATGTACTAATTTCATTTACTAGAGTTCTCGTCATTCCTTTGTTTGTTTTGATCCAAAGGCTATCAAAAAAAACAATGGTAATTACTAGTTGTAGAACCAACACTGGAATGGCAACTATAAGTAGAGCTCTATAGAATAATTTTTTTGGTAATATTTTTTTTAAGTTATTACTCAATCCAGAGAACATAACCCGCACCTCTCATAGTCTGTAAAAATTTTGGATTTTTTGGATCAATTTCAATTTTTTTTCTAAGCCGAGTAATAATAACATCTATTGATCTCTCTTTGTCTAAATTAATTAATTGACCAATATCTTCCCTTGAAAAAGTTTTACCTGGGTTATTAATCATTTTTTCTAAAATTGTCTTTTCTGTTGCATTAATCTTAAATTCTTTGTTTCTTTTAAATATTAGAAGTTTATTCAAATCAATTTTAATATTTTCAAATTCTATAACTTTTTTCTGATCTGTTTTAACAGTTTTATTTAATATGTTTTGTATTCTTAAAATTAATTCTTTTGGTTCAAATGGTTTTGGTAAGTAATCATCAGCACCAATCTCTAACCCCTCAACCCTTTCATTTGCTTCGCCTTTAGCTGTTAGAAGTATTACTGGTGTATCTAATTTTTTTTTATTTTCTCTAATAAATTCAAGTCCACTTTTGCCTGGCATCATTATATCTAAAATTATTAAATCAAACTTAATTATTTTTATACTCTCTAAAGCATTTTCTGCATTTTCTGCAGTAGTGACTAAGAATTTATTTTCATTTAAATATTTTTTAACAAGAGATCTAATTCCATCATCATCATCAACTACTAGTATATGTGCGATAAACTTATCCATTAATTATTTTACTTAGTACATTGTCAAAATTTATAACTTCTTCAGAACTTGAATTTAATAAAGCATTATAAATTCTCTTTTTTTGTAAATTAAAAATTTCATTAAAAATTTTTTTACCTTTATCATTAAGAAAGACATGCTTTATTCTAGTATCTTGGTCATCTTTTTTGAACATTACGATTTCAAGTGTAATCAAATCTTTAAGAACACGATTTAAGCTTTGTTTAGTGACTTTTAATCTCTTAAGTAGCTCAGATATTGAGATCCCCTCATACATTGACAGTAAATGAATTACTTTGTGGTGTGCTAAACCAATTGAATATCTATCTAATATTTTTTTAGAGTCAGAAAAGGTTTCTCTGTAGCTTACGAATAGTTTTTCAATTAGATCTTTAAGCTGGTCATCTTTTAAATATAAAAGTTCTTTCATAATAGGTAAGTTATATTGACATATTAAAGATACAAAGATATTTTTCATTTATAAATTAAAAAAATTTTCACACATGATACCTTACGACAAGCGATCTGGAAAAATATGGTACAATAACGAATTAGTTGATTGGGCTGACGTTAAACTGCATGTTTTAAGCCATGGTATGCACTACGCTAGTTGTGTATTTGAAGGTGAGAGAGTTTATGATGGTTCAATTTTCAAATTAGAGGAGCATACAGCTAGATTTTTTCATTCTGCAAGAAGAATGGGTTTTGAAATTCCATATACAGAAGAAGAAATCAATAATGCATCAAATAAAATTATATCAACTCAAAAAGTAGAAAATGGTTATGTAAGACCTGTTGCTTGGAGAGGTAGTGAGATGATGGCTATTTCTGCTCAACAAACAAAAATACATGTTGCGATTGCAACATGGGAATGGGGATCATATTTTGATCCCAAACTTAAAGTAGAAGGAATTAGATTAAATATTTCAAATTGGAGAAGACCAGCGCCTAATACAATCCCATGGGATACGAAGGCATCAGGTCTTTACATGATTTGCACTCTCTCAAAACATGAGGCAGAAAAGCAAGGATATACAGATTCTTTAATGCTTGATCACGAGGGCAATATTGCTGAAGCAACTGGAGCAAATATTTTTTTCAAAGATAAAAATGGAGAAATTCATACTCCAATACCAGATTCTTTTTTAGATGGTATTACAAGAAGAACTGTAATTGAAATTGCAAAATCAAAAAATATTAAAGTGCATGAAAGAAAAATTAGTCCAACTGAATTACCTAATTTTGTTGGATGTTTTTTAACTGGAACAGCAGCTGAAGTAACACCAGTATCTTGTATTGCTGAAAATCAATTTAAAGTTTGTGATACTATTATTAATTTAAATGAAAGTTATCAGGCATTAGTTAGGAAGAAAAAAGCAGCCTAGTCTTTATTATCTTCAGACATAGCGTGATCAATACCTTTTCGCATATAATCATATGCAGTAAAAAGTGTTAAAGCAGCCGATAACCACAAAAGAATTATACCTATTGTTTGAGCGTTATAATCTTGGAAATTAATTATTTTATTTCCTGTATCTCCAGATAATAAAAGAGCTATCGATACCATTTGTAATACTGTTTTAAGCTTAGCTAGGTTTGAAACAGGAAGTTTTATTTTTCCCTTTGCTAAAAATTCTCTTAAACCTGAAATTAAAATTTCTCTTGTAAGAATTATTATTGCCGCAATTACCTCATAATTTCTTATGGTTCCATCCATAACCAGAAGTATTAATGCTGTAGCAACAATAATTTTATCAGCTATTGGATCCAATAATTCGCCCAGTTTTGACTCTACCCCAAACATTCTAGCCAACATACCATCTAAAAAGTCTGTAAATGATGCAACAATAAATAATATTAAAGCAGTAAGATCACCATAAAATCCTGGAAGATAAAAAGCTAAAACAAAAAAAGGAACAATTATTATTCGCCCTATCGTTAATATGTTTGGAATTTTTTTTATCATAATTATTCGTGAAAAAAGTTATATATCTTTTTTGCTACTTTTTCTTCAACACCTTCTACAGATTTTATTTCATCTAAGCTAGCAGACTCAACTGATCTTGCAGATCCAAAATGGTTCAATAAAGCTCTTTTTCTTATAGCCCCAATACCCTCTATTTGATCTAATAGAGATTTGCTAATACTTTTTTTTCTCTTTGCTCTATGAGCGCTTATGGCAAATCTATGTGATTCATCTCTTATTCTTTGAAGAAAAAATAGGGTAGGGTCATTTCTAGTGAATTTATATTCTTTGCCATTGTGAAAAAAAGTTTCATTTCCACTATTTCTAAATTTACCTTTTGCTATTGCAATAATTGGAATGTCGTGAAGTCCTAATTCATTAAGGCTTTCTCTAGCTACTGAATATTGACCTTTTCCCCCATCAACTAGAACCAAATCAGGAAAAGCAAGGTAGTTGTCTTTTTCTTGAACTGCTCTTTTAAACCTTCTATTCAACACTTCTCTCATCATTCCATAGTCATCTTGCTTATTTTTTTTGTGTTTAATATTAAATTTTCTATATCTTTTTTTAATAAATCCTTCATCACCATACGCTATTAAAGCGCCAACACTATTTGTACCTTGAATATGACTATTATCGTAAACCTCAATTAAATTTATATTATTTTCTAAATTAAATTTTTGAGCTACTGCATCGAACAATTCTTTATTATTCTGACTTTCATAAAGTTTTCTATTAAGACTATCTTTTGCATTTTTTATTGCTTGATTAATAACCTTCAGTTTTGATCCTTTTTTTGCAACTGAAATATTTATCTGTTTACCTTCTTTTTGTGTCAGCGTTTTTTCAATTAATGCTTTTTCTTTTATTTCTTCTGAAAGAATAACTGATGAAGGAACACTTTTATTTTCATAAAATTGAGAGACAAATGAATTTAGGATTTCACTAAATTTTTCATCTGGATCATGTTTTGGAAAAAAAGCTTGATTACCCCAATTTTGTTTTGATCTATAAAAAAATACTTGAATACAAGTTTTTCCAGATTCTTTATACCCAGCAATAACATCTGCCTCAACTAAATTTGCTTCGTTAATTCTCTGTGAAGATTGAATTATGTTTAATGCTTTAATTCTATCTCTTAAAATTACAGCTTTTTCAAAATTAAGATCCTCACTTGCTTTTTCCATCTGATTAGAAAGATTTTTTTGAATTTTCCTAGATTTGCCTGAAACAAATTCAATAGCATCCTCTACTGTTTGATTATAATCCTCTTTTTTTACGTAACCAACACACGGTCCAGAACATCTTTTTATTTGATACAGAATACATGGTCTTTCTCTATTTCGAAAAACGGTGTCATCACAAACTCTTAAATGAAAAATCTTTTGGATCATTTTGATTGTCCAATTAGCAGAACCAGCAGAAGCAAAAGGCCCAAAGTAAAAACCTTCTTTTGTTTTTTTACCCCTATGTCTTTTTATTTGGGGCCACTTATCTTTGTTGCCTATAAATATAAATGGAAATGATTTATCATCACGAAGCAGGATATTGAATTTTGGTTTATACTTTTTGATTAAATTCGCCTCTAAAAGCAGTGCTTCACTTTCATTAGATGTTGTTGTTATCTCTAGCTTCCTAGTTTGAGATAACATTCGTTCAGTTCTAATTATATGATTTTTTCCAGCAACGTAACTCTTTAATCTGTTTGGTAGATTTTTAGCCTTACCTACATAAAGAATTTCATTTTTCTCATTAAGCATCCTGTAAACTCCAGGAAGTTTAGGCACTAAAGGCAACTCTTTTTTAATTACGTCTTTTCCTAATTCAGAACTT
>CACCGK010000031.1 GCA_902545555.1 uncultured Pelagibacteraceae bacterium
AACTTTGATAAAACTCTATTTGACTATAGTCCATATAGTCCATAACCACTCTTTTAAAGCGTTTGTCTGATAATAGAAAGCCACATGGTTCAATTATTTCTAGTTTAGCACCCAAACAAGCACAGGTTCTAATGATTGCAGCAGTATTCTGAGGTATATCAGGCTCATACAAAGCTATTTTGGGTCCTAAAATTGTTGAATTCTGTGTCATTCTTTCAGTAGTAAAATAATTATTTTATATTATATGAATTCGTATATTAACTATTTTAAATCAAAAAGAGATAATAACAAAAGCTACTTAAAGTGTCTGAAAAAAAAAACAAAAAGAAGAGATTTTTTATTTACAGCTACCACAGCTGTAGGAGCTGTTGGTGCTGCTGCAGTAGTGTGGCCAATGATAGATCAAATGAACCCAGATGCTTCTGTTAAAGCATTAGCTAGTACAGAGGTTGATATAAGTTCATTGACACCTGGAAACACATTAACTGTTTTATGGAGGGGAAAACCAGTGTTTATAAGAAGAAGAACTCAAGAAGAAATTGATGAAGCAAGATCTGTGAAGATGGAGGATTTAATCCATCCTGAAAAAGATGAAGATAGAGCAAAAAACCCCGAGTGGCTT
Source organism: uncultured Pelagibacteraceae bacterium (assembly GCA_902545555.1). Lineage (GTDB taxonomy): Bacteria > Pseudomonadota > Alphaproteobacteria > Pelagibacterales > Pelagibacteraceae > Pelagibacter. The sequence continues at coordinate 623 of CACCGK010000031.1, forward strand.
GTTATGTTAGGTGTATGCACACACCTTGGATGTGTGCCTTTAAATGATAAGGGTGATTATAATGGTTGGTTCTGTCCATGTCATGGATCTCATTATGATACTTCTGGAAGAATTAGAAAAGGACCAGCTCCTTGGAATATGGAAGTGCCTAAATACGAATTCATTAATGCAAATACAATTAAAATTGGATAAAGAAAAATGAGTGACCATGATTACAGACCAAAATCGAAAGTAGGACAATGGTTTAATGATCGATTGCCACTATTAACTCTTGCAAATCATTTAACAGATTACCCGACTCCTAAAAATTTAAACTATTGGTGGACATTTGGTGGAATTTTAACTTTTTGTTTAATTACTCAAATTGTAACAGGACTAACTCTTGCAATGCATTACATTGCTCATGCTGATATGGCTTTTGAAAGTGTAGAGCATATCATGCGTGATGTTAACTATGGATGGTTAATTAGATATATTCATGCAAACGGCGCTTCAATGTTTTTCCTAGCGGTCTATATTCATATATTTAGATCATTATTCTATGGTTCTTATAAATCTCCAAGAGAAATAATATGGATTTTAGGAATAATAATTTATTTATTAATGATGGCTGCTGCTTTTATGGGTTATGTCTTGCCATGGGGTCAAATGAGTTTTTGGGGTGCAACTGTCATTACAAATTTATTTAGCGCTATTCCTCTTGTAGGAGAGGGAATAGTTACTTGGTTATGGGGCGGTTATTCAGTTGACAACCCTACGTTGACTAGATTTTTCACTTTGCATTATTTAATTCCATTTTTAATTTTAGGATTAGTAGTTTTACATATATGGGCTTTACATGTTCCTGGTAATAACAATCCAGTTGGAATAGATATAAAAAAACCATCTAGAGACACTGTGCCCTTCCATCCTTACATTGTAATTAAAGATGGTTTTGCTCTATTAATGTTCATGATTGTGTTTGCTTTCTTTGTATTTTACGCACCGAATATTTTAGGACATGCAGATAATTATATAGAGGCCAACCCAATGGTAACACCTGCACACATTGTTCCTGAATGGTATCTGTTACCGTTTTATGCAATATTAAGATCAGTTCCAGATAAATTGCTAGGAGTTGTGGCTATGTTATCTGCAATATTAATTTTAGCTGTCTTACCTTGGTTAGATACTTCAAAAATAAGATCAGCAGTATTTAGACCTTTATATAAACAATTTTACTGGATATTAGTTGCAGATGTTTTAATACTTGGCTATGTGGGCGCGATGCCAGCAGAAGGACTTTACTTGTTGATAGCACGAGTTGCGACAGCGTATTACTTTTTACATTTTTTGGTTATTCTTCCTGTTTTAGGGTTTAAAGAAAAAACTTTACCAGTGCCTCTAAGTATTACCGAACCTGTTCTAGGTGGTTCACCAAATTTAGCTGCCGCTAGAGATAAAGAAAGTAAAATAGAATAAGGTGAAAAATTTATATAAATTCTTTTCTATAATAGTCTTAATTATTGCTTCAAATTCATATTCTTTTGCCGCTGAAAAGGTAGAATATTTAAAAACGGATTGGAGTTTTAAGGGTTTATTTGGGAAATTTGACAGAGCTTCTCTCCAAAGAGGATATCAAGTTTACACAGAAGTTTGTGCCTCATGTCACTCAATGAAATACTTAAGTTACAGAAATTTATCTGAAAAAGGTGGACCAGAATTTCCAGAAGATCAAGCTAAAGCTATTGCAGCGTCTTTTGAGGTTACTGATGGGCCAAATTCTGATGGAGAGATGTTTAATAGACCAGGTAAATTATCTGACAAATTTGTAATGCCGTATGACAATGTAAAAGCTGCCCAAGCAGCAAATGGTGGTGCATATCCCCCAGACATGTCTGTTTTGGTTAAAGCTAGAGGTGGTGGTGTTGATTATATTTACTCTTTATTACAAGGTTATGAGGAAGCCCCTGAAGGTGTGACACTTGATGATGGAGTTTATTATAATAAATATATGTATGGAAACAAAATTAGAATGGCTGCTCCATTATCAGATGGATTGGTAGAGTACGGTGATGGAACAAATGCGACAGTAGAACAGATGTCAAAAGATGTAACGACTTTTTTAATGTGGTCTGCTGAACCTCATTTAGAAACTCGTCATCAGATGGGTTTCAAAGCAATTGTTTATTTGATTATTCTTACTATTCTAGTTTATTTTAGTATGAAAAAAATCTGGTCACGTGTTGAATCTGAAGTTTAGTATGTCTCCATCTTTAACAATATAATCTTTACCCTCTAATCTCATTTTTCCGTTAGCTTTAGAATTTATCCATCCATCATTAGCCACGAAATCTTCATAAGATATAGTTTCAGCTCTAATGAAACCTTTTTCAAAATCAGTATGAATTTCTCCAGCAGCTTTAGGAGCAGTACAGTTTTTTTGTATTGTCCAAGCCCTTGTTTCTTCAGGTCCAGAAGTAAAATACGTATCAAGTTCTAATATTTTATAGCCCTTTTGAATTAACATACTGAGACCTGTGTCTTTTAAACCAATCATATCCATATAATTTTTTTTTTCATCTTCTGCTAATTCATTTATTTGGTTTTCTATGTCTGCAGAAACAATCAGAGTGTTATCTTTTCCAAATTTTTCGATAAAGTTTTTAGTATATTTATTTCCATCCTGTACGCTTTGCTCATCTACATTGCAAACAAAAATCTTTGGTTTTATTGATAAAAGGCCACTTTGATTAAGTTGTTTTGTATCAAATTGAAAATTTAATATTGATATATCTTTATTATTATTAATGCAGTCTAATGCAATCTCTAAAATCTTAAGCTGATCTACGTCAATATTTTTCTTATTATTTTTTTCAAGTCTTTTTTGGATAGATTCTAGGTCAGCTAACATCATTTCAGTTTCAATGATCTCAAGATCTCTTACAGGGTCAACATCTGGATTAACATTTTGAATATCATCTGAGTCAAAGCATCTAATCATATGAATAACTGCATCAACTTCTCTTATGTGGGATAGAAATTTATTACCCAATCCTTCACCTTTAGACGCACCTTTCACAAGTCCAGCTATATCTACAAATGATATAGTTGTATTTATTTTTTTTTTTGATTTTGAAACTTCTGATAATTTATTCAATCTCTCATCAGGAACGGGGACCACTCCTACATTGGGATCTATCGTACAAAATGGAAAATTTGCAGCTTGAGCTTTGCTTGAGTTTGTAAGAGCATTGAAGAGTGTAGATTTACCCACATTAGGCAAACCAACAATTCCACATTTAAAACTCATTATTTGTTATTTACAGTACTAGAGAATAAATTTAATTTTTTGTCGATAAGTATTGAAATAGAATCTGTGATGTTATTCGTAATTTTTTCCAATCCAAGCATTTCATCCTCATCAAAATTTTGAAGAACGAAATCACTTACTTCCATTTTATCTTTTGGTTTACCAATTCCTATCCGAACCCTTGAATAATCTTTACCAATAAATTTATCTATTGATGCAATTCCGTTATGACCAGCATGAGATCCTCCAAATTTTGCTTTTATTTTTCCAAACTCCACATCTAGATCATCATGAAAAACTATTACATCCTCAGCATCTATTTTAAAATATTCAATTAATTCTCTAATACAAATTCCAGAATTATTCATAAAAGTCAAAGGCTTTATAGCGTAAATTTTTTGGTCTCCTACATTTCCTGTGGTAAGAAGTCCTTTAAATTTTGGTTTTTGTTTTGAAAGTCCAAATTTTTTATTTATTGCATCTATAATTTTGAAACCTATGTTGTGTCTATTGTTTTCGCTGTCTGGGGTTGGATTGCCTAATCCTACAAGTAAAAGCATAAAATATTAATATTGGAGGATAAAATTCAATTTTGATTAATTTATTTTTTTTCTTCAGCAGGTTTTTTATCTTCACCTTCTTTTTTATCACCTTCAGCTGCTGGCTTATCTTCACCTTCTGCTGCCGCCGCTTCTGCTCCTTCAGCACCTTCTCCCTCAGCCGCCTCAGCTTCTGCAGGTTTTTCAGGTTCTTTCATAACAGTCGGAGCTGCTAGAGTTGCAATTACGAAATCTCTTCCTTGAATCGTAGGAGTAACTTCACTGTCGAGATTTATAGAAGAAATTTTAAAACTTTCTCCAATATCAACTCCATCAAGATCTATTACAAGATTTTCAGGAATCTTTTCGCTTGGACATTTTAGCTCAACTTTTCTTCTTACAATGTTTAAAACCCCACCTCTTTTCAATCCAGGAGATTTTTCATGATTTAAAAATTTTACTGGAACTTCAATTCTAACTTTTATTCCTGCAACTATTCTTAGAAAGTCTACATGAATTGGTTCATCTGAAATAATGTCATATTTTATTTCTCTTGGTAGAACTTTTTGAAGTTTACCATCAACATTTAAATTTATGATGCTTGATAAAAAGTTTTCATTTTCAATTAGTGACTTGAGTATTTTTTTAGATATTGAAATTTTCTCGTTTTGAGCCTCTCCACCATAAATTATAGCAGGCACATTACCGTTATCCCTCAATGAATTTAATTCACCTTTAGTTTTGGTATTTCTGATGTTGGCGTCTAATGAATTCATAAAAACAAGGGTTTTTAGCTCAAGTTCCTTAATAACTCAAGGTATTTATTTGAATAAGTCTGATACTGAGGTTGAATTAGATATTCTTTTAATTGCTTCACCCATAAGACCTGAAATTGACAGAACTTCAATGTTTTTAGCACCTTTAACTCTGTTCATGTTATCAATTGTATCAGTTATTACTAAATTTTTAATTACTGATTTTTTAATTTTATTTACAGCTTCTCCACTAAGTACACCGTGAGTAATGTAAACATAAACTTCTTTGGCACCTCGATCTTTAAGAGCCTTAGCTGAGTTTACAATTGTACCACCTGAATCGATTATATCGTCAACAAGAATACAAGTTTTTCCTTTAACGTCTCCAATAATATTCATTACTTGAGATTGACCTGGCTTTGGTCTTCTTTTATCTACAATTGCTAGTCCAACATTTAAAATCTTTCCTAGTGCTCTAGCTCTCTCAGTACCACCAACATCTGGTGCAACACAAATTAGATTTTTACTTTTTATCTTTTTTTTTACATGTCTTGCAAAAATAGGTGTTGCGAACAAGTTATCTACGGGAATATCAAAAAATCCTTGAATTTGTCCTGCATGCAAATCAACAGTAACAACTCTATCTGCTCCTGCTTTAGTAATTAGATTTGAGACAAGTTTTGCTGAAATTGATGTTCTTGGTGCAACTTTTCTATCTTGTCTAGCATAACCAAAGTACGGAATAACAGCAGTAATATTTTTTGCTGATGATCTCTTAAGTGCATCAATACATAGTAGTAATTCCATTAGGTTATCATTTGCAGGAGATGAAACAGATTGAATTAAAAAAATACTATTACCTCTAATATTTTCATTTATTTCCACATAGATTTCTCCATCAGAAAAATTTTTAATACTAGAGTTTACTAATTTAGATTTTAGATATTTAGCAATATTCTTACTTAATGGTTTGTTGCTATTTCCGGATAATAATTTCATTAAAAAAGCCTAATAAAGCATAATTATTGAAATATTTCTACCATAATCATCATGATTTAGCCTTAACGCTCTTCTTGCACTAAAAAAATTATTATTAATATCAAATGTATCAATATTTAAAGACTCAATATTTTTTATTTTATTCTTTAAAAGACATGATTTTACATATTTAGGTAAATCAAAATAAAGCTTTTTGTACTTAACTTTAAAAAATTTATTATTTTTTTTATCCTTTTTTATAAATTTTCTTTTAAAATCTGCTTTTACTTCATAATTTTTAGCAGAGATAGCAGGTCCGATAGCTGCAGTAATATTTTTAGGCTTAGATCCTTTTTTGATCATAAATTGGATTACTTTGGTAATTATATCTTTGTATGCACCTTTCCACCCCGCATGAATTGCTGCAACTAATTTTGTTCTTTCATCACAGATTAAAATTGGCACACAATCAGCAGTTAAAACGCCAATTGGGATGTTTTTTTGATTTGTAATTACTGCGTCCGCTTTTGGTTTTGATTTAAATGTGTTTTTTTCATCAATATAAACAAATTTATTACTATGTATTTGATGAAGTAAAAAAATTCTTTTAGCGGTGCTTTTTATTTTTTTTA
>CACCGK010000032.1 GCA_902545555.1 uncultured Pelagibacteraceae bacterium
TATGCAGGTTTAATTGACAATATTATTAATTTAATTAAGAAAGAGACCGGAAAATCTTTTAAAGTAATTATTACTGGTGGATTTTCAAATTTATTTAAAAACTCAATAAAAACGAAAGCAAGTCGTAACCAAGATATAACAATTAAAGGCTTATTAAAAATTTCAAAATTAATTTAACAATATGAAAGATGAACTATTATTTTGTCCATTAGGTGGATCAGGTGAAATAGGCATGAACATGAATTTGTTCGGCTATGGGAAGCCCAGTGATCATAAATGGATTATGGTCGATATAGGGGTGACATTTGCAGATGATACTATTCCAGGTGTTGATTTAATTTATCCAGATCCTGGGTTTATAGTTGAAAGAAAAGATAATTTATTAGGAATAGTTTTAACACATGCTCACGAGGATCACATTGGTGCAATTGCTCATTTATGGCCAAAATTACAATGTAAAATTTTTGCAACGCCTTTCACAGCTGTATTAATTAGAGAAAAATTTAGAGAAAAACAAATCGATATAACTAATGATTTACAGATTGTTGAGTTAAATGGAAAAGTTTCTTTAGACCCATTTGAAATTGAATACATTACTTTAACGCATTCTATATTAGAACCAAACGGACTTAGAATAAAAACTCCTGCAGGAGTTATTTTGCATACAGGTGATTGGAAGGTAGATCCAAATCCTTTAATTGGAGACAATATAAACGAAAAAAGATTAAAGGAAATTGGTGAAGAAGGTGTACTAGTAATGATTTGTGACTCAACTAATGTTTTTAGCTCCGGTAGATCAGGTTCAGAATTAGATGTAAGAAAAAATATGTTAAATGTTATGTCTCGATTGAAAAAAAGAATTATCATAACGTCATTTGCTTCCAACGTAGCTAGAATGGAGACAGCTTTTTATTGTGCAGAACAAACAGGAAGACAAATCTCTTTAGTTGGTAGATCAATGCATCGTATTTATAAGGCTGCACGTCAATGTGGATATTTAAAAAATACAATTGAGCCAATTGATCCAAGAGAAGCTAAAAATTTTTCAAGAGAAAAAATTGTGTATTTATGTACTGGAAGTCAAGGCGAACCCATGGGTGCAATGATGAGAATTTCTAGTTATGTTCATCCAGATGTTTTTATTGAAAAAGGTGATGCTGTAATTTTTTCTTCAAAAATTATACCTGGTAATGAAAAAAAACTTTATAAACTTCACAATCAACTTGTAAAAGACGGAATTGAGGTAATATCTGAAGAAACTGAATTTGTACATGTTTCTGGACATCCAAATAGAGAAGATCTTAAAGAGATGTATCAATGGGTAAAACCTAGGTGCGTAATACCTGTGCACGGTGAACATAGACATATGATAGAGCACATTAATTTTGCAAAAGAAATGCAAGTGCCACATCCAGTTCAAGTAGAAAATGGTGATATCGTTAAGTTATACCCAGGTGAAAAACCTGAAGTATATGACAAAGCTCCAAGTGGCAGACTCTACTTAGATGGCAGTGTTAGTGTTGATCCAGATTCACAATCGATAAAAGATAGGAAAAATTTAAGTGCAAATGGATATTTAGAGGTAACTATTATGATAACTCCAAAGGGTAACATACATAATGATCCAGTGCTTTCTTTTAGAGGCTTGCCAATAGAAGATAAAGATGAGTTTACTTATGGGTTAGTTGAAGAAATAGAAATAATTTCAAGAACTTTTAAAGTTGGAAGCAAACAACAAGAACACAATCTTATTGATGCATTAAAAATAGCTTGTAGAAAATTTTCTAAAGAAAGAACAGGAAAAAAACCTTTTACCAATATCAATCTAGTAAGAATTTAATGAGCGCAACAGGCTTAGCTATTATCTATATAATTATATGGTGGATAGTTTTTTTTGCTATTCTACCTATTGATGTGAATCGAACAAAGACAGTAAAAATTGATGGTGAGGATCCAGGCTCACCTGAAAATCCAAAAATGATGAAAAAATTCCTTTATTGCACTGGAATTACTACTGTCATTTTCTTAATAATTTACTTATTAATTAAATTTGAATATTTAAATTTAAGAAATATGATTAATTAAGATGCTTTTATCAAATTCATTTATACCAATATTAAAAAATAATCCTTCAGAAGCAAAAATTAAATCTCATCAATTAATGTTGAGAGCAGGTATGATTAAACAAGCCTCTGCAGGAATTTATTCATGGCTGCCTTTAGGCTTTAAAGTAATGAAAAAAATAGAGGATATTGTTCGACAAGAGCAAAACAAAATTGGAGCTCAAGAAATATTAATGCCAACAATTCAATCCAGTGAAATTTGGAAAGAAAGTGGTCGTTATGATGACTATGGTGAAGAGATGCTTAGAATAACAGACCGTCAAAATAGAGAAATGTTATATGGACCAACAAATGAGGAGCAAGTTACTGAAATTTTTAGATCTTCAATAAAATCTTATAAATCACTCCCACAACTTATGTATCATATTCAATGGAAGTTCAGAGATGAAATTAGACCTAGATTTGGAATTATGCGTGGTAGAGAGTTTTATATGAAAGATGCCTATTCATTTGATGTATCAGATGAAGAAGCTTTATATTCTTATAATAAATTCTTTCTTTCATATTTGAGAACTTTTAAAAGATTATCTTTGACAGCAATACCTATGGCTGCTGACACAGGACCTATCGGTGGAAATTTATCTCATGAATTTATTATTCTTGCAGATACAGGTGAAAGTAAAATTTTCACAGATAAAAGAATATTCGATCTTGATAGTGATGATACTCAACTTGAAAAAACATCATTGGAAAGTATGAGAAAAAAATATGAACAGTTTTATGCTGTAACTGATGAAAAGTTTAATAAAGAAGAGTTTGAAAAAATTGTTTCTAAGGAAAATCAATTAATTACAAAAGGTATCGAAGTAGGTCATATATTTTATTTTGGTGATAAGTATTCAAAACCAATGGGAGCATCTGTTGATTTACCAGGAGGAAAAAAGGATTTTGTTAAAATGGGATCTTATGGAATTGGTGTATCAAGGTTAGTAGGAGCTATAATTGAGGCTAAATATGATGATAAAAATGAAATCATGAAATGGCCATTGTCTGTTGCTCCTTATGATATTGCTTTAATACCTATGATAAATAAAAATGATACCTCAGCTTTAGATAAAGCAAATAATATCAATATAGAATTAAACAAAAATAATATTGATTCAATCATTGATGATACAGATGAGAATTTCTCATCAAAAATTAAAAAAATGAATTTAATTGGTGCCCCATATCAAATTATTATTGGTAAGAAAAGTGAGGGTGATTTATTAGAGTTCAAGGAAACCGGTGGTGAAACTCAAAATTTACCATTAAGTAAAATTATAGAAATTTTAACTAAACAAAAAAATTCGATTTGATTTCTACTTTAGAAAAAGAAATTACTTTTAGATTTTTAAAAGCCAGAAAAAAAGATGGCTTTTTGAATGTTATATCTATTTTTTCTTTTATAGGAATAAGTCTTGGAGTTGCGGTTCTTATTATTGTGATGTCAGTTATGAATGGATTTAGGACCGAGCTGATTAACAAAATAGTCGGCTTTAACTCACACATAACTGTAAAAACTTATGGAAATCCAATTGATGAAACAAAAATAAATAAAAAAAATTTAAAATTAATTTCAGAAAATATTATTTTAAGTAACTCTGGTGAAGCTATTATACTTAAAAACGATACATCAAAAGGTATAGTATTACGTGGATATAAAACAAATGACTTTCCAACTTTAGAAATAGTAAAAAATGAAAAATTTAAAGGTAATAAAAATCAATTAAATAAAAACTATATTTCTATAGGCAATGAATTAAGTTTTTCTTTAGATCTAAAAATAGGCGATGAATTAACTTTACTTTCACCATCAGGGGTAGAAACAATTATTGGTAGTATGCCAAAACAAAAAACTTTTTTGGTAGCATCAATTTACAATAGTGGTTTGGCTGAGTTTGATAATAATATCGCATTTATTAACTTAAGTACTCTTGAGGATTTTTTTGACTATAAGTCAGAGGATAGAAATTTAGAAATTTATTTAAAAAACCCAAATAAAATTGAGCAGCAAAAATTTATTGTCCAAGAAATTTTTGATGAAGAATTTGTTGTTAGCTGGGCTGATATGAATAGTTCATTATTTTCTGCCTTAAAAGTAGAAAGAAATGTAATGTTTATTATCTTATCTTTAATAATTATTGTGGCAGCCTTTAATATAATTTCTGGGTTAACAATTTTAGTTAAAAACAAAACAAGAGATATCGCAATTTTAAAGTCAATTGGTGTATTAAATAAATCAATTGTAAAAATATTTTTTTTAGTAGGTGTAATAATAGGAACATCAGCTACTATTTTTGGAATTTTTTTAGGTGTAACGTTTTCTCTTTATATAGAGAATTTTAGACAATTTCTTAGCTCAACATTTAACATAAGTTTATTTCCAGAAGAAATTTATTTTTTAAGCAAGATGCCTTCAGAAATAGATCCAACATCAATTTTTTTAATATCAATTTGTTCAATAATTATAACAATAATAGTTTCAATTTTTCCTGCCTTTAAAGCAGCGAAACTGGACCCAATTAAATCTTTAAAATATGAATAATTTTCTTGAATTAAAAAAAATATTTAAAACTTTTAACACTGAAAAAACAGTCAAAGTATTAAAAAATCTTTCTCAAAAATTTGATAAAGGTAAAAGCTATTCTATAATGGGGCCATCTGGGTCAGGTAAATCAACTCTATTAAATTTAATTTCATTGATCGATAGACCATCATCTGGGTCAATCCATTTTGATAAAATTCCTGTAAATTTCAATGAATCTGAAAAAAATGATGTTTATAGATCCAAAAAAATAGGAATTGTTTATCAACAAAATAATCTTCTCCCAGATTTTACTGCTTTAGAAAATATATATTTGGCCTCACTTGCAATTAATGACAATAAAGAATTAGCAATATCTAATGCAGAAAAATTACTCAAAAAAATTGATCTTTCTAAGAGGGCAGATCACTTTCCATCTCAACTATCAGGTGGTGAGGCTCAAAGAGTTGCTATAGCAAGAGCAATTGTAAATGATCCTGAAATTATTTTAGCAGATGAACCGACTGGAAGTTTGGATATGGAAACAGCAAAAGATGTTTTTGAACTTTTATATAAACAAAAAAGGTCGGATAGACTTATTATATTTGCAACTCATAATAGATTCTTTGCTAATAAGGCAGATTGCCTATTGGAGATGATAGATGGTAGTATAAAATCATATAATGTCTGAGTCTCATTCTCAAAATTTCAATCATCTCAAAATTCATACTCAATATTCTATTTGTGAAGGAGCAGCTAGAATTGACGATCTACAAGAATATTCTAAGAAAAATAAAATTAAAACTCTTGGTTTGTGTGACACTTCAAATTTATGTGGAGCGCTTGAATTTGCTGAAAAGATCGCAAAGTCTGGAACTCAACCAATAATTGGAACTCAAATTAATTTTAAAATTGGAGAAACAATAGGTTTGCTCCCTTTGTTTGCTCTTAATGAAGTTGGATATAAAAACATAATAGAACTCTCATCTTTATCGTATTTAAAAAAACGATGAATTGTCGGATCCACATGTAGATTTTGAATTATTATTAAATAACTCTGATGGTGTAGCTGTATTTTCAGGAACTGTTTTTGGTTTGTTTGGTAAATTATTTGATAAAGGAAAGTTTACTGAGATCGATGATCTTTATAATAAAATTAAAAAAACCTTTGGGGATAAATTTTATATAGAAATTCAAAGACATAATGATCAAAATGAAATTGGATTTGAAAAATTTAATTTAAAAAAATCTTTAGATTTAGAAATACCCATTATTGCAACTAATGAAGTTTTTTATTTAGATAAAGAAATGCATGAAGCACACGATGCTTTAATTTGTATAGGTAACAAGACATATGTAAATGAAAAAAATAGGTTAAGATTAACAGATCAGCATTATCTAAAAACCAATTCAGAGATGTCAGAATTATTTGCTGACTTACCCGAAGCTTTAGAAAATAATTATAATTTTCCATTAAGGTGTAGCTATAGACCATTATTTTCTAACCCAATATTGCCTAATATTAGTAGTGATAAAGACGGAAATGCAGATGAAATTTTAAAAAAAGATTCAATAGAGGGATTAAAAATTAAATTCAATAAGATTTTTAATTTAAGTGATAAAGATTTAGAAAATAACAATTCATATAAAGAATATAAGGACAGGCTAAATCATGAACTTTCTATTATTATAGAAATGAAATATTCTAGTTATTTTCTCATAGTCGCTGACTACATAAAATGGGCTAAAAATAATGATATCCCTGTAGGCCCTGGAAGAGGTTCAGGTGCTGGTTCGTTAGTAGCTTGGTGTTTGTCAATTACAGATGTTGATCCAATAAAATTTA
>CACCGK010000033.1 GCA_902545555.1 uncultured Pelagibacteraceae bacterium
TGGAACGGGTGTAATTCCAAAAGAAACTGATTTAAATAAAACTATTTCATTTATTAAAAGTAGATTTGTAAAAAAATATCCTAAAATTTTATATGGTGGATCTGTAAATACTAATAACGTAACTATATTAAAAAAAATTCCTAGTATTGACGGTTTTTTGATTGGAGGTGCATCGCAAAACCCTAAAAAATTTATTGATATAATCAAAAAAACCATTAATTAGACCCTCATGGAAACTTTATTATTAGTAATCAACATCATACTTGCAGTTATTTTGGTTCTTTTGGTTTTATTGCAAAAATCAGAAGGAGGTGCTCTTGGTATTGGAGTTTCCCAAGAAAATTTTATGCTCTCTAGATCAGCAGGCAGCTTCATGACAAAAGCAACTGCAATTGTGGCAACACTTTTTATCATTTGCAGTTTAGCTCTAACAATTATTTCTAGAGCAGAACTTACTCCTACGGGGTCGGTATTGGATACAGTTGAGGAAAAAACTGAAGATACACCTTCAATTCCAGAAAATAATTAATTAATCCTTTTCAATTCATTTTTTATTCGCTATAAGATACTTCCATGGCGCGATATATATTCGTCACTGGCGGCGTGGTTTCTTCCCTTGGTAAAGGTCTCTCTTCAGCATCTTTAGCTTATTTATTACAATCAAGAGGTTATAAAGTTCGTTTAAGAAAATTAGATCCTTATTTAAATGTGGATCCGGGAACAATGAGTCCGTTTCAGCATGGAGAAGTTTTTGTAACCGATGATGGGGCTGAAACAGATTTAGATCTAGGTCACTATGAAAGATTTTCAGGTGTTACTGCAAAGAAAACAGATAACATTACAACTGGAAAAATTTATAGCGATGTTCTTAGAAAAGAAAGAAAAGGTCAGTATTTAGGTAAAACTGTTCAAGTTATTCCACATATTACGGATAGAATTAAAGAATTTATAAAACACGATACATCTAAAGAAGATTTTGTCATTTGTGAAATAGGTGGAATAGTAGGGGACATAGAAAGTTTACCATTTGTAGAAGCGATAAGACAATTTTCGAATGATATTGGTAAAAAAAATGCATTATTTATTCATTTAACATTAGTTCCTTATTTAAAAGCATCGGATGAAATAAAAACCAAACCAACACAACATTCTGTAAAAGAATTAAGAAGTATTGGTATTCAACCTGATATTATAATTTGCAGATCAGAAAGACCTATTCCTTTAGAACATAGAAAAAAAATATCTTTGTTTTGTAATGTTGATATTAAAAATGTAATTGAAACTGTCGATGTTAAAACTATTTACGAGGCACCGATTAGTTTTGCTAAAGAAAAATTAGATGTTCAAGTTTTAAATTATTTTAAAATAAAATCTAAAAAATCAAATAATTTAACACCATGGAAGAAAATAACTAAAATCACTCTTAATACTAAAAGAAATGTTAACATTGCAATTATTGGAAAATACGTTGAATTAAAGGATGCTTATAAATCTTTAGATGAAGCACTTACTCATGGAGGAATATCCAATAATCTTAAAGTTAATTTGGTTAGAATAGATTCTGAAAAATTAAAAGTTTCAGAAATCAAAAATAAACTTAAAAATGTTTCAGGAATTCTAATTCCAGGTGGGTTTGGTAAAAGGGGAACTGAGGGTAAAATTGAAGCGATAAGGTATGCAAGAATAAATAAAATTCCATTCCTCGGAATTTGTTATGGAATGCAAATGGCAATAATTGAATTTGCTAGAAATCAATTAAAGATTAAAAAAGCAACTTCATCTGAGTTTGATAAAGGAGGTATTCATATTATTGGCTTGATGCATGAATGGGAAAAAAGTGGCAGAAAAGTTAAAGGAACAGATAAAGACTTAGGAGGCACTATGAGACTTGGTTCTTATGATGCAATTTTAAAGGATAAATCAAAAATTAGAGATATTTATAAATCTAGATTAATCAAAGAGAGACATAGGCATAGATATGAAGTGGATATTTCATATAAAGAAAAATTTGAGAAGAAAGGATTAATATTTTCAGGTTTATCTCCAGATCATAAGCTTCCAGAGATAATAGAACTTAAAAATCATCCCTGGTTTATAGGAGTTCAGTTCCATCCTGAATTTAAATCTAGACCTTTAAACCCACATCCTTTATTCTCTTCTTTTATCAAAGCAGCGAAAAATCATAGATGAGTGCGATTAAAGTAAATTGTGAAAATATAGAAATTTCAAACAATAATAAGATTTGTATTATTGCAGGTCCATGTCAACTTGAGACAGAGCAACATGCACTCGATATGGCTGGAAAAATTAAGGAAATTACCTCAAAATTTCGCCTTGGATTTATTTACAAAACTTCATTTGATAAAGCGAACAGAACAAGTTTGCAAGGTAAACGGGGAGCAGGATTAGAGGCATCACTTCCTGTATTTGATAAAATTAAAAAGGAATTAAATGTTCCTATTTTAACAGACATTCATAATGCAGAACAATGTGAAATTGTTTCAAAGCATGTCGATGTTTTACAAATTCCAGCTTTTTTATGTCGACAAACAGATCTGTTAATTGCTGCAGCTAAAACAAACAAAATTATTAATGTTAAAAAAGGTCAGTTCTTAGCACCATGGGACATGGTTAATGTAACTAAAAAAATTTCAGAGTCTGGAAACGATAAAATATTAGTAACTGAAAGAGGTGCAAGTTTTGGATATAACGCTTTAGTTTCTGACATGAGATCATTACCTATAATGGCAAAGAATGGCTATCCGGTTATTTTTGATGCTACTCACTCTGTTCAGCAACCTGGTGGACAAGGAGAATCTTCTGGTGGTCAAAGAGAATTTGTTGAATATTTAGCAAGAGCTGCAGTTGCGGTTGGAGTTGCAGGTGTATTTATTGAAACGCATCAAGATCCTGATAATGCTCCATCAGATGGACCAAACATGGTACCATTGAATAAATTAGAGAATCTATTAAAACAATTACACGATATAGATAATCTAATTAAAAAATAGTGAGCAAAATTTTAAAAGTAAAAGCACGTCAAGTTTTTGATAGTAGAGGAAATCCAACAGTAGAGGCAGAGGTTTATATAAAAAATAATAGTGCATCTGCTATTTGTCCCTCAGGTGCTTCCACAGGAACTTTCGAAGC
This sequence comes from uncultured Pelagibacteraceae bacterium, assembly GCA_902545555.1. GTDB lineage: Bacteria > Pseudomonadota > Alphaproteobacteria > Pelagibacterales > Pelagibacteraceae > Pelagibacter. The sequence goes on from CACCGK010000033.1 coordinate 3,151, forward strand.
TTTTGAAAAAAGAGATAAAAATAATAAATGGTATTTAGGAAAAAGCGTTTTAAGTGCAGTTAATTTAGTAAACATTAAGATTTCAAAAAAATTAAAAGGACAAAGTATACATAATCAAGAAAGAATTGATGCTTTGTTAATTAACTTGGATGGTACAAGACAAAAAACTAATTTAGGAGCTAATGCAATGTTAGCTGTTTCAATGGCTGTTAAAAAACTCTCTGCAAAAGCAAAAAAATTACCCTTGTATAAAACTTTTTTTCAAAAAAATAGCTTTCAATTACCTTATCCATTAATGAACATTATTAATGGTGGAGCGCATGCAAATAATGGTCTTAGAATTCAAGAGTTTATGATCAGACCTGATAGAGCAAAAAGTTTTTCTGAGGCAATGCGGATTTGTTTTGTTGTTATTAAAAACTTAAGTAAATTAATTAAAGCTAAAGGTTTATCAACCTCTGTAGGTGATGAAGGTGGATTTGCACCCATGATCAGTAGTAATAACCAAGCTTTAGATTTAATTGTGAATGCAATTAAAAAATCAGGATTTATTAATGGGAAAGATGTTTCTATTTGTCTAGATGTGGCTGCTAATGAATTATATAAAAAGAACAGATACTCCATTCATTCTAAAAGTTACATTTCAGTAGATAAATCCATTAATGAATATCAAAAAATTATTAAAAAATATAAAATTAAATCTATTGAAGATCCATTTGCTGAAAATGATTGGATGGCATGGAATAAATTAATGAAATCAATAAAAAAAGTTCAGATTGTTGGAGATGATTTGTATGTAACAAATCTTGAAAGATTGAAGAAAGGTTTCTTAAATATTTCTTCAAATTCTATCTTAATAAAGCTAAATCAAATTGGTACCGTTTCAGAAACTCTTGATGTAATTAAATTTGCACAAACCATTGGATATAAAACAATTATATCTCACCGATCAGGCGATAGTGAGGATACGTTTATTGCTGATTTAGCAGTTGGTACTAATTCAAATCAAATTAAAACAGGATCTTTAGCTAGATCTGAAAGGGTTGCAAAATATAATCAATTAATCCGTATTGAAGAAGAACTTGGAAAAAAAGCGAGGATGAATAAGATCAATTAATGCTTCGATTAATAAAAAGAAATTATTTTTTATTAATATCAGTTTTTCTTATTTTTTATTTTAGTTTCAACTTAGTATCTGGAGAAAGAGGTCTTTTTTCTTATATAGAAAAAAAGGAACTTTTGTCTAACTTGAAAAAAGAAGAATTAACACTAACTAGTAAAATAGAAGATATGGATCATAAAAATTCACTTCTAAGTACTAATTTAGATCTTGATTATATTGAGACTTTAATTAGAGAACGATTTTTGTTTGGTAAAAAAAATGAGACTATTTATATAATTAAAAAAGATGAAAAGTAGACATCCAGAAAAAGAAAACAAACCAGTTAATCCAATTAAAAAAAAACCTGAATGGATTAGATCTAAACTTACAAATAGTAAGGAATTCTTTTTAACTAAAACAATAGTAAATAATAACAATCTTGTAACTGTTTGTCAGGAAGCAAACTGCCCTAATATAACTGAATGTTGGAGTAAGCGACATGCAACTTTTATGATTATGGGAGACACTTGTACAAGAGCTTGTGCTTTTTGTGATGTTAAAACTGGTGTACCAGGAAAATTGGATGAACTTGAACCTGTTAAGATTGCAGAAGCAGTAAAAAAATTAAACTTAAAACATGTTGTAATTACCTCAGTGGATAGAGATGATTTAGATGATGGTGGATCACAACATTTTTTTGAAGTGATTAATCAAATTAGAAAATCAAACCAAAACACTACTATTGAAGTTTTAACACCTGATTTTTTAAGAAAAGGAGATGCATATAAAAAAGTGTTAGACGCTAAACCAGATGTTTTTAATCATAATATTGAAACTGTCCCTAGTCTTTATTTAAAAGTTCGACCTGGATCTAGATACTTTGCATCTTTAGAACTTTTGAAAAATGCTAAAAAAGTTAACAAAAATATTTTTACTAAATCCGGAATAATGGTTGGCTTAGGGGAGACAAGAGACGAAATTTTACAAGTCATGGATGATTTAAGAGCTGCAGATGTTGATTTCATAACGATTGGTCAATATTTACAACCTTCAACTAAACATTATCCATTAGATCGATATTACACGCCAAAAGAATTTGAAGATTTAGGAACAATTGCAAAAGCTAAAGGATTTTTGCTAGTGTCTTCATCTCCTTTAACTAGATCTTCATATCATGCTGATGAAGATTTTGCGAAACTTCAACAAAATAGATTAAAAAATAATTAATGCCAAAAGCGTCAGTTAAGCGATTAATTGATAACAGAAAAGATAAATTAATCGAGTTTGTTTTAGATATCGAAAAATACCCAGAATTTATTCCTTTCTGTGATAATTCAAAAGTTTATGAGAGAAGTGATAACGGAGATACAATAAATATAATTGCTGATCTTACAATAGGTAAGGGGCCGTTTAAGGATACATTTAAAAGTGACGTTAAATTAAATAAAAAAAATGATCATATTCATGTTGTTAATTTAGGTGGACCATTAAATTATTTAGAAAACAATTGGAAGTTTATTGAGATAGGAAATGATACTGAAGGTTATAAAACAGAAGTTTTATTTGATATTGATTTTGAAATCGAAAATAAGTTTTTAAATATTTTAATGACTAAATCTTTTCAATTTGGTTTGGAAAAGATAGCAGACGCTTTTCAAAAAAGAGCTGAAAGTATTAAATAATTTTACTGATTATCTTAATTACAGTAAGAACTGTTGATTTTTGAATTGAATTACGATTTTTTGATTTAAATTTATTTTCTTTAATAACCAGAGCTTTACCTTTTTTGACTCCAATATAAACAAGGCCAACAGGTTTTTCTTTTGACCCACCTCCTGGTCCAGCAATTCCTGTTATGGAGACGTTGATTTTACTTTTTGAAATTTTAGATAAACTTTGA
>CACCGK010000034.1 GCA_902545555.1 uncultured Pelagibacteraceae bacterium
ATTTAATTTCTTTGCCACTAGAATCTTTTTTTCCCATTAACTCTTTACAACTAGGAAAAACATAAAATGCACCATCAGGATTTAAACAATTGATACCATCAATATCATTTAATGCTTTTACTACAAAATCTCGTCTTTCTTGAAAAGAGTCAGCTCTTTTTTTAATAAAATCTTGTGTCCCACTTAGTGCTTCAACTGATGCTGCTTGACTGATAGAAGAGGGATTTGTTGTTGATTGTGATTGGATTTTTGCAATAGCTTTAACAATATCTTTTGGACCAGCTGCATACCCTATCCTCCAACCTGTCATTGAATAAGCTTTACTTACGCCATTCATTGTAAGAACTCTGTCTTTTAAGCTTTCTATTTGAGCAATAGTAAAAAATTTAAAACCTTCATACGTTACGTGTTCATAAATATCATCACTTAAAATGTAAACATGATTATGTTTTTCTAAAACATTGGCAATTGCTTTTATATCTTTTTCAGAATAACAAGCTCCAGTTGGATTAGATGGTGAATTTAAAATAATCCATTTTGTTTTTGGTGTTATAAATTTTTCTAAATCTGCAGGATTTATTTTAAAGCCTTGTTTTTCGCCACATTCCATTATAACTGGTTTTCCACCAGCTAATAGAACTATATCAGGATAAGACACCCAATAAGGAGCTGGAATTATTACCTCATCCCCACTGTTAAGCGTTGCCATCATAGCATTATAGATAACGTGCTTTCCCCCTGCACCAACTGTAATTTGATCAGTGGTGTAATCTAAATTATTTTCTTTTTTAAATTTTTCTACAATTGCTTTTTTTAGTGCTGGTGTTCCATCAACTGCTGTGTATTTGGTGTCACCTTCATTGATGGCTTTGATTGCAGCTTCTTTAATATTATCTGGAGTATCAAAATCTGGCTCCCCTGCACCAAGACCGATAACATCTTTTCCAGCAGCTTTTAATTCTCTTGCTTTTTGAGTTACAGCAATAGTGGGTGATGGTTTAATCTTTTTTAAACTGTCTGATATTATGCTCATTGAAATAAAAATAAATTCTACTACGTTGTTTAATATATGGAAAATACTTATCAAGATTTAATTACAGATATCCAGAGTAAAAATCCAAAAATAGGTGGGAAACTTGAGGGTGGAAAAAAATTCAAAATTAAGTCTGATTTTAAACCTGCAGGTGATCAGCCTGAAGCAATTAAAAAATTAGTTAATGGCGCAAACAAAGAACAATTTAACCAAGTTTTACTTGGTGTTACAGGATCAGGAAAAACGTTTACTATGGCTAAAGTTATTGAAGCTACTAACAGACCTGCTTTAGTATTGGCTCCAAACAAAACACTTGCTGCTCAACTTTATGGGGAAATGAAAACTTTTTTTCCAGATAATGCAGTTGAGTATTTTGTTTCTTACTACGACTATTACACTCCTGAGGCTTATGTACCAAGATCAGATACATATATAGAAAAAGAAGCCTCTATAAATGAACAGATTGATCGGATGAGGCACTCAGCAACAAGATCTCTTTTGGAAAGAGATGATGTGTTAATTGTTGCGAGCGTTTCTTGTATTTATGGTCTTGGGTCAGTTGAAGCATATAGTAAAATGACTTTAACACTTCAGAAAAATTACGAATATAACAGAGAAGAGATAATTAAGTCTTTAGTTGCACTTCAATATAAACGTAATGATCAAAATTTTTATAGAGGAACATTTAGAGCGAGAGGGGAATATCTGGAAATTTTTCCATCGCACTTAGAAGACAGGGCGTGGAGATTGTGTTTGTTTGGAGATAAACTTGAACAGATAGAGGAATTTGATCCTTTAACAGGTGATAAAGTGAGAGAACTGAGTTTAATAAAAGTTTATGCCAACAGTCACTATATCACTCCAAAACCAACAATTGAACAAGCAGTAATAAATATAAAAAGAGAATTAGAAGTTACTTTGAAAAAACACCGTGCAGAAAATAAGTTATTAGAAGCACAAAGATTAGAAGAAAGAACGAAATTTGATCTCGAAATGATTGAAGCAACAGGTTCATGTGCAGGAATTGAAAACTACTCAAGATTTTTGTCAGGAAGAAAACCAGGTGAGCCCCCTCCTACTTTATTTGAATATTTTCCTGATAATACTTTAATATTTGTTGATGAGTGTCACGTTACAGTTCCTCAGCTCAATGGGATGTACAAAGGAGATAGATCAAGAAAAAGTACTTTAGCAGAATATGGATTTAGACTTCCTTCTTGTATGGATAATAGACCATTAAAATTTGAAGAATGGGATTTAATGAGAACTCAAACTGTTTTCGTTTCAGCGACTCCAGGTCCATGGGAATTAGAACAAACTAAAGGAAAATTCATTGATCAAGTTATTAGACCAACAGGATTAATTGATCCCCCTGTAGAAATAAGACCTGCAAAAAATCAAGTTGATGATTTAATGCATGAATGTAAACGAGTTATAGAAAATAATCATAGGGTATTAGTAACGACACTAACTAAAAAAATGGCTGAAGATTTAACTGAATATCTTCACGAGAACGGTATAAAGGTAAGATACCTGCACTCAGATATTGATACGTTAGAAAGAATTGAAATCATGAGAGATTTAAGAATGGGTGTATTTGATGTTTTAGTTGGAATTAACTTATTAAGAGAAGGATTAGATATTCCTGAATGTGCGTTGGTTGGAATTTTAGATGCTGATAAAGAAGGTTTTCTAAGATCTGAAACATCGTTAATTCAAACAATAGGAAGAGCAGCACGAAACGTTGATGGGAAAGTCATTTTGTATGCTGACAAAGAGACAAAAAGTATAAAAAAAGCAGTTGCAGAAACTGATAGAAGAAGAAAAATTCAATTAGCTTATAATAAGAAACATAAAATAGATGCTAAGTCAGTAAAAAAAGATATTAGCGATATTCTAGAAAGTGTTTACGAGAAAGACTACGTCAAAATAAGCGAAGGATCAAATATTGGTGGAAATCTTAAAAAACATCTCAAAGGCTTAGATAAAAAGATGAAAGAGGCGGCATCTAATTTAGAATTTGAAGAGGCCGCTAAAATAAGAGATGAAATAAGAAAATTAGAAAGCACAGAATTAGAAATTACATTGAATCCAAAAATAAGGCAGTATGATGTAAAAAATAAGCTTTATCCTAAAGGAAGATCAACTATGGGTATGCCAGGCACTAAAGTTACAAAAAAAAGAGATAAAAAATGGAAGCACGGAAAATAATTATTACTGGTGGAGCAACCCGAATGGGTGCTGCTATAGCAAGAAAATTATCTGGCGCGAATAAAGAAATCTTAATCCATTATAATAAATCAAAATTAAAAGCAGAAAAATTAAAAAAAGAGCTATCTAAGAAAGGAACAAAAGTTTACTTAGTAAAAGGTGATTTGAGTAAAGAAAATGATTTAAATAAAATTATAAAATACGCAAAATCAAAACTTAAATATTTTGATTGTTTAATTAATAACGCTTCTTTATTTGAAAATGATAAATTAGAAAACTTTACAACAGATAGTTGGGGGCAACATTTAAGAACAAATTTAAGAACACCTGCATTATTATCAAAAGAATTTGCAAAAAATGTTAAAGGCAAAAATAACAATATAATTAATATTATTGATCAGAGAGTATTTAAACTTACTCCATATTTTTTTTCTTACACAATTAGTAAAACTGGACTTTATACTTTAACTAAAACTAGTGCTATGAGTTTGGCTCCAAAGATTAGAGTAAACGGTATAGCACCTGGTCCTACTATTAAAAATCAAAGACAATCTGAAAAACATTTTAGAAAACAATACTTAGCAACTCCTTTAAAAAGACAGGTGGATGTTAAACAAATATGTAATGCTGTTGACTTTTTTATAAAAAATATATCTATTACTGGTCAAGTTTTAGCTATTGATAGTGGTCAAAATCTAAATTGGCAAACACCAGATGTAATGGGCAAAGAATGAGGAAATTAATACTTACAATTTCAATATTATTTACATTAATTTCTTTGGCAGAAGCTAGAGAATGCAAATCTGGAGATATCAAAGGAGATGCATTTATTTATAGTGATGGAAAAAAAGTCACTGTCATAAAAGGAACTGATATTCCAAATCCAGAAAATAAAATCATAATGATTTTTAATAAAGGAGGGTGGAAAGTTGAAAAGAAATGGGGAGAGTGTAAAGATTTTCTTCCTAAACAATTAGGTCAAATATCAGGAACTAAAATTAAAGGTAAAGAACTAGTTTTAATGCTTAATGGCAATCTCCATAAAGCAGGAGGAGATGATGGATATAAATGTGGATGGAAATTTAAAGGGGCTTGGCACAAGCCTTGGTATGACTGTGTAATAGCTGAATGGGCTATTCCAAAGAGGGTAAAGGTAAATAAAGATCTTATTGATAAACTAGTTTCCAAAGGAACTCCAAGAGATCAAATTTTTATGTCAGGTTTATCATGTGGAGGTATTGATACTCTTAGGCATAAAGGTTTACACCCAAAAGATTTTAATGCCACGATTTCTTTTATGCCTAATTGTTGGGATAGAAGACCTAATACACCTTTAAGAAAAATGGTAATAGACGAGATTAAAAGTTTTGAAAGAATAGATGCATTAGTTTTTCACAGTCCTGTAGATGGGGAGGGTGATTGGCGTAGCAATAGTGAATGGATGAAGAAAGATTTAGGAAATATTCCTGGTATTCAATGGATTGACACCCCTGGTCATACAGGAAAAGATATTGAAGTTAATGGTGTGAAATGCAAAATTAAAGAAAAGATGATAGGTGGATGGGAAGAAGCATGGCCAGAAGGTAAAGAAAAACTTACAAGTGAAAAAAAATTTATAGCTCTTGACAAAAAATTGAAGAAAGAAATGAAAAAAAAAGCAGCTGGTCATTATATGGTTTCATATCCCTGTTTTAAATATTACCACCCAAAAATTATTAATTTTATAGAATCTAGGATTTAAAGATGAAAAAAATTACTCCTTTTCTTGCAGCAGCAATAATTTTAATTGGTGGTTTTTTTGCATTTAAAATAATGTCATTTTTTGGTTGCTATGTTCGTATTGAGGATGGGAATGCATGTTGGAATCTTACTATTTTTGGAACTAAATAATGAAAAAAAATAATTTAAAAATTGTCAAAATAGATAAAAATAAAACTTTATTTAATTATGAGAAAAAAATACTAATTAATGAGTTAATTT
>CACCGK010000035.1 GCA_902545555.1 uncultured Pelagibacteraceae bacterium
AATCTTAAAGAAGTTACTTTCAAAGATCTTTGGGGATCTAGAGGTGTATTCACCACAATGCGAATGGTTGGAAAACCCCCTAAGTTAATACTTTTAAAACCCCATATAGAAAACTTAATAAAATCTACAAATAAATATGGAATAAGAAAAAAAAATTTAAAAAATATTATTAAATATTTAATTAATAAAAACACTCTATACAAAGGTCCTGATAATTTATTTCGTATAGCGTTAAATAAAAAACTAATATCAGTCTCAATTAGAAAAAGACCAAAACCAAAAAGTAATTTTAATATTTTATTGTTTAAATATAAACGAATAGAACCAAATTACAAAAACCTCTATTATAAAAAAATATTAGCAAAATTAAGCAAAGTTGATTCAACTAAATTTGATATTGCTCTAGTAGCAAAGGATAAAATTTTAGAAACTGGTACTTCAAATTTAGTTTTTGTGAAAAATGGAAAGATTTTTTCACCTAAAAAAAATTGTTATTTTGGAAACACACTTAAATTTATAAGCAAGAAAATTAAAATTAATTTTAAAGATATTTCTATTAAATCAATTAATGATTATGATGAAATAATTCTTATTGGATCTGGTAAAGGAGTAACATCAGTTTCAAAAATAAATGAACTTAAGTGGAAGAGAAGAAAGAGTAATTGCTACAATAAGTTAAATAAAATATATAATTCTCTTATTTAATTATGAAAGATCCAAACAACCCTTGTATATTTTGCAAAATCAGAAAAGAAGAGATCCAGTTTGAAAATCAATTAGCTTATTCATCTACAGATAGCTACCCTGTCTCAGAATTTCATAGTCTTATAGTTCCTAAAAGACATGTAGAGACATACTTTGATCTCACTAAAGAAGAAATTCAGGCATGTAATGAGTTAATTTTAAAAACTAAAGAAAAAATTTTAAATCAAGATTCTAATGTTAAAGGTTTTAATATAGGCACTAATGCTGGAAAATCTGCAGGCCAATCAATTATGCATTGTCATATTCATCTAATTCCCAGAAGAGAGGGGGATGTGGAGAATCCTCAGGGCGGTGTTAGATCAGTGATTCCCAACAAACAACACTACAAACGTAAACTCTGAGTTGTTATTAACGACAAATTGACCAATACTTTTGGTTGAACTCTATAAATATCTAGAATAGAAAACCTTAAATTAACTCAATTTTATTTTAAGAGAGTATTAAAAATGTTTGCAACAAATCCTTTTTCAATTTTAGCCGAAACAGTTCCATCTGTAGTTATGCAAGGTTTTGTGGTGTTAATGATTTTATTGATTGTTTTAGGTACTCTTCTAGACATAATTCATAAAAAGAATGTTAAGTATTTTTTTGAAAATGCTAAAAAAGCAAAAAAAAATGCAACTAAAGAATTAACTACTGGCGAAAGAATATCTGTTGTTTCAAAAACAATTGCATACGATATTGGTACAACGTCAGAGCTAGGTGCTGGTAAAAGAAGAGTAGCACATCTTCTAGGAATGTATGGAACTATATTATTTTGGGTTGGCTCTGTTGTGATGATATTTTGTTATTCTTCAGCAAATGCGGAAACACCTACTATTTGGCCAATGATCTGGCATATAGGTGCTTTAATGACTATCTTGGGTGGATCATGGTTTTGGTTCTTCTTAAGAGTTGATGTTTATTCTGAAGCGCAACCTTGGTACAGAATTATTAAAGCTGATTTATTTGTATTAGCATTAATTGCAACTTCATTAACAGGATTTATATGGTCATATCTTCAAAGTTTAAATTTAGAGGGAAGATGGGATGCAAATTTATTTTTAATATTATTCATAGTTTCAAACCTAGTTTTATTTGGAGGAGTTTATTGGTCTAAGTTTGCACACATGTTTTATAAACCTGGTGCAGCAATACAAAAGAATTTAGCAGAAGCAGATGGTTCCAGAGATAATTTACCTCCACCTGCAGATGCGCCTGAACAATTTGGTTTAGGTATTAAGAGAGAACAACCTAAACATTATTAATTATGATAAAAATTAAAAAGGAGAGAGAATAATATGTCAACATTTGTTTACATGACAAGATGTGATGGCTGTGGTCATTGCGTAGATATTTGCCCATCAGATATAATGCACATTGATGAAAACATAAGACGAGCAAAAAATATTGAACCTAACTTTTGTTGGGAATGTTATTCTTGTGTTAAAGCTTGTCCTAACCACGCCATTGATGTTAGAGGATATGCAGACTTTGCTCCTATGGGACATAGCGTTAGAGTAAGAAGAGAAGAAGAAAAAGGTACAATCTCTTGGAAAATTAAATTCAGAAATGGAACTGAAAAAAATTTCGTATCTCCAATAACAACTAAGCCTTGGGGAAAATTTATTCCTAAATTAGCTGAGGGAGATAAACCTAATCAGGGAGAGATAAATTCACAGAGATTATACACTGAACCAGAGGGATTAAATATAGATGGAGAGCTCCCGACTGTACCTAAGGAGTCGTTCAAAAAAGGAGTTTACTATTAATGGCTAATCACAAAACACATTACGAAGATTGCGATATATTAGTTGTTGGCGGAGGTATGGCTGGAACTGGTGCTACCTTTGAAGCAAGACACTGGGGTAGAGACATGAAAATTGTTTGTGTTGAAAAAGCTAACATTGATAGAAGTGGAGCTGTTGCTCAAGGACTTTATGCAATTAACTGCTATATGGGAATGCAATGGGGTGAAAACCAACCAGAAGATCACGTAAGATATGCAAGAAATGATTTAATGGGAATGGTGAGAGAAGATTTAGGTTATGATATGGCACGTCACGTAGACTCCACAGTTCATATGTTTGATGAATGGGGCCTTCCAATGATGAAGAATGAAGAAACTGGAAGATACTTAAGAGAAGGTAAATGGCAGATAATGATTCATGGTGAAAGTTATAAACCAATTGTTGCTGAGGCAGCAAAAAAATCTGCAGATAAAATTTATAATAGAATAATGATTACTCATCTTTTAATGGATGAAACTCAAGATAACAGAATTGGTGGAGCGGTTGGATTTAATATGAGAACGGGTGATTTCCATGTATTTAGAGCAAAAGCAGTAATTGTTGCTGCCGGTGGAGCTTCACACATCTTTAAACCAAGAGCGGTTGGAGAAGGAATGGGTAGAACTTGGTATGCACCATGGAGTAATGGATCTGCATATGCATTACCTATTGCAGCAGGTGCGAAGATGACACAAATGGAAAACAGAATTGTATTATGTAGATTTAAAGACGGTTATGGTCCAGTTGGAGCTTATTTCCTTCATTTAAAAACATACACCCAAAATGCTAATGGTGAAAATTATGAGAAAAAATGGTATGACCAAACTAAAGAGTTAGTTGGAGAATATATTGATCATCATCCAACTCCAACTTGCTTGAGAAACCATGCTTTTATTCAAGAAGTAGCTGCAGGCGGTGGACCAATCCACATGGTGACTACTGAGGCTTTCCAAGATCCACACTTAGAAACAGTAGGTTGGGAAAATTTCTTAGGAATGACTGTTGGGCAAGCTGTTGTTTGGGCATCTCAAAACATTGATCCAAAATATACAAATCCAGAATTAACTACATCTGAACCTTATGTAATGGGTTCTCATGCAACTTGTTCTGGTGCATGGGTTAGTGGTCCAGAAGATTTATCGCCACCAGAATATTTCTGGGGTTATAACAGAATGCTAACTATTGATGGTTTATTTGGTGCAGGTGATACAGTTGGT
>CACCGK010000036.1 GCA_902545555.1 uncultured Pelagibacteraceae bacterium
TCTAGCAGCTATAGTTTCATATGGTAAATCACATATTAACAGAATTTATCACTTAGATAGAGGTTATGAAAGATTAGAAAATAAATTAAAAAAAATAGGTGTTAAAATTAAAAGATTAAAATAGTGAATAAATATTTAGCAAAAATAATAGCAAGTGATAAAGAAGGGTTACAAATGATTTCAGCTTGTATTTCAGGGGCTAAGGTTAAAATTGCAGATATAAAATATCTCGCATCTAATAAGGTTTTTTTATTATCAATTGAAAGAACCAAGATTGAAAGTGATCAGGAAGATAAAAATATCAATAGCATTTGTAGGTTTGATTTTGTTGATAAAGTAAGATCAAAGAACATTGATCAATCTAATCAAGAAACAGTTTTAGAACTAATAGGTATAGATTATTTGAAAAATAATGATGTTTATGAAATAAATCTTATTTTTAATAATAATTCTCATATTGCTTTAACTACAGAAACTATTGAAGCAAGATTAGAGGATCAAAGTGAAATTAAGTAGTTATGAAGATACTAAATAGTAAAAGTAAAAATTTTGATAAATTATTAGAGAATTTGCTTTTACAAAGGAAAAAAAAAATTCAATCAGATTCTGTTTCTGTAACAAATATAATTAAAGATGTTAAAAAAAATGGAGATAAAGCATTATTAAAATATGAGAAAAGATTCAATCAAAATAACGTAATCATTCCAAGCACAAAACAAATAAAAAAATCTATAAATTCACTTGATAAAAAAGTAAAGAAAGCAATCGATACGGCTTATAATAGAATTTATAAATTTCATTCACTTCAGAAATTTAAAAATATTTCTTATACAGATAAATTAAAAAACAAACTTGAATATAAATATGTGCCTTTAGAGTCTGTTGCAATTTATGTTCCTGGTTCTTCTGCTTCATACCCATCCAGTGTATTGATGAATGCTATTCCAGCAATTGTTGCAGGTGTTAAGAGAATAGTTATGATTAATCCAGGCTATAAAGGAAGACAAAATCCAGCCGTATTATACGCTGCAAAAAAATGTAAAATAAAAGAAATTTATTCTATCGGGGGCCCTTCTGCTATTGCAGCAGTATCCTATGGGACTAAAAAAATTAAAAAAGTTCATAAAATAGTTGGTCCAGGAAATGCCTATGTTGCAGCTGCAAAAAAAGAAGTTTTTGGTGTTGTTGGAATTGAAAGTATGACCGCAGGTCCCTCAGAAGTGACTGTCGTTTGTGACAAATTCTCAAATCCTGAGTGGGTTGCAAGTGATTTAATTGGACAAGCTGAACATGATATTCTTGCACAATGTATTTTGATTTCAAAAGATAAAGATTTGCTAGATAAAGTAAAAATTGAAATTACCAAACAATTAAAAGAAATTCCAAGAGCTTCTGTTGCAAGAAGAAGTTTAATTAATAATGGAATTCTTATGTACGTTTCTTCAGACGCTAAAATAATAAGTGTTATAAATAAAATTGCACCAGAACATTTAGAATTAAATATTAAAAATTATAAATCTTTAGTTCCAAAAATAAAAAATTCAGGATCAATATGTTTAGGAAAATATGCAGTGATGGCAATGACTGATTATAATGTTGGATCAAACCATGTGTTGCCAACTAATGGTTCTGCAAAATACTCAAGTGGTATAAGTGTAAATGAATTTTATAAAAGGATTTCATACATAAACTTATCAAAAAAGGGTATTGAAAGTCTTGGACCATCAGTTATAACACTTGCAAATTACGAAGGGTTGGTTGGACATGCTCAATCTGTAGTAAAACGAATAAGGAGAAAATAAATTTGTCAAAACAAGACTTACTGGAATTTAAAGGTACAGTGATAGACCTACTTCCGAACGCTATGTTTAGAGTAAAATTAGAAAATGGACATACAGTTACTGCCCATACAGCTGGTAAGTTAAGAAAAAACAGAATTAGAGTTCTCCAAGGTGATAATGTGACAGTTGAAATGACACCTTACGATCTCACTAAAGGAAGAATTATCTTTAGGGGATAAATAAGGCTGAGTAGCTCAGGAGTAGAGCAGAGCCCTGAAAAGGCTTGTGTCGGAGGTGCGAATCCTTCCTCAGCCACCACCACAAAGTTTGATCTTGAAATAATCGTAAAAAAAATTACCTTTAAAAAATAATAAATAACAAAAGGACTAAGAAATAAGATGAGTACACTACAAGGAAAAATTAAATGGTATAATGGTAAAAAGGGATATGGCTTCATTGAAAGAGATGATAAAGAAAAAGATGCCTTTGTTCACGCCTCAGCGGTAAAAGCTGCTGGTATGAGATATCTCAATGAAGGTGATAAACTTGAATTCACATTAGAAGATGGTCCCAAAGGTCCTTCTGCAGTTAATTTAAAAAAAATAGACTAATTTAGAAATTATTTAAAAGGGCGTTTTATCTATCAAATTGATAAACGTCCTTTTTCTATTTAGACCTTGAATATTAATTTTTTTTGTCTAAAAGACTGCCCATGAATATAAATATTACATACAAAAAGACTTTTAGAAGTACTCACAGAAATTGTTTCCATAGCCAGTAGGCTATTTATTTATATTATAATTTTAAATCCACATAAAATAAGATAAAAACAAAGAGGATAAGCCCGGGTGGTGTAATGGTTAGCACGGAAGTTTGTGGAACTTTAAGTTTGAGTTCGACTCTCAGCCCGGGTACCAAAAAATGAATAAAGAAAAAAAATTAATTCCTGGATTACCTTCAGGATTTGAAGATCGTTGGGATAAAAAACTTCTTCTCAAAAAAAAGCTTTTAAAAGCTATTGAGAATAATTTTATTAAATTTGGGGCAGAGGCTTTAGAAACCCCTTCGTTTGAGATAAGTGAAAATATAGGATCTTTTTTGGCAGAAGATGATACTAATCCTATGTCTGATGTATTCTCGTTTCAGGATGGAGAAAAAAGTATTACTCTTAGGTATGATCTTTCAAGCCCACTAGCTAGATTTGTTGCACAAAATAATCAAGAGCTTCCATCAATCTTTAAAAGGTATGCTGTTCAAAATGTCTATAGAAATGAAAAGGCTGGTAATGGAAGATACAGAGAATTTATGCAAGCAGACTTTGATATCGTGGGAAATGTTAATCCTGCTCAAGCAAATGCGGAGCTTTGTAATTTAGTATCAAGTACTTTGTTAGATTGTGGTCTAAAAAAAGATCAATTTACAATCAACGTTAGTAACAGAAAAATAGTTCAAGGATTAATTAACGTTTTAAAAATATCAAAAGAAAAGCAATTAAAAGTAATTAGGGCAATTGATAAATTAGATAAACCAGGTTTTGGTTTAAAAGGTGTTGAAAGTCTGCTTAAAAAAGAGAGAAAAGATATAAGTGGTGCAATCACTAAGGGTGCAGATTTAAATGATGAACAAGCGTCCGAAATACTTAATTTTCTAAAAATTAAAGATTTAAAAGAATTAAAAGAAACATTAAAAAATCCTTTGTCTCAAGAAGGTATAAAGGAATTAGAACAAGTATTTGAAGTATTGGGTTACAGTTCAAATTTAAATCAGGTCAAAACAAATTTTACAATTGTTAGGGGATTGGCTTATTATTCAGATTTCATTGTTGAAACAAATCTAAATTTTAA
>CACCGK010000037.1 GCA_902545555.1 uncultured Pelagibacteraceae bacterium
CTTAGTGTGTTTTCAAGGATTTATTGGATGGTACATGGTATCAAGTGGATTAATTGATAGAATTGATGTTAGTCATTATAGATTATCACTACACTTAGTTACAGCTTTTATTATTTTGTCTATAGTTTTTTGGAAATATTTAAATCTAACTGATATAAAAATTAATCATATTAATATTCAATTAAACCCAATTAAATTTTTTCTTTTATTATTATTTTTACAATTAATAATTGGAGCATTTGTGTCCGGGATGGATGCAGGAAAAATTTATAATACTTGGCCTTTAATGGGCTCTTCATATTTCCCAGATGACAGTGTAATAAATGATTTGTTTAATCTCACAGTATTTGATGATCGATCACTTGTTCAATTTATTCACAGAAATTTAGCTTATTTAATTGTCGTAATATATTTTTATATGCTTTTTTTTGTTTTAAAAAATGGAAATATAAATTTAAGAATTCCAATCCTCATTATTGGAATTTCTTTATTGTTTCAAATTGTTTTGGGAGTTCTTACAATTTTATCTGGTGTAAAAATCCTCTATGCATCTCTACACCAGATAAATTCTATTATTATAATACTTTCAACTTTATATTTTCTTTATATTGTAAAAAATAAAGAAACTATTTATTAGTTTCTATTTGTAGACATTTAATCCTCAAATTAGCTTACAGCTTTTAAATTGCCCTTTGATGATTTATTCAATGCTTGATCTAGATCCTCGATTATATCATCAATGTGTTCAATACCGATACAAAGTCTTACATAACTTTGAGTAACACCTGATGCAGCTAGTTCTTTCTCATTTAATTGACTATGAGTTGTACTTGCTGGGTGTATTGCTAAACTTCTAGCATCACCAATATTAGCAACGTGATAGAACATCTTTAAAGATTCGATAAATTTTTTACCAGCTTCAATACCACCTTTAAGTTCGATGCCAATCATTGGTCCATTTCCGCCTTTAAGATATTTTTTTGCTCTATCAGCAATAGGTTTATCATGTTCAGTAGAATAAATAACTTTTGTAACTTCTTTATGCTTTTTTAAAAAATCAACTACATATTCAGCATTATCACAATGTTGTCTCATTCTTAAAGCAACTGTTTCAAGTCCTTGAATTATTGCAAAAGCATTATCTGGAGCCAGAGCTGATCCCAAATCTCTTAATAAACAAACTCTTGCCCTAACTGCAAATGGCACATTGGCACCAGTTAGTTCTGGAACAGCCTTTCCCCAAATTACACCACCATAACTATTATCAGGTTCATTAAACAAAGGTTGTCTTTTGGGATCTGCGGTCCAATCAAAGTTACCACTATCAACTATACTTCCTGCAACTGCTGTACCATGTCCACCTATATATTTTGTAAGTGAGTGAATTACTACTGCAGCTCCATGTTCAATCGGTCTGCATATTACTGGTGCAGCTGTGTTATCCATTATTAGTGGAATGTTATATTTTCTTCCAATGTCAGAAACTTCGTTTATTGGAAACACCCTTAGATATGGATTTGGTAAGGTTTCACCGTAAAAAGCTCTAGTTTTATCATCTATTAACTTTTCAAAATTTTCAGGATTACTTGGATCTGCATATCTTATCTCTATCCCAAGTTTGCTAAGTGTATGTGTAAATAAAGATACTGTACCACCATAAAGATCAGTTGAACTTATTATATTATCACCAGCTTGGGCTACATTTAATATAGCAAAGGTTGATGCAGTTTGACCTGAGGATACAGTGACACATGATAAACCTCCTTCAAGAGCGGCAACTCTTTTTTCAAGGACATCATTTGTTGGGTTCATTATACGAGTGTAGATGTTGCCAAATTCTTTAAGAGCGAAAAGGTTAGCAGCGTGCTCTGTGTTGTTAAATTGGTACGATGTTGTTCTATAAATTGGAACAGCTACTGCGTTTGTCGATGGATCACTCCTATAATCACCACCATGTATGGCAATAGTTTCAGGGTTATTTCTTTTTTTTGTCATTTTACTCCTTTTTTAGTGCTTCAACATTATGTTAGGCGCACAATACAGTTCAAATGCCTGCCGATTTTAGTAATTTTATGAAATTTCCTTTTTAGCAGTTATAAGCCCGCAATAGGATCAAATCGGCATCTGATTTCTAGCATATTAGCTACATATTACAAGCTAAATATAAAATTGACTTTGTAATTATTAATAGTATTAATCCTCGCACAATGACAAAATTCACTAAAAAAGACCAATTAAATTCATCTTGGTATGAAATAGACGCGAAGAATGCAGTAGTTGGAAGATTAGCAACTGTTGTTTCAAATATTATAAGAGGCAAGAACAAAACTACATACACACCTCATATGGATGATGGTGACTTTGTTGTTGTTAAAAATATTGAACAAGCAAAATTTACTGGAAAAAAATTTCAAAATAAAAAATATTACAGACACACTGGTCATCCAGGTGGAATTAAAGTTACAACACCTGAGAAACTTGATGAAAAAAAACCTGGAGAAACTTTAAAAATGGCAGTTAAAAGAATGTTACCTGGTGGAGTATTGGGGAGAAAACAATTAACAAAATTAAAAATTTATGCAGGAAATGAACACCCGCATTCAGCACAAAATCCTACTGTTATAGAGTTAGATAAATTAAACAGTAAAAATATAGCTAGAAACTAAGATGGAAAATACTCAATCAGCATCAAAATCTCCAAAATTAAAATTAGATTTTAAAGATAGTAAATACGCTACTGGTAGAAGAAAAACCTCAATTGCAAAAGTTTGGATAAAAAAAGGTTCCGGCAAAATTTATGTAAATGGTAAATTATTTAGTGATTATTTTGCTGACGAAACTCATAAAATGCAAATTACAAGACCTTTTGAGATAATTAATCAGGCTACTGATTATGATGTAAGATGCAGTGTAAAAGGAGGAGGACCTAC
>CACCGK010000038.1 GCA_902545555.1 uncultured Pelagibacteraceae bacterium
ATAGAATTATAAGCATCTTTTGAGCTACCATTTTGAAAATCTGTCCTACCAGTACCATTAATTAAAAGAGTATCTCCTGAAAATAAATAGTTATTCATCAAGAAACTATAGCTGTCAGAAGTATGACCAGGTGTATACATCGCTTTGATTTCTATTTGATCAATTTTTATTATTTCATCGTCTTTTACTTTGATTTCTACAGTATCAGCAGGTGTGTGTTCTCCCATAAGTGTAGAGCAATTTGTTGCCAGTTTAAGTTTACTCGCACCAGTTACATGGTCAGCATGTATATGTGTATCTATTACTTTAACTAATTTTAAATCTAATTCGTTTAGTAGCCTTATATAGCTTTCAACATTTTCTATAACTGGATCAATTATTACAGCTTCTCGGCCTTTACCGGATGCAATTATGTAAGTGTAAGTTGATGATTTCGTATCAAAAACTTGCTTAAAGATCATGTTTTAAAGTAACACATGTACTTGTTATAATAAATCAAATATCCATATCATCCATATGGTTAAACATATTTTATTTATTATTGTTTTCTTTACATTCACTTTTTCAAATATAGTAAGTGCCCACAATCATTTTCCAATAACTACTGATTCTAAACTCATGATTGAAAGAGGTAAAATTGTATATGAAAAAAATTGTGTTTCTTGTCATATGATTAATTTAGCTGGTGCTGAAAACTGGAAGGGTATCGATGAAGATGGGCATAGAAAAGCTCCTCCGTTAAACGGAACAGGTCATACTTGGCATCATGATGATAAAACTTTACATGCAATAATTAAATATGGATTAGCAAAATTAGTAAAAAATTATGAAGGTAAAATGATAGGATTTGAAGATCAATTATCTGATAAAGAAATTGATAGTATATTGGCTTATGTAAAGTCCTTTTGGCCTATTGATAAGTATGAATATCAAATTAATATGAGTAAGTAATTATGACAGCGACTACATTTCATTGGTCTTGTAGACATACTTGGAGAAGAAGTGCAAAAAATACAGCTTGGTGTGTACTTGGTTGTGCTATTGGAGATTTTGGAACAATATTATTTTTTCAATTAACTCAAATTCCTTTTCCAATTTTAGGAATAATGATTTTAGCAATCATCAATGGATTGATCACGAGTATTATTTTAGAAACAATAATTTTAATGACACAAAATTTTAATTTTGTTAACGCATTCAAAACAGCTTGTGGTATGAGTTTAATTTCAATGATTAGCATGGAAATCATGATGAATTTAACTGACTATGTTTTAACTGGAGGCGCAATTTTAACATGGTGGGTGGTACCAATAATGCTGATTGTAGGTTTTTTAACTCCTTGGCCTTATAATTATTGGAGATTAAAAAAATTTGGAATTGCTTGTCATTAAGATTAAAGAATTCTCTTTAATAAATTATCCCCGAAAAATAGTTTGTGAACAATAACAGCAGATATATGAAGCACTATTAAACCGATAAGAGTATAATTCGAAAGAATATGAATTTCATAAAACTGATCTGCTAAATCAAAATTCTCATTAATTTGAATTTCCTTAAACAATATTGTTAATGTTTCCCCATTAAATAATTTTTTTAATATTCCTGAAATTGTTATTGATAAAATAGCAACATATAAAAGCACATGGTTCATTTTTGCCAAAAACCTCTGTCCCTTAAAAATACTTGGATCTAATTTTGGAGTTGGATTAAGTATATTATTTATTAATCTAATTATTATTATATAAAACACAGTTAAACCTAACGTAACGTGTATATCTTCAAAAGTTATTCTTTGATCACCAAAATCTAAATCAACTAGATAAAAACCCAAAGGTATTTGTATGAATAGAATAGCTGCGCTGAGCCAATGTAACACCTTTGAGATAATTCCATACTCTGTTAAGGTATTTGTTACATGCATAATTTATTTAATCACATAAAAAAATATATTAAAATAATTTTATTCTCAATTTTAAGTGCATTTTTCGTCTCATCTTCCAATGCCGATTTAACAGTTGAGGAAATCATTAAAAGTAGACAAGCATTGTTTAGTAAAAACTATAGTACAGCTAAAAGAGTTCAGGCTTTCTCTTCAAAAGGAGACTTTGAAAAAGCAAAAAAACTTATGATTGAAATGAGTGAAAATTATAAAGTTTTAATAGATCTATTTCCTGAAAATACTCAAGAGGGTTTTGATACTGAAGCTTTACTGACAATTTGGGATGAAAAAGATGATTTTAATGCATTAATGCAAAAAGCCTCTAATGATATGATAAAACTTACATCTGTAATTGAAGATGCTGAAGATATAAGAGGCACTCTGAAACAATTTATGTGGAGTAATTGTAAGGCTTGTCACAGCAGGTACAGAGAAGAACACTAATTACTTAGCTAGAATGATACCTCAAAAAGTTAAAGATCATATTGAAGAATATATTAGTCAAGAAGTATATGTTCAGATAGCTATTATTAAGGGCAAAGAAAAGGTTTCAACAGAAACAGCTATTGATAAATATTTTAACACAAATCATTTTAGAGATTTTTCAGAAGGTAAACCCTATTTTCATTTCATTGATGGATTAAGAGATAAATGTCTTGGAAAACTTAAGAATTCTCCTATGAGAGATAAGGAAACTAAGGACGAGACTATCAAATTATTACAAAAAAAATTAAATGATTTAAGTGATGATGATCTTGAAGACACGTATTGGGAAATAGAAACAGGAGAATTTTTTTCAGGAGAACAAATAAAAGAATTAGAAAAAAGTTGCAGTAAATTAATTAAAGAGCTTAATCTTTCAAATAAAAATAAAAAAGAAGTTCAAAAAACTATTTTGAGTTTTTGTGAAAACTATGAAAAGTTGTGTCAAA
>CACCGK010000039.1 GCA_902545555.1 uncultured Pelagibacteraceae bacterium
CCGTATTATGTTTAAAATAAAAGTGTTTAAAATTACAAAAAATATTTGTTATCCCTGCTATAATACATGATGTTTCTAAATGTGAAAAAACAAAATTTATTTTGTTTTTTTTTATATAATCAAAAATTATTTTTGAAAAAATTATTATTTTATAAATTAAATTTTTTTTTTTTAGATTTTTGTAATCAACATAAACTAATTTAATTCCAATTTTTTTACACTCTTTATGCATAATTCCAATTTCTTCGAGTATAAGGACATGAATATTATAATCTTGATTTTTTAATAGCTGTATTGCACTTAATTGATCTATAGCTTTTTTCTTATAAGGATAAATTATTAATATATTTTTCATTCTATTAATATATTTAATTTTTTATAGTTACAGTAAACTAAATTAACAAATGAGAAGGGGCGTTCTGTTGCCAGGTGCCCCAGACCCCGTTTGCTTAATTAACTTAGTTAATTAGGCAGCAAGTGCGTAACTTTCGTTAGCAATTATAAATTAGCCCGTTACGGTGGAACAATCCCGAACGAAAGAATAGCCTTTAGTCACCCGTCGAATCTAGTTCACCCCCATAAGTTGTAATGGTGGAGGTGGTGGGTACTGCCCCCACGTCCGCAATGGTTATTACGAAATTCGTTTATCGTCGTAGTTGGAAATCCAACATTATTAATATAAAAGTAATTACAACAGATTCAATAACAATCATGAAATTAACTAAAGAACAACAAGAGGAAATAAAAAATCAACAATCTCAGAGCAATCAAACAAAAAGAGTTACTGCTCCTGAGCTTGAAAAAATACTATATGAAGCAATTCCAGCGCTGGATCATGGTTTTGTAAGAGTTGTTGATTATATGGGTGATGACACATCCATAGTTCAATCAGCTAGAGTATCGTACGGAAAAGGAACCAAACAAGTTTCAACTGACAAAGGTTTAATAAAATATTTGATGAGGCATTGGCACAGCACTCCATTCGAAATGTGTGAAATTAAATATCATGTTAAGCTTCCAATATTTATCGCAAGACAATGGATTCGACATAGAACTGCAAATGTTAATGAATATTCTGCTAGATATTCAATTTTAGATAAAGAATTTTATTTGCCATCACAAGAAAATTTAGCTGCTCAATCAACTAGTAACCGACAGGGTAGAGGAGATGTCTTAGAAGGAAAACAGGCAGAGGAAGTTTTGGAACTTTTAAAAAGTGATGCAGAGAGAACTTATGATAATTATGAGACTATGCTTAATGAAAGATTTGATGGATCAACTATTGATGAAAATAAAAAAGGTTTAGCAAGGGAACTTGCAAGAATGAATTTAACACTAAACACCTACACCCAATGGTATTGGAAAACTGATTTATTAAACTTAATGAATTTTTTAAGATTAAGAGCAGATAGTCATGCACAATATGAAATTAGGGTTTATGCAGACATAATGTTGGATACTGTGAAAAAATGGGTCCCTATAACTTATGATGCTTTTATGGATTATAGAGTTGGTGGAACCGAGGTATCTGCAAAAGGAAAATTAATTATTCAAAAACTTATCAAAGGTGAAAATGTAGATATTGAAAGTTCTGGATTGTCTAAAAGAGAGTGGAATGAATTAATGACTGCTTTTGATCTTAAAGATAAGTTGATTTAATTTTTTCAGCAAAATTTAAATATATTTTAGAAATTTCATGATCAGGGTTATTTTCAACAATTGGCTTTCCCTCATCTCCAGTTTTCCCAACTTCTGGATTAATTGGAATTTCACCTAAAAATTCTTTTTGAAATTCCTTTGCAGTCTTTTTAACTCCTCCTTCTCCAAAAATATTATATTTTTTTCCATCATCGCCAATGAAAAAACTCATATTATCAACTAAACCTAAAATTTTAACTCCAAGTTTATCAAACATTTTAATTCCTCTTTTAACGTCTAAAAGAGCTACTTTTTGAGGTGTACTGACAATTATTGCACCATCCATTTTTATTTCTTGAGAAAATGTAAGTTGAGTATCGCCAGTTCCTGGA
Organism: uncultured Pelagibacteraceae bacterium; assembly: GCA_902545555.1. GTDB lineage: Bacteria > Pseudomonadota > Alphaproteobacteria > Pelagibacterales > Pelagibacteraceae > Pelagibacter. The sequence goes on from CACCGK010000039.1 coordinate 2,031, forward strand.
GGCATATCAACTACAATAAAATCTAAATCTTTCCAATTTACTTTCTGAGTAAAAGTTTTAATTGCACTTGTAACCATAGGACCACGCCATATCATTGGAGTTTGTTGATCAGCTAAAAAACCAATAGACATACACTGAATGTCATATTTTGTAATTGGATCTAATTTTTGACCATCACTTTTTGGTTTTTCATTAATATCAAACATTTTGGGAATTGATGGACCATAAATATCTGCATCTAAAAGACCAACTTTGCATCCAACTTTTTTCAAAGCTAAAGCAAGATTCGTTGCAAATGTAGATTTTCCAACACCACCTTTTGCACTGGAGATTGCAATTGTAAACTTAGTTCCAAGAATAGGATTTTTAGTGAATTTTTTGGGCTCTAGCTTACTTTTCATTGCGGCACTAAGTTCAGGTTTTTTATCAGTCATAAAAGTATCATTACTTGTTTTTTGCATTAAAGACACTATATAAGTTGACATGTCAGACAATTTCAAAGGTCAAAGTCCTTGGGGAGCACCTCCTGGTGGAGGTGGCGGTGGCAATGGATCGGGTAGAGGTCCCACACCACCAAATATAGACGAACTAATTAGAGATCTTCAAGATAAAATAAAAAAATTTTTACCTGGTGGAAAAACTTCTGGTGGAAAATCAATAAGTTTAGTTTTATTGGTTCTAGTTTTTGTATGG
>CACCGK010000040.1 GCA_902545555.1 uncultured Pelagibacteraceae bacterium
CCTCTTTTTGTTTCACCAAATTCAATTAATTGTTTAATTACGATTTGTGCACTATTGGATGGTATAGAAAATCCAATTCCAATAGAACCATTACGTCCAAGAATTGCGGTATTAATTCCAATTACATTTCCTTCCATATCAAACAAAGGCCCTCCAGAATTTCCAGAATTTATAGATGCATCTGTTTGTATAAAATCTTCATATCGTGATAAACCAATTGATCGATTCCTTGCTGAAATAATTCCAGCAGTAACAGTTCCTCCTAAACCAAACGGATTTCCAATTGCTAAAACCCAATCACCAATTCTTGCTTTATCAGAGTCACCAAATGCTACAGGCATAAACTTTTCATCTGTTTCTAATTTTAAAACAGCAATATCCATTAATGGGTCAGCACCTAGAACCTTTGCTTTAAATTCTTGATCACCATTTACCCTAACAATAATATCGTCGGCATCTTGGATAACGTGATTATTCGTAACCACAATTCCTTTCTCGTCTATTATAAACCCAGAACCCAAAGCAGCTGATTGTCTTTCCTGAGGTGTACCAAATTCTTTAAACATATCCTCAAAAGGAGACCCCGGAGGAAATTGAAAAGGAAAAGGATTAGAATTTGTTGTGATAGTGGTTGTTGTAGAAATGTTTACAACAGATGGCATTAATTTTTCAGCAAGATCTGCAAATGAAGCAGGAACTGGTTTAGAATTCACATTCAATGAAAAAGTAAATGAAATAACTAGCGTTAAGAATATTAGTTTAATCTTATTCATATTAGCTCTTAATAAAATAAATAATTATAAAGCCTATTAGTGTAAAAATAAGTCCGCCTGATCTAAGCTGACTATCTTTAACAAGTTCTAATTTTTTTAACATACTTTTCATTTTTGCTGGAAATAAGGCGTACAAAATACCTTCAATAAATAAGAAAAGACCAAAAGCTATAACTAGCTCACGCATTTAAGAATTATTGTTGGATTTCAGGTTTTATATTTCCAAAAAATTTAAAAAATTCACTATCAGGTGATAAAATTAATGAAGTTTCACCACCAATAAGAGCTTTTTCATATGCTTGCATAGCTCTATAGAAAGCAAAAAATTCTGGATCTTGACCAAAGGCATCTGCAAATATTTTATTTCTCTGTCCATCACCTTCCCCTTTCATGATCTCAGACTGTTTTTGAGCATCTGCTAAGATTACAGTAACTTCTTTGTCCGCAGTTGATGTAATCGTAACTGCCATCTCTGCTCCTTTTGCTCTAAATTCTTTTGCTTCTCTTTCCCTTTCTGTCTGCATTCTCCTGTAAATCGCATCACTGTTAGCTTGAGGTAAATCTGCTCTTTTAATTCTAACGTCAACAATATTAATTCCAAAGTTTTGTGCTTCGTTATTTACTCCCTCTTTAATTAAAGCCATTTGTTTAGATCTATCTTTAGATAATAATGTTTGTAGTTCTTCTTGACCTAATACATTTCTAATTCTTGAATTTATAATTGTAGATAACCTAGATCTCGCCACTCTTTCATTTCCAACTGAAATATAAAATTTAAGTGGGTCTACAATTTGAAATCTTGCAAATGCATCAACAATTAATCTTTTCTGGTCTGATGCAATAACCTCTTCAGGTGGAGCATCTAAATTTAAAATTCTTTTATCTAAATAAACAACATTTTGAATGAATGGAATTTTAAAGTTTAATCCAGGTTTCATTATAATCCTTTTTGGATCTCCAAATTGAAGAATAATTGCTTGATTAACCTCCTTTACGATAATTACTGATAAAAAGGCTACTACACCAATTGCAACTAATACTCCTGCTAATATTTTTCCAGCTTTCATTTTAATTCGTCGCTTTCTTTTTTAATTCAGGCAAAGGTAAGTATGGAACTACTCCTGAACCTGCATTTTTTTCTATTATTACTTTATCTATATCAGCTAAAACTTTCTCCATTGTTTCTAAATACATTCTTTCTTGAGTAACTGCTTTTGCATTTTTATACTCATTGTAGATAGCTATAAATCTACTTGCTTCACCTTCTGCTTTTGCAACAACTTCTTTTTTATATGCCTCTGCTGCTTGTAAAATTTTTTGCGCTTCTCCTCGTGCTCTTGGTATTACATCATTTGCATAGGCTTCAGCTTCGTTTTTAGATCTCTCCATGTCTGCTCTTGCAGCTTGTACATCTCTAAATGCGTCAATTACCTGATCAGGTGGGTCAGCCTTTTGTGTTTGCACTTGTGTAATTTGAATACCACTTTCGTAATCGTCTAAAATACTTTGTATTATATTTTGTGTCTCAACCTCAATTTTAGATCTACCTTCTGTTAGAATTGGTTGAATATCACTTTTTGCAATTACTTCCCTCATCGCAGTTTCAGCAGCTGCTTTAACAGTGCCTTCTGGGTCTTGAATTTTGAATAAAAAATTACCAGCATCTTTAATTACCCAAAATACTGAAAAATCTATGTTAACAATATTTTCATCTCCAGTTAACATCAAGCTCTCTTGTGGGACATCTGCAACACCACCACCTGTAGAAAAACCACTGTCTCTCTCAGATCTAAATCCTATGTCCATTCGATTAA
>CACCGK010000041.1 GCA_902545555.1 uncultured Pelagibacteraceae bacterium
CTACTCTTTAGCTTTTAACGGAATAAAATCTGGTTATGAAAAAATAAATATTTCTGTTGATGAAAGTTCATATTTACTTGGTTACTCTAAAAAGAAAACATTTATGAATATTCATTTACCTTTCTTAAGAAATTCTCTTTTATTCGTTGGAATACTAATTTCTTTAGAAATAATAAGAGAATTGCCAATCACTTTGATTTTAAGACCTTTCAATTTTGAAACATTTGCAACTACAGCTTATATATCTGCTTCAGAAGATTTATTAGAAGCCGCAGCTGTTCCTTCATTATTTTTAATTTTGATTGCAACTCTATTTATAATGCTTACATCTAAATATATATTGAGGGAAAATGAGCGATAGTTTTTTAGAGATTAAAAATGTTGATTTCACTATAGGTGGAAAGATTAAAGTCAAGAATGCATCTTTTGTGATTGAAAAAGAAGGAGATACTTTGTGTATTCTTGGTCCTTCAGGAATTGGAAAAACAACAATACTTAGAACTATAGCTGGTTTAGAAAAAATTGATAAAGGTTCAATTAAGTTAAATGGAAAATTGTTATCGTCTAAAGACAAAAATGTAGAACCTGAAGATAGAAACATCTCTTTAGCTTTTCAGGACAACAGTTTATTTCCTCATTACACAGTTGAAAAAAATATTTTATTAGGCGCTGAGAGAAATAAAGGAAAAAGAAAGAAAAAGCTTAGTTTTAAGGAGATTATAGATTTTCTTGATATAGAAAAAATATTACCAAAATTTCCTCATGAAATTAGCGCGGGGGAGGCGCAAAGAGCTTCACTTGCAAGATCGTTATTAACTCAACCTGATCTTTTGCTCTTAGATGAACCGCTATCTAATGTAGACCAAAGTTTTAAAGAAGAAATTCAAGTAAGATTAAAAAAATTATTAAGTAAATTAAAAATTACAACAATAATTGTTACTCATGACTCCTACGAAGCTTTTTATCTTGGTACCAAATGTGCAATTGTATTAGATGGGCAAATTAAACAGTTTGATGATCCTTATAATGTTTATCATTTTCCAAATTCAGTCGAAGTAGTAAATTTTTTAAATCGTGGAATTTTAATTCCTGCAAAAGTAACGGGAGAAAATTCACTAGAAAATGATGATCTTGGAACAATTAAAGGTAATTTTATTAAGCATTATCCAAAAGGTTCAAATGTACAATTATTATTGCAACCAGAAGATCTTGAGCACGATGATAAAAGCAACCTAAAGCTCGAAGTAGTTGATCGAAAATTTAGAGGTACCAACTTTATTTATACTTTAAAAACTAATAGCGATTTATTAATACCAGTTTTTGTTCATTCTCATCATGAACACCAACATGAAGCTGACGAAAAGTTTGGAATTAAAAGACCGATTCATATTGATCACATAGTTTGTTTTTAATAAAACAAACAAATGCTTACCAAAAAACAATTAATTACTCGAGGGATGTTGGATATTTCTCCACACATGCTCTCTGTTATTCCATTTGGAATAATTTGTGGAGCAATCGGGGTCGAACTTGGATTTCACCCATATTTAGTCTACGCAATGTCTTTCATCATTTTTGGAGGAGCTTCACAGATAGTATTTTTACAATTGTTATCAGGGGGTGCATCTAGTTTAGTTGCTGTTGCTTCTGTTGGCATTATAAATTCTCGACATCTGTTATATGGAGCAGTTTTATCTGAATATTTAGAAAAATTATCTTTTATAAAAAAATTATTAATTTCTTATGTTGTTGTAGATCAAGGATTTGCAGAGTCTAATAAATTTTTCAAAAAAAATAGAAATGAAGAATTTTTACATTATCATTTAATTGGTACTGGTTGCACAATGTGGGTTTGTTGGCAAATTGCAACCTTATCAGGTATTGTTTTGGGTTCATTTGTTCCAGAAGAACTTGGGTTAAAATTTGCAATTCCTTTAACATTTATAGCAATTGTTGTTCAGGATTTAAAAAAATTAGATCATGTAATTGTAATGATTACTTGTGGTTTAAGTTCACTGTTATTTTTTGATGCTCCATTTAAATCTTACATAATTATTTCTCCAGTAATTGCTTTATTTGTAGCTGCACTATTATTGAGGTTAAAAAAATGACACTTACTGCAATTATTTTTGCTGGAATATTAACTTACCTCACCAGAATGACTATGATTGCTTTAATAAGTAGAGATATGTTGGGAGATAAAATTAAAGCAGTGTTGGAATATGTTCCTTCTGCAGTATTTCCAGCAATAATATTTCCAGGAATATTTATAAATGATTTTGGAACTTTTATAGAAATGAACGACCCCAAAATTTTTGGAGCATTAGTTGCTGTTATTGTAGGTTATTTTTCAAAAAATATTATTGCAACAATTTCAGCT
>CACCGK010000042.1 GCA_902545555.1 uncultured Pelagibacteraceae bacterium
CCTACATAAATTTCTTTTTTCATTCTAAGTGGAAGTAAGTATAAACTGGTTGGTGTCCCTCCCGCATGTACACAAAAACTTGTAAATCCTGCTACAACCGAGCAAGCACCGCCTTTAAAAAAGTTTTTTTCTGATTTTTTTTCTTTGTTTTTTTTAAAAAAAAAGTAATTACCAGCAAATAAGAAGCCCATAACTCCAATAATAAATTTTAGCAATTCCTCTGAAAAATATGAAAAAGTTAAAGATCCAATAATTATACCGATACCTGCAAATGGAACCATTAATTTTAAAGTTCCTAAGTCAAATTCTTTTCTATATTTATAAACAGCAATAAAATCTGAAAATATTAAAATTGGTAAAATAATTCCTAAGGCTTGATTTAACGGCATCACTATTGTCATTAACGGAACAGAAATTAAAGTCATGGATCCACCTAGGCCTGATTTTGCAATTCCGTATAAAATTATGGCTGGAACAACTGTAAAAAAAAATAATAAGTTTATTTCCATTTATTTAATGAGTTTAATAATTTCGATCCTAAAGGGCTAATTGGTTCCTGAAGTATTATTTTTTTTCCAGTTTTTTGTTTTACTAATCGTAATAATTTAGTTGCTAACCCTTGTTTTCTAAAAATTGGATTAACAAAAATATACTCTACCTCACCTTTCTCATTAAATCTAACAAAGCCTATTGTTGTATTTTCATTTTTAAAAGTAAAAACACCCTCAGTTTCCTCAATTTCAAAATTAGAAACCTCCAAAGTAATCATAAATCTCAGTAATTTAGGAGCAAAAGAATAATCGCTATTGCAGCAATAATGGAGCTAACGACAATATAATTGAGTTTAATATTGAATTTTTTTTCTACAAATTCAGTAATTTTCTCCCAGAACAAAACAATCAAAAAAATAATAATAGCTAGAAGAATATATTTAATCATTATTTAAGCTTTTATATTATAACCTTTTTTAAGAAGCGTTGTTACAATCACTATACAAATAATCAGAAAGCTTAACATTAAGCCAACACTTATCCATATATTAAAATCTGATACTCCATAAAATGAAAATCTTAATCCATTGATCAGATATACTACTGGATTAAAATATGTAACTATTTGCCAAAACTCTGGAAGCATATCTAGAGAATATAAGCTTCCACCTAAAAAAACCATGGGAGTTATAACAAGAGTTGGTATGATTGACATTTGTTCGAAATTAGAACTCATCAATCCAATTAAAAAACCGAATAATGCAAAAGTAAATGAAACTAATACTAAAAGAAAAATCATTAATATTGGAAATTGCACTTCAACTTCAACAAAAAAAGTTGAAGTAATAAATATCATACAACCAACAATTAAAGTTTTGGTTGCTCCTGCACCAACAAATGCAAGAACTATTTCTAGAGTTGAAATTGGTGCAGCTAAAATTTCATAAATTGTTCCATTAAATTTAGGAAAAAAAATACCAAAAGATGTGTTACTTATTGATTGGGTTAACAATGTAAGCATCAACAAACCAGGTACGATGTACGATCCATAACTAATACCATCAATATTTTCAACATATCCTCCAATTACTGAGCCAAAAACTATAAAATATAAAGAAGTAGATAAAACCGGGGATAATAAAGATTGCATCAATGTTCTTCTAAATCTATCCATCTCATGAAGATAAATTGCTTTAAATGCATAATAATTAAATTTCATTGTTTTCCTTTACTAAACTAACAAAGATCTTTTCTAGTGTACTCTGTTCTGTTTTAAGATCCTTCAGCTTAAATCCAGCATCTTTTAAATCTTGAAGTAAATTTGTAATACCTGTTTGTTTTGCTTGAACGTTATAAGTATAGTCAATTGACATTTTATCTTTTCCAATTTCAAGATTATATTTTTCTAAACTGCTTGGTATTTCTTTAACTTCTTCCTGTAAGTCTACTGTAAGTTTCTTATGACCCATTTTTTTTAATAATTCTTTTGTTTCATCAACCACTATAATTTCTCCTTGATTGATTACTCCAACTCTATCGGCAATAGCTTCTGCTTCTTCTATGTAGTGTGTGGTTAAAATTATTGTAACACCAGTTTTTCTTAAACTCTCAACAACTTTCCACATATCTTGCCTTAACTCAACATCTACTCCAGCAGTTGGTTCATCTAAAAACAAAATAGTTGGTTCATGAGATAATGCTTTTGCAATCAAAACCCTTCTTTTCATTCCTCCAGATAATTGTCTGAGTCTTAAATCTTTCTTATCCCATAAACTTAAATCTTTTAGAACTTTTTCAATATGTTTTGCATCA
>CACCGK010000043.1 GCA_902545555.1 uncultured Pelagibacteraceae bacterium
TGAGGACGCTATAGAAAAACATAAAGAATTTTTACTTAAAAATCTTGAAGATCAAAACATTTATAGTTCAAGGTTTTCAGAAATATTGAAAGAAATGGATATTTTTCAAAGTGAAGATGAGGATGAAAGAAAAGAAGAAAATCAAGATCAAGAACAAGATAATCCATCAAATGAAGATGAAAATAATGACAAAGAAGATAATAAAGATGAAAAAGATGAAAATATATCAGAGGCTTCATTAGATGCTGATTTTAGTGTTGATGAATTTAATTTTGACGAACAGTTATCAGACACAGAGTCAGATGAACAGAGTTCGGAGCAAGTAGCTCAAAAAAAAATAGATAGTATCAACTTAGATTATAAGATATTTACAACTCAATTTGATGAAGTTGTAAAAGCTGAAAATCTAGAAAATTCAGATGAAGCAACAAAACTAAGAAGAAACTTAGATCAGCAATTAATAGGCTTTCAAGATATTATAACGAAGCTTGCTAATAAACTTCAAAGACAATTGCTTGCAAAGCAAAATAGAGCATGGGAATTTGATTTAGAGGAAGGATTGTTAGACAGTTCAAAACTTCCAAGAATTATTATGGATCCATATAATTCTTTGTCATTCAAAAAAGAAAAAGATTTAGATTTTAAAGATACAGTAGTAACTCTACTCATAGATAATTCTGGATCTATGAGAGGAAGGCCAATTACTATTGCAGCTATTTGTGCAGATATCTTATCCAGAACACTTGAAAGGTGCTCTGTTAAAGTTGAAATTTTAGGTTTCACAACTAAAAATTGGAAAGGTGGACAGAGTAGAGAATTATGGACAAAAAATTCTAAACCTAAAACACCAGGAAGATTGAACGACCTAAGACATATAATTTATAAAGGAGCAGATACACATTGGAGACAGGCGAAAAATAATTTAGGACTAATGCTGAAAGAGGGATTGCTCAAAGAGAACATTGATGGAGAGGCTATATCATGGGCTTATAATAGAATTAAAAAGAGAAAAGAAGAAAGAAAAATTTTAATGGTTATTTCTGATGGAGCCCCTGTAGACGACTCAACTCTTTCTGTAAATTCAGGTGACTTTTTGGAAAAACATTTAAAAAAAATTGTGAAGTTTATTGAAAATAAATCTGATATTGAAGTTTTGGCTATAGGAATTGGTCACGATGTTTCAAGATATTATAATAAAGCTATCAAAATTACGGACGTAAATGAATTAGGAGATGTTATGATTTCTCAATTAAGCTCATTATTTGAAACAAAGAATAAATACCACTAAATATTAAATAATTCTTTATTCTTCCATTTAATTATAACTTCCGCTCCATTACGTGTTTTTGAATTTCTACAATTTACTGATGCAAAATTTTTTTCTAATAAAGTTTTTCCAATAAACAACCCTAGTCCTAAGCCCTCTTTAGACTTATCTTTCGAATAATTTGATTTTAAATATGGTTCTCCAATTTTAGATAAAATATCTCGTGGATAACCATCACCATCATCTTCAACTGTTATTTCAGTTATTTCACTATCGCTTTTCAGATTAATAAAAATTGTATTTTTGGCAAATTTATTCGCGTTTCCAATAAAATTTCTTAACCCATAAACTAATTCTATAGATTTAGTTATCTTTTTAGGGTTTGAGTCCTGGTCGAAATTGAATACAAATTCCTTTTTACTTATTTCCTTAAATGAGGAAATAATTTCATGCAAATAATCCCGAATATTAATATCTTTATCAATAAATTCGTCTTCTTCTACAGGATTTAATGTTAATCGCTTTAAAATTTCATTACATCGATCAACTTGACTATTCAATAACTCTATATCTTTTTCTAAATCTTTTTGCCCCTTAAATTGTTTCATTAAATCATGCACAATTATTGTTATCGTGGAAAGTGGAGTACCTAATGAATGTGCCGCTGCAGCAGCTTGGCCACCTAAAGATAATAGTTCATGTTCTTTAGCCATTACTTCTTCCATTTTTCCTAATGCCTCTTTTCTTAATCTAGATTGTGTACCAAATGTCATTGCAAAATAATTTAAAAAGACCAAGGCAACAATTAAAGATATTGGTATAGAATAGTAAAAATAATGATTG